>JBEKDX010000162.1:0-7034 GCA_050014135.1 Occallatibacter sp.
GGAACCGCTGGCTGGTCCTCGGCGGCGTGGTGGTGCTCTCCGCGTGGGGCATTATCAGCTTCCGCAACTTGCCTGTCGAAGCCTATCCCGATGTCGCCAACAACTACGTGCAGATTATCACTCAGTGGCCCGGCCGCTCGGCCGAGGAGATCGAGCGGCAGGTCACCGTGCCGGTCGAAATCCAGATGGCCGGCATTCCCCACCTCACGCATCTGCGTTCCACCACGCTGGCCGGCTTGTCCAGTCTGATGTTGATCTTCGACGACGACTCCACCAGCGATGTCAACCGCGAACACGTGCTGGAGAGGCTCAGCATGGTCAGCCTCCCCGCCAATCTAGTTCCCCAGATGGGCAGCGACTGGAGCCCCGTCGGCCAGATCTTCTGGTACACGCTGGAGAGCACCAATCCCGCCTACGACGTGATGGAGAAGAAATCATTCGAGGACTGGACGCTTGAAAAATCCTTCAAGAGTGTGACCGGCGTGGTCGATGTATCCAGTTTCGGCGGGCCTACCAAGGAGTATCAGATCAAGCTCGACCCGGAGAAGCTGGTCTCCTACGGGCTGAGCATCGGACAGGTCGAGCAACAGATCTCGAACAACAACACCAACGGCGGCGGAAGCTTCATCGAGCAGGGCGCGCAGCAAATCAACGTGCAATCTGTCGGCCTCTTCACCAGTGTGCAGGACATCGAGAACACCGTCGTCAAGACCACGAATGGCACGGCGATCAAGATCAAAGACATCGCCACGGTCGCGCAGGGACCGAAGATTCGCCTCGGCCAGATCGGCAAAGCCATTCACCGCGCCGATGGCAAGATCGTCGATAATCCCGACACAGTTGAAGGCATCGTGCTCTTGCAGAAGGGCAACGACTCCGACCCAGTCCTCGTTGGCATTCACAAAGAAGTGGACAGGCTGAACGGAGATAAGGATCACCCCGGAATTCTGCCCAAGGGCGTGAAGATCGTTCCCTTTCTCGACCGCTCTGACTTAGTCAAATTCACGGTTGACACTGTCGAGCACAATCTCACCGCGGGCATGATTCTGGTCTCGATCATTCTCTTTCTCTTTCTCGGCAATGTGCGTGGCGCGATAATTGTCGCGCTCACCATTCCTTTTGCGCTGATGTTCGCCTCGATCTGCCTCGACCTGAGTCACATTCCCGCCAACCTGCTCTCTCTGGGCGCCCTCGACTTCGGAATGCTGGTCGATGGCTCGGTGGTGATGATCGAAAACATCGTTCGCCATCTCACGCGCAAAGACGATTCCTACACTCCGGCGCAAAAGATTCGCAACGCCGCCCATGAGGTGCAGCGGCCCGTCTTTTTTGCCATAGCCATTATCGTCACGGCCTACCTGCCCATCTTCACGCTGCAGGCCGTCGAGGGAAGGCTCTTCAAACCGATGGCCTGGACCGTAGCCTTTGCGCTGCTGGGCGCGCTGGGCTTCGCCATGCTGATCGCGCCGGTGCTGGCCGGCACGCTCTTCAGCAAAGGCGCAAAAGAGTGGGAGAACCCCGTGTATCTGTGGCTCACGGAGCACTATCGTGTTGCGGTTCGCAAGGCCATCGAGCATCGCCGCACCACTGTGGGTATTGCCACGGCGCTCTTCGCCATCGCTGTCTATCTCACCTTCGGTGGGCCCATCGGTTCGGAATTTTTACCTCACCTGGATGAAGGCTCCATCTGGGTGCGCGGCACGCTCCCGCCCAGTGAAGGCCCCACTGTCAGCATTGACTTCACCAACAAGGCGCGCTTGGTGATGGCCAGCTTCCCCGAGGTCACACAAGTCGTCAGCCAGACCGGACGCCCCGACGACGGTACGGACACCACCGGCTTCTTCAACACCGAATACTTCGTCGACCTCAAGCCCAAGAAACAGTGGCGACCCGTCTTCCATCAGGACAAAGAGCAGTTGATTGACGCAATGAACAAGGAGTTGTCCAAGTTTCCCGGCGTCATCTGGAACTTTTCCCAGCCCATCTCCGACAACATGGAAGAGGCTGTCAGCGGCGTCAAAGGCGAGTTGGCTGTCAAGCTCTACGGCGACAACCTTCGCACTCTTGAAAAGAAGGCCGACGAGCTTCAAGCCCAGATGGCCACGGTCAAAGGCATCGAAGACCTGGGCGTCTTCCGCATCATCGGCCAGCCCAACCTGAATTACACCGTGGACCGCGCCGCCGCCGCCCGCTGGGGCATTAACGTCGCCGACATTCAGGACGCCGTGCAGACCGCAGTTGGGGCCAACGCCATCACCCAGGTGCAGCAGGACGAGGCGCGCTTCGATGTAACGCTGCGCTATCAGCAGCAGTATCGCGACACAAGCGAGGCCATCCAGAACGTGCGCCTGCTTGCTCCCTCCGGCGAGCGCGTCTCGCTGGCGCAGTTGACCACAATCTCTACCGATGACGGCGCCGAGGAAATCTATCGCGAGGGCGGCCAGCGCTACATCGCCATCAAGTATTCGGTTCGTGGACGCGACCTTGGCTCAACCGTCAAGGAAGCCCTCGCCAAGGTCAACAGGAATGTCGCGCTGCCGCCCGGCTATCATACCGAGTGGGCCGGCGAGTACGAGAGTCAGCAGCGCGCCGACAAGCGCATGGCCATCGTGGTGCCCATCACGGTTCTGGCCATCTTCATGATCCTTTACACGATGTTCCGCTCGTACAAGTGGGCCATGCTCATTCTGGTCTGCGTCGTGATGGCCTCGGTCGGTGGTCCGCTGGCGCTGTTTATCACCGGAACCAACTTCTCGGTCTCGTCAGCGGTCGGATTCCTGGCGCTCTTCGGCGTCTCGGTGCAGACCGGCGTAATCATGATCGAGTTCATCAACCAGCTCCGCTCCCGCCGCAAGGGCAAGGAGGTCTCGTCGCATGAACACCTCGTGGAAGCCGCAATCGAAGGCGCGGTACTGCGCTTGCGGCCCATCATGATGACCATGCTGGTGGCCACCTTGGGCCTGCTGCCCGCCGCGCTGAGCCATGCAATTGGTTCTGACTCACAGCGGCCATTTGCCATTGTCATCGTGGGTGGCTTGTTGGCCAACCTGGTCATCGGCGTCTTCCTGCTTCCCACTCTCTACGTGTGGATCGCGCGAGAAGACGACATCCTGCCAGCCGTGGAATCCGCCGAAGAGTTTTAGCGGCATTCCATGCTCTTCTCGTTGATTGGACCATCCAATTCAAGAGACACCGGTCAACACAACGGCTCACACCCATGTTGCACAGCATCCCTCCAGCCAACTACACGGTTGACTGGGCTGGAACGGATACTGTGAAACGATCATGCGCCGACCGCCTCGCAGGCCTTCACTTTGACCGGAGTAAGCCAGCCGAAGCGGTCGGGTTTGAGGCCGTTGGCGATGCCGAAGAACTCGTCGGCGATCTTCTTGGTGATCTCGCCCGGTTTGCCGTCGCCGACGACGATGCGGTCGATGGAGCGGATCGAGGCGACCTCGGCGGCGGTGCCGGTGAAGAAGACCTCGTCAGCGATGTAGAGCAGCTCGCGCGGAATGGCCTGCTCGCTGACCGTATAGCCAAGGTGGCGGGCGATGGTGAGCACCGAGTCGCGGGTGATGCCGGAGAGCGCCGAGTTGCCCAGCGGCGGCGTGAACAGAACGCCGTTGCGCACCACGAAGATGTTCTCGCCGGAGCCTTCGCTGACCAGGCCGTTCACGTCCAGCCCAATGCCCTCGGAGTAGCCGTTGATCTCGGCTTCCATGTGGATGAGCTGTGAATTCATATAGTTGGCGCCGGCCTTGGCCAGGGATGGCATGGTGTTGGGGGCCAGGCGATTCCAACTCGAGATGCAGACGTCCGCGCCGCTGTTGCCGGGAATGTATTTGCCCCAGGGGAAGTTGGCGATGTAAACCTCGATGGGCGAACCCTTGGGGCTGACGCCGATTTCGCCGTAGCCACGCAGCGCGATGGGACGGATGTAACAGGGCGCCACGCCATTGGCCTCGATCAGATCCACCACGCCGGCGCAAAGTTCTTCAAGGGTGAAGGGCACTTCCATGCGGTAGATCTTGGCTGAGTCCAAGAGGCGCTGCATATGTTCCGGCAGGCGGAAGACAGCCGAGCTTTGCGGCTGCCCGTAGCAGCGAATCCCTTCAAAGACGCTGGAGCCATAGTGAATCACATGGCTCATCACATGGATGTTGGCCTGCTCCCAGGGAATGAGTTTGCCGTTGTGCCAGATTTTCGAGGTGGTTTGGATGGGCATGAGATTTGCAGTGCTCCTTTAACGCGCCACGCGCGGACACACTACAGGGTATCGCGATGGAGTCCGCCCTGTCACGGAGCGATGTGCGCAAAGCGGAGCAGATACACAAATTAACAGCAATTTCTCCCAATCCGCCGGGGCCGGATCAGTAATTGAAGCTGGCGGTGCAATCGGCCAAGCTCTCATTGGCCTGGGTGGTGAACTGGATCCGGATCATGTCCCCGGTCGCGTAGGCAAAGGTATGCTGGGTGTCGATGAGGGTCATGTTGGCGTTGGCGGACGAGTTGCCGATGGTGACGCTAACACCTGTGTTTGTCCCGGAAGAGGCATTGGACATCGCGGCTCCGGAGGGCAGATCCCAGAGCGAAAACGTGCCGCTTGAGGGTTGCGACCCCAGGTGGCCGCAACGCACGGCAAGCCTGCTCAGGACTCCGCTGCCGGTCATCAAGACCTGTTGCATGGTCTGCGGGCCAGGGCTTTGCGTGCAGGCCGTTTGGGACGTTCCAGCGCCGAACAGCAGCAGCGTGCTGGAGGAGCTGGCCGTTCCCACGCAGAAGGCCTGCGCCGAGCGCGCACTGGACAATTGCGAAGCGGCAATCTTGCCGTTGTTGTCGCCAAGGGGAATTCCGGCCCACGATCCCGGCGTACCGGCTGCTGTATTGACCCAGGCAGCGACTCCGTTGGCCGTGGCCGCGGAGTTCTGCTCCATGTCTCCTTGTGCCCAGGACTGAGAGACGGGCGGGCGAGGCGATTTGGTGGGCATCTGCATCTCGGAGGCCAGCAATGGCGCGGAGAAGGATAGTGTCTCATTGGAGTGCGAGGCCGCGAGAGCGCCATCGAGATCCACCTGCACGGCATCCGGATGGGTTGCGTCTATGTGCTGGATCGCCTTGTTTCCATCCGCGCCGATGGAGATTCTCTGTCCGGTCGAGAGGTCTGTGGCGCTGGTGCAGGTCAAAACCCTGGCATGGATCACGCCCGAGCAAGAAGTTTGCCCGCCGTTGGGCGTGCCGGTCGTGCCTGTCTGATAGACAACATCCAGGGCGTAACGCTTGCCGTTTACGCCGCTCCAATAGGCAGGAGGAGCAAGAATCTGTCCTTCAAAGAGCGTTGTGCCATTGGGCAGCGCCGAAAAAGCCGTGTCCGAGTAAAGAAAATCGGAGGCGCGGATGCCGTATTGCCATAACTGGCTGATATTCACGTCGCCGATCAGTTGGATCGGAGAACTGGCAGTTCCTGGGCTGGTGCCCCACGAATTGCGCGAAGAAGAGTAGATGAGCGCGGGGATAAATCCTGATGACCCTGCAATATCACTCCTCGACAGCGCCGGAACTCCTGCGAAGCGGGGCATGGCCGAGTTGGTAAGGGAGCCGCTGGGAAACCCCCCATTCAGCACACTCAAACTGAGCGCCGCGTCGTTGGCCGGAGAGACGAGAATGTTGGAGAGATTGAAGCCCGCGGCGCTCGGGTGCGCTGGAGCCATCCAGGTGTTTTCAAAGTCCATGAAAAACTGCTCGCCACTTCCTTCCGAGGGGCAATCATAAAGCGTGAAGGCGCCCAGCCCCGGAGCGAGCGAGGTATTGATCTCGACCTTGATATTCCTGGATGTGAAATGGATGCCCGAATTGGGCTCGCATGCGGCGTTGTCCAGCATCACTGCGGCGCCGCTTATGGCGGCAAACCGGCCTTGGCCGTTGTCCACCGTCCCGTTGGCGATCCCAAAAGAGTCTGCACCCGCCACCCGCCAATAGATTCCCGCAATCCCGGCGCTGTCCGATCGCCAACCCTTATCGAATTCCACGTTGATGCCGCCGCCGGCAAAGTAATAACTGTACTCCGAGGCTCCGGCAACCCAGGTGTTCTCGACGCGCGTGCCGGTGTCGACACGAGAGCCAAAGTAGAATCCCACATCAAAATTGCTGGTTTGCTGGGACCCCTTGCGCGAAAGTGAAATGCTGCTGATCGATTGCTGATAACGGGCATTGAAGGGAAGGGCAAAGATCACGTTCACGGTAGTGGCCGTGCCGGAGTCGGCGGTTGCGCCAAGGTTGCCCCAGCTGAAGG
Source organism: Occallatibacter sp. (assembly GCA_050014135.1). GTDB lineage: Bacteria > Acidobacteriota > Terriglobia > Terriglobales > Acidobacteriaceae > Telmatobacter. Next base: position 6,290 of record JBEKDX010000162.1, read on the forward strand.
GCAGCGTTGCCGAAAACTGCGTGGCTGAGACTCCTGCGGAATCTACTTCCAAGATAGCCCGATTGAGAAACGAGCCGGTTGTCAGCCCTGCGATCTCCACAAACTGGCCGGCGGTGAGGCTATTCGTTGCGATGAATGTGACCCGGTTCGAGGCGATGCTGAAGGCGGTAATCTTGGACACGACGCCGGCAGTCGCTCCGTCCCACAGAATCCTGGAAGGCGAATACGAGCCTTGGAGGTTGCCCGTCTCGCCTTGAATCTGGCAGTTATAAGTATGGATGGTGCGGGAAACAACATAATTGCGTCCGCCGGGAAAATCAACGACGCCACTCTTCTGCTGCGTATTCACGGGCGGATTGTTAAAAGTGTTTCCACAGGCTGCAAACGCCGCCTGGATTGCGGCTGTATCATCGGTCGTGTTGTCGCCCTTGGCTCCAAAGGAGGATGAGGTAACATCGTAGCGCGGTCCGATCCCGCTATTGCTCGCCGGCAGAGAAACGCTCGCTGGGCCTGTCTGGGCGCCGCCAACGGTCACCGAGAGAATGAGTAGGACGAGAGCAGTCTGTTTCATGGAAATCCTCGCAACAGCTCAAGTGTAAGTCCAGCGCCCAATGGAGTCGGAAGCAGCGGCAATTGCATGAAGCCATTTTGCAGATTATTTCCCACGCAGAGCGCACAATGGAAGCATGAACAGTCACCAGAGTCGCAGGTTATTGCTGACCACTGACCACTGTTCACTGTCCAC
>JBEKDX010000163.1:0-6967 GCA_050014135.1 Occallatibacter sp.
GTGTTTTCGGCCTGATTTTTTGCAGATCATTTGTAGGCGAAGGACAGAGAAGTGCAGAACTAATTCAAAATCAATAGCTTTCATAGATAGCGTTCGAGAAAAAAGCAAGCCCGTAAAGTCGTTTTAGTCTCCTGAATCTGGGATTAAAATCACGAAAAATCTGTCATCCTGAGCGCCCAACCAACTCGAAGGACCTGCTTTTCCCTCGCTCATTTCTACGACGAACTTCTGACTCAGGACACGACAGCGGTTCTCCAATTGCTGTACACCGAAACCACACAGTTCAGTGGCTTTTTCCTCAAGAAAAAGCCACCGCGACAGAGCTGGTCAGGACATATCTATTTCTATTGGAGAACCGCTCTAGTTGGCGCCGATCCGGTCGTGCAGCCGCTTCAGGACGTTGGGCGGGAGAAGTCCGCTCACGTCGCCGCCGAAGCTGAAGACTTCCTTCAGCATCCGCGAGCTGACAAACGAGTAGCGGCCTGCCGGTTGCAGAAAGACGGTCTCGATCTCCGGGGCAAGGCGGCGATTCATCAGCGCCATCTGAAACTCGTATTCGTAGTCGCTGATGGCGCGGATGCCGCGCAAGACCGCGGACGCGCCCTGACGACGCGCAAACTCAACCATCAGCCCATCGAAGGTCGCCACCGAAACGTTCTTGAAGGGGTGAATGATCTCCTTGAGCATCTCAACGCGCTCTTCGACCGTGAAGAGCGGGTCTTTGCCAGGATTGTTGAGGATGGCGACCGTGAGGTGGTCAAAGAGCTTGGCGCCGCGTTCGATCAGGTCGAGGTGACCGTTGGTCGGTGGATCGAAGGTGCCGGGATAAAGTGCGCTGACGCTCATGGGTTGCTCTCAACAGATTCTAGCAGCGAAGGGATCGAGGTGAAGCTGAAAACACCCAACCTCGCTATCGCTGCAACAAATCAATCGGCTTTGTAAAGTCCGTAACCCGAATGTGCTTTGCCAACGACGGATGCTGTCGTTGGAGAGCCAAATACATCTCCCAGGCGACGCGTCGATAGCTGAAGTGGCCGGCTGGTCCCGAGCGCAATTCGATGATGTATTGCGCTTCGGCAAAGTCCATCTTGAACAAGCTCCGAACGCGTGTCGCCAGCGGCAGCAGGTAAAGGGCCGATTGCGCGGCCTCGGGCGCATTGCTGGCGGCGATCTCCGCGCTGGCTGCGTGTGCTTGCTCGACGGCGGCCTGATACTCGGCCAATACGCCAGCTTCGGCGAGAATCTTCAACTCTGGCCCAAGGTCGCCGCAGGAGGGTGTCTCGTAGCCGTGCAGAGCGGTGAAGGGCTGAATAATCTGGGTGCAGCGGCGATGGCGGTGCATATCGCGGAAGCCGCCAATGTCCATCAGGATGTCAAAGCGGAGCGAGGCGCCAGCGTGGAAGGCGCGCAGAGCCTCGTCGTGCTTGCCGCGGTGGCGTAGGCCCACTTCGATGATTTCGCTGACGTGGGCTTCGGAAAGCTGTGCGACCAGATCGCGAATCTGCCGGTATGGGTGGTGCGCGGCCGAGTAGAGCAAGGTCGAGGCCAGTTCGACTTCGAGGCTCTCGGTCGGCTCGACCAGATCGACGACCGGGGCATTTGTAATGGGCAGGGTGGCGAGGAGTTCGGCAGCGGCATGAGTGAGCTCGGCGCTGGTTTGGATTTGGTAGTCGTTGGCCTGCGCGTATTTGACCAGCGTGGGAGCCGAGCTGACCTCGCGGGTGAGCAGGTTGGCGGCTTCGGCGGCCAGGGCGGAATCAGTGGCGGCAATCTTTTCCACCAGCGCGGCTCCGGCCTGGGCATTGACCTTCCAGGCGGCTCCGGTAGCGGCCTCGCGAAGCTTGACTCCCAGATCGCGCACCTCGGCAACGGGATGAGAGAGCAGCCGCGAGACCTGCGTTTCCAGAGTCCGGGCATTCACAATCTGGCCCAGCGAGGTGTTGGTGGCCAGAGGAAGCAGGTAGCGGGCCACGTCGAATGCGCGCGCCTTGAGGGTTCGCTCGTAAGCCTCCGGCTTCATGGCTTCCGGGCAGGCGACTAGTCGGCGCAGGGCCTCAAAAACTGCCTCGTTGACGCGCTTGTAGCTGCTGAAGAGGCTCGTAATCGTCTCGGAATAAAGCTGGGCCGAGGCCGAATCCGCGCCAAAATCCGGGAAGAACCAGCCGGATTTGAGGAAGTTCTGATACCGCGTTGACCGCTCCTGGCCGTCCCATCTCTGCTCGTCCACCAGCACGATGGCGGCCAACAGGCTGAGCCGTTCCAAAGCCATAGAGACGTGGGCCAGGTCGGCAATCGAGCGGTGGCCATACTGGAAATAAAATGTGTTGAGGAACTGCTCGGCGCGCTGTGCACTGATCTCGGCCAGCGATTCGCGCATCGAGAGGGCCGAGCGCGAGTACTTGGCCATGGCGTAGGCTAGAACTTCGGGGTCTGCGCCGTGGATGGCGAAGACTTCGGTCTGGTTGCGGGCGCCCTGCGGCATCAAAGATTCACTGGACATAAGTAAGCTCTCGCGAACAGAATACGGCATGAGGGTGGATTGAGGTTTGCGTCCACGGTTCAGCCCACAGAGTCTACTAAAACAAGCGGCTGGGCGAGACAGGAGCGACCGGACGATGCGGAAGAATCCGAGAGGCAGATCACGCGAGCCGCAGCCTTTGCCGCCGGGCCGCTGGCTGCTCGCCGAGCGCTGGAACGATCTGCTCTTTGCGCATTGGCCGGTTCCGGCCTCGTCGCTGGTGCCGCTGCTGCCCGAGGGGCTGGAGGTGGACTGCTTCCAAGGCTCCGCCTGGCTGGGGATTATGCCCTTCTGGATCGACCGCATCAAGCTCCGCGGCCTGCCGCCGCTTCCTGGGGCGCGCGGCTTTCCTGATCTGAGTTTGCGCACCTATGTCCGCGAAGAGCGAACCGGAACACCGGGCGTGGTTTGCCTCTCGCTGGATGCCAGCAACCCGCTGGCGGCGGCCGTCGGGCGCGCCTTCTATCACTTGCCCTACCACTGGGCGGAGATGCATTTGAGGCAGCGGACCGAGCGGGAGTTTTCTTTCTATAGCAGCAGACGTTTTGCCGACCGGCCAGTGATTTTCAGGGCGCGCTATCGCGGGCTGGGCCCATCGCGGCGGACGGTCGAGAACGGCCCCGGCACACTCGAATACTTCCTGATGGAGCGCTCCTGCCTCTTCTCCAGCAACCGCGCCGGGCAGTCCATCCGGGCCAACCTCCACCACGTCTCCTGGGCGCTCGAAGAGGCCGAGGCGGAGATCGAGCAGAATGATCTAGCCGAGGTGCTGGGGATTAAGCTGCCCAATCAGGAGCCGGTGCTGCACTATTCGCGGCGGATGGCCGTCTATGTGTGGCCGGCGGAGCTGCTGCGTCCAGCTCTGCTCACGCGCCCCGTCACCGTAGCCGCCACGCCCGCGGGGTGAAAAAGCAATAGGGGACAGGTTTCGACGGTGTTGGCTTGGCGAAACCGACAGTAAGGCATAATCTAGATATGCTAGATTTGACAGTTCTCCCAGCGAGTAGGTTCCCGGAGCGGGCCGACGAATATGAGTGTGACAAATGCGGTAGGTTCGTGACGAAAAATCTCCACCGCGGTCGCGCACATATTGAGAAGCCGATCGGTCAGGAAAGATATCGTTGCCGTTGCGGCGAAACATACCTTACTGGTGCTGTCGAGTGGGACCATCTTAGTGATTGGGCGTAGCGAAGGCGCTTGAAGATGCTCCTATTTGTTTACACCCGCTTCTTGCTTCCTCCGCTGATTCCAGTAGCATTCGCATTTCTTGCTTTTCATTACCACAATTACTGGTTGCTGGCCGTTTGTATGCTCATATTTATTCCTACGATTGTCGGCTTATTTCTGGGCGCAATCAGCTTGCTTGAGTTGATTGCGATCGCTGCGTCACTTTGGAGAACGCGAGTGGCTGGGAGATTTACCACACAGTATCGCTCCCTCCGTTAATCCGTGTCACCGCCGCCCCGTTCCTCTAAAATTGTTCTATGCGCGCCGGAAGCTCGTGTGTCGTGAAGTGTGTCTTCCATCCGCCCGCAGCATAAACTAGATTGAGAGCATCTCTGGCCGCAATCAATCCGCGACAGAGCGAAAAGGGAGCGACATTGAAAAATCCAGCAGACAAGTATTCTTCGACGCGCACCGTTCCGTTGCATGACCGCAGTTGGCCGGCGAAGACCATCGACAAGGCGCCGGTCTGGTGCAGTGTGGACCTGCGCGATGGCAACCAGGCCCTGATTGACCCGATGGATGCGGAGCGCAAGAACAAGATGTTCGATCTGCTGGTCGGCCTGGGTTTCAAGGAGATCGAAGTGGGATTTCCCGCCGCGTCGCAGACGGATTTTGATTTCTGCCGCGAGCTGATCGACAGCAAACGCATCCCCGACGATGTTACTGTTCAAGTGCTCACGCAGGCGCGCGAACCCCTGATTCATCGCACCTTCGAGGCGCTCCGGGGAGCGCGCCGCGTCATTGTTCATCTCTATAACTCGACCTCGACGGTGCAGCGCGAGGTGGTCTTCAAGCTGGATCGCGAGGGCGTCAAGAAGATCGCCGTCGAAGGCGCGCGAATGCTGCTGCATATCTCCGCATCGTATCCGGGAACCGAGTGGGTCTTCGAGTATTCGCCGGAGAGTTTTACTGGGACCGAGCTGGATTATGCGCTGGAGATCAGCGAGGCGGTAATGGAAGTCTGGAAGCCCACGCCACAGCATCAAGCCATTCTCAATCTGCCGGCCACGGTAGAAAACTCGACGCCCAATGTTTATGCGGATCAGATTGAGTGGATTGGGCGAAATCTCAAGCATCGCGATGCGGTCATCCTGAGCGTGCATCCGCACAACGACCGGGGCACGGCGGTGGCCGCGGCCGAGTTGGCGCTGATGGCCGGAGCGGATCGCGTCGAGGGAACGCTCTTCGGCAACGGCGAGCGTACCGGCAATGTTGATCTGGTCACTCTGGCTCTAAATATGTATACCCAGGGCGTGGATTCCGGGCTGGATTTTTCTGACATCCCAAGCGTGATCGAGTGCGCCGAGTTTTGCAATCAGCTTCCCGTTCACCAGCGGCAGCCTTACTCCGGCGAACTGGTCTTCACGGCATTTTCCGGCTCGCACCAAGACGCCATCAAGAAGGGCCTCGCCGTTCAGGCGAGCAAGGAGTTATGGGAAGTTCCCTATCTGCCTTTGGACCCCAATGACATTGGCCGGAGTTACCAAGAGATCATTCGCGTCAATAGCCAGTCGGGCAAGGGCGGCGTGGCCTATCTTCTGGAGCGCGACTACAGCGTGCGGCTGCCGCGCAAATTGCAAATTGAATTCAGCAAAGTGATTCAGAAGATCAGCGACGAGAGCGGCCGCGAGATTCGCCCTGTGGAGATATGGGATGCATTTGCGGCAGAGTATCTCAATCAGCGCAGCCCGTTTTCCTGCCTTCAGTATTCCGAGAGTTCGAGCGCCGGAGTCGGCAGCATCACGGCAACTGTCCAGCAAGACAGCGTGGAACACACAATCAGCGGGAATGGCAATGGACCCATCGACGCCTTTGTGGGAGCCATCAACCAGGAGTTCGGCCTTGACCTGCGCATCGTCGATTATCAGGAGCAATCGATCAGCGAAGGCGCATCCGGCACCGCGATGGCATTTATCGAGATGCAATTTGGAGCTTCGGAGCCGGTCTTTGGCGTGGGAATGAATCCAAGTATTGTTACGGCTTCACTGGATGCCATCATGGGCGCCATCAATCGCGCGGCGAAGATGGGAAGAATAGTCTTGCAGCTCCATGCCGCTGCGCCATTGAAGTAATTCGTCTGACTGCTCGTAGCTTGGCTGGGTGATCGGTTCTACCCCTGTGACAGCGTTTCGACCAAGGCCGAATGTTGGATAAACTCCTCGAACTCTCGCAACGGAAGCGGTCGGCTGTAGAAGAATCCCTGGTAGAAATGGCAGCCGCAACTAGCCAGGAAATCCCGTTGTTCCGCTGTTTCCACGCCCTCCGCGATGACGTTCAACCCGAGGGAACCGGCCAGCGCCACAATCGTCCGGGCGATCGCCGCGGCATTGGAGTCGGTGAGCACGTCGCGCACGAACGAACGGTCAATCTTGATCTGGTCGAGCGGCATGCGCTTCAAATATGCCAAGGAAGAGTACCCGGTGCCGAAATCATCCAGCGAGAAACTCACGCCTTTGGCCCGCAAGGTCTGCATCTTGGCAATGATTTCTTCCACATTCGCGACCAGCAGGCTTTCGGTCAACTCCAGCTCCAGCCGACCAGGATTGACACCCGTGCTTTCCAGGGTCGCTAGGGTATGCTCCACGAAGCCCGCTTGCTGGAACTCGCGGGCGCTGACATTTACGCTGACCATCAGATCAGCTGTCTCCGGGTGGGTTGCCCATACGACCAGTTGCTTACAGGCCGCTTCCATCACCCACTGGCCCAGAGCCACGATCAGCCCGGTCTCCTCCGCGAGGGGAATGAAATCGTTCGGCGGCACCAGTTTTCTCAGAGGATGATTCCAGCGCACGAGGGCTTCAGCGCCCGCAAGATAGGCTCCGTCGCGCACCTGGGGCTGATAGAAAAGCTGGAATTGCTTTTCTTCGATGGCCGTACGCAGATCCCTCTCCAGCGCCGTGCGTTCGCGCACAGTCGCCTCCATGTACGGATCGAAGAAATGACAGACATTGCCGCCGCTCTCTTTTGATTTGTACATGGCCAGATCGGCCTGCTTTAAAAGAATTTCGGCGGAGGTTGCATCGTCGTTGAAGAGTGTGATGCCGATGCTTCCCGAGGTGAGATGAAGAATGTCGTCGAGATGAAAGGGGCGCCTGACCTCGGCCAGAACTCTTTCTCCCATGGCTTCGGCGACGTGCGCGGCCTCTTCCGCCTTCGGGCTGGCATTGACCAGGACCACGACAAACTCGTCGCCACCCAACCGCGCGACAGTGTCGCCCTCAC
>JBEKDX010000164.1:0-6958 GCA_050014135.1 Occallatibacter sp.
CAGACATGGACGACGGTTACAGCTACGGTTACACTGCCCGCGGGCCAGCAAACGCTGACTCTGAACGAGGACAACGCCGGCTGGAATATCGACTCGATGGTCTTCTCGACAGGCGGCGGCGGTGGGACTAACTATACCGCGGCGCAGATATTGGCCGGTATCAACGCCAGGTTGACGACTGCGAACCAGGTGAATACCGAACCTCATATCAACACGATGACCGGTGCGATGAACGTGAATGTTTATCAGGTTGCGTCCGGAGTCTTCACATACGTTTCCAGCATGGCGATTGATGATGACGGAAGCGATCCAGATCCGGACCCTGATCATCAGGATCAGACCACATGGCAGGATAGTTCCGGAGCACAGCTTGGAGCACATCATGTTCCTTTCTATGTGCTGGGTGACGACTGCTGGGACAATGAACCGGCGCAAGGCGGTCATTATGCGGTGTGCCCGCACTTCTACTACGCAAACTGGAACATTACAGGCCTGCAGTTTGCCTTGATTTTTTACAACGGGAAGGTGATCGGTGCCGTATTTGGCGACACGCAGGGCACGGATGTCACGTCAACATCCAATAACGATTCCCGGCAACTAGGCGAGGCTTCGGTCGAGTCGGCCTACCTGCTTGGAATTCCCGATAGCGGCACGACTGGAGGTGTCGATAGCGGTGTTACAGTAACCATCTTTTCTGGTTCGCAATGGGTTCTGCAAGGCACAAACGAAGGCTCTGGCCCTGTGGGTTCTGCAACCGGCAGTCTAAACGGCAACGCCCAGGCGCTGGTTCAAAAGGCGCTCAATACGCTAGGTGCTGACTTCGCACAATAAGAACGTTGTCTTCGTTGTGGATTTCCCAGGTCCCGCATTAGGGGCCTGGGAATCCACGAATCTCACCCGAACGGGCCGTTTCCCTGCTTCCATTTTGCAGATTATTACTTTCGTGACGCACACAATGGAGCAGAAACCACAACCAAAGCCGCGGGCTTGTACTGTTCCCTATTCCCTTGTCTTTGCCCCCTCCCCCCTTATTATTATCGAATCCTTGCAAGCAATAAATTCGCCAAGTGCCCCATCCTCACATCTCCGGCTTGGCAGCCATGATGGCTGTGTTGCCGCCAATGCGCGTGCTTATGGCGGGATGCTTGAGAGCATTGAGGATTGCGGGGGGCAGACCTTCGACGCCGAATCGCGCAACGTAGAATGTGAACGCCGCGAAGTTGCCTGAGCCTTTGGATTGCGGATCGGTTGTGTAAGGCTTGACGAGGCCGGGGTCATCCACGCTTCGGCCATAGAAGAGGATGGCATCGCGGAGGGTGTGGCCGTTGGTCTGGTATGCGTACAGGTCGATCTTTTGGCGCGCGGCGAATTCGGCAATGAGAACAAGAGGCTGAAGCGCGAATCCCTGATAGCTGATGGCGTTTTCGTGGCGAGCCATCTCTTTGGGGAAAGCGCCATTGTGGTCTATCTCGCCAATAGCTTGCTTGTAGGTGTTGATACCGAAGCGAAAGAGCATATCGTCGGAGGAGGCAACGCCAATGGAGGTTGCCGCAAGCGCGCGCCAGTAATGGTGATTGTTGCCGGGATCGCTGGGCTCCTCAAACGAAATGTCTTTGCGTGCTGCGGTGTCGAGCCAGGCGATGACGCGGCTCTGTTGGAGGGGGTCGAGGGTCGAATCGTTGACCAAAACGGAGTCGGTGATTCCGGCCGAGCTGAGCGTCCACTCGACTTGATACCAGGCCTGTTGCGACTCCTTGCGGTCATAGTCGAGCAGGGCGTTAGCCTGAGCCCAGGCGTCGAGTTGGGCAAGCGCGCAGGCAGATTCGGCGTGGCTTCCGGTGGCAAGGTATTGATTCATGCCTGCGGTGATCCGGCTTTCAAACATCCAATAGACACGGGTGGCGGGGCCTTCGGCGGGATTCGTCGGACCATTCGAGCCGGAGAGATAGTGGTGTGGGATGATCATACGTCCGGCCGGTGGAGGGACGAATGGCGTGGCGACGCAGGACAGAAGATCCTTGATGGATGCTCGCAGAACCGCGTCGGTAGTGGAGATCAGAGCGGCTTGCCGGGAGGCGACGTCAACTACCGAAGCCTTCGGGTTGATGACGTGTTGGCCCCAAGCCGTGAGCGCGGATGCAAAAGCGAAGAAAAGAATTCCCGATAGCTTCATACATACGATTTCACACTGCATCTGGCAAAATCGCAAGGAAGCCTTGCCGGCAGTGTGGGTGTGTTGAGCAGCTCCCCATCCATGAAGCTGGGTGCCCGAGCTTCCGCGATTGGGCTATGGGAATTCACGAGCCCCAACCTACTTTGCCGCCGTCAGCTTGACCGGCGTGCTCTGCGCGACGCGCGAGCCGGCGGGCGGCTCTTGCGCCGTCACCGCGCCGGGCTTCACCGGGAGCGTCGGCGCCGCATCTCCAGTGCCCACCGGAGCTACCGGTACCTCCACATATCTTGCCGTGGACTGAATGCCCACCCGCGTCAGCTCCGCCTGTGCGCTGACCACTGGCATCCCGGTCAGGTCGGGCATCACAAAGCCGTCTGGCGTATTATTCTCGGCGGCGGCCACCAGCAGGTTGATGCTGGGCCGCGCGATACCCTGTGCGTGAGCCGGAGGGTCCTGGGCCAGCACCGTGCCCTCGGCGGACTTGCCGTAGGGCAGCAGCGCCGTCGCGCCCACCTCCAGGCCCACACGCCGCAAGCTCAGAGCCGCCACCCGCTGGTCCGCGCCCACCGTTTCCGGGACTTCGACCTTCTGCGGCCCCAGGCTCTCGGCCACGCGCACACGCCACTCTCGCCGCACCACCGTTCCCGGCGCGGGCGATTGGGTAAGAATGTGTCCCGCAGCCACGTCCCCGGAGTAGTAGCGATTGTCCACTTCCAGATCCAGCCCCAGACCCGAGGTCAGGCTACGCGCCTCGGCCACGGTCATTCCCTTCAGCACCGGCACCGTGACCTCCGCGCCGTGAATGGCAAAGTGCATAGTGGCGACAGCCGCCAGCAGCGCCGCCGCCACCAGCAGCATCACCAGCGAGGCGATCTGAAAGAAGTTGACTACGGGACGATGCATCATGGCTTGTGGTCTCCGCTTTAGCGGCAATTATACCGCCGTCCTACTCTGCTCTCACCGCAAGTTATCCGTAACCGGCTCGGGATGAATCGTTACCCGATAGACCTCCGGGCACTCCAACTTGAAGCGGTCTTCGAGCGCGGTGATTACCTCGTGGACGCGCTGCATGGTCAGGCTATCGGGCAGGGTGCAATGGCAGGAGAGGTGAATGTGCTCGCCCGCGCGGCCCACGATAATCTCATGAACGTCGATGACCTCCTGCAATCCAGCCGCCGTCCGTTGCATCGCCTCTTCGATCTTTCGGTCCACCTCGACCATCTCTTCCGGCTGCTCGATGGTCGCCGGTTCGCTCTCAATGTGGGTCAGCACGCCATCGATCTCCGGCACATCGCGCAGAATCTCCGCCTCCATCGAGCAGACAAAGTCGTGCGCCCTAAGCAAGGAGAGAGTCTCATCCAACTCCAGATGCTGCTCGACGCGCAGCCGTCCCTGGTGCGACTGCACGCTCAGCTCGTGGACGCTGACGTTGTGGCGAGCGGCTACGGCGCGGACGCGGTCGAAGATGCTTTCGGCGCGCGCCTGGCGGGGTACGGTGTGGATCACCACGTCGGCCTCGGGCAGCGTCCGATGCACGGCCTCGGTGGCCGCCCGCGCCAGCTCGCCAGTGTGCTCAAAGGTGAAGCGGCGGGGCAGAGCCAGCGTCAAGTCGGCAAAGTAGTTGGCTCCGGCGCGGCGCACACGAGCCTGCTCGACGCCCAGCACGCCGGGAACGCGCGTCACATCTTCGATCATCTGCAGGCGCGTCTGGGCGGGAATCTGATCGAGCAGCACTCCGACCGCCTCGCGGCCCAGCCGTGCGGTGAGTCGCAGAATCAACAGCGAGACCACCACCGCCGCCAGCGGATCGGCATAGCGCAACACGGCCACGCCGAAGTGCGCTCCTGCCCAGGTGAAGCCCAGGCCGCAGAGCACCGCCAGCGACGACCAGATGTCCGAGGCGAAGTGAAAAGCGTCGGTGGCCAGCGCCGACGAGCCGGTCCGTTCGGCCACATCGCGCAGCCGCCGCGAGCGCCAATAGTCCACCGCAATCGAGGCCAGCACCACCGCGACCGGCCAGACCGAATTACGCAGCTCGGTGCCGTGGTGAAGAATGCGCTGAATTGCCTCCCAGATGATCCAGCCGCTGGAGACGGCCATCAGAATCACTTCGCCGAAGGAGGAGAAGTTTTCGATTTTTCCGTGGCCGTAGGTGTGGTCCTCGTCGGCTGGGCGGTCGCTCACCTGCACGGAAAAGAAGGTCAGCGTGGAGCCGATCAGATCGAGGCCGGAGTGGGCCGCGTCGGAGAGCACGCCTAGCGAGCCGGAGAGCAGGCCCGCCCCGAGCTTGAGCAGCGTCATCGCCGCCGCAGCAATCATCGAGTGCAGCGCCACGCTACGCTTCTCGGCGGAGAAGGCGGCGACATTTGCGGCGGAGAGAGTCATGACGTTCTTAGGCTACAGCGGAGCGCGCCGCCGTGTACAACCCTGCGATGCCAAAAGTGTAAGGCTGCCATGCGCACTGCTGATAGCCTGTGGTCCGCATCAGATCGAGCATCTCTGGCGGTGCGGGAAAATTGCCGACGGAAACCGGCAGGTAACTGTAGGCTCCTGCCTTGCCACAGACCGCTTGCCCAATCGCCGGCAGGACGCGACGGAAGTAGACGGCATAAGCCTTGCCGATGAGGCCGCCCGGCTCGCTGAAATCGAGAATGCCCAACTGGCCGCCGGGCTTGAGTACACGATGAAACTCGCGCAATCCGGCCTCGTAGTTGGCCAGATTGCGAAAGCCGAAGGCGGTGACGATCAGGTCGAGCGATGCAGATGGGATGGGCAAGTGCAGCGCGTCGGCTTCGATGGGGATTGCGCCGGGATCACGCCCGGCGAATTTCTTAGCTGCGCGGCTCAACATCGCCCGCGAAAAATCCGCGGCGAGAATCGGCCGCGCGCCTTTGGGACGGCGCTTGAGCAGAGCCATCGTCATGTCGCCCGTGCCGCAGCAGATGTCGAGGATGGAAGAGTCCGGCTCGGCGAGAATCGACTGGAAGCGCCGCGCCGTTCGCCGCCACCACAGCCGGTCCACATTGGCTGAGAGCACGTGATTCAGGAGGTCATAGCGCGGCGCAATCGCATCGAAGATCTGCCGCACGGCCTGCGCGGCGCTGGCTTCGTCGGTTGCTCCCTGCGGCTTGGCTCCGGTGGTGGTCATTCTGCATTGCGCCCCGACGTTCAATTGAAATACAAAGCTGTCACTCTGAGAGGTGCTCCTGAACAAGTTCTTTCTTCGAACCGCATTCCCTCATGGGCAAAAGCCCGGTTGATTTTGCTGCAATATCGGCACGTCTATTGTATACGGCATAAATAATGTCTTTGCGCCGTCCCTACGGGACTCCGCAACGAACTTACGGAATCCCTTTTCCCCACGCTGGAGCGCGGGGCTAACAAACTCTGCGCCTCCGGCGCGTTTGTACTGACATTACTTAGGCAGGATTCAATAAATCCCCGTTGATATTGCTGCCTTATCGGCATGGCTAAAGCCGTGCCCTTTCAAAGCATCGACCTATTCAGAATTTCCCTGAACATACGAACTCCGTTAACTCTGCTCCGCGGCCTGCGCCAGTATATAACCGACCGCGGCCTCTAACTCGGCGGGCGAAATGTCTTCCACCACGCCCGCGTCGCCGATGCCCACAGGCAGTACGAAGCGCCGTACGCCGCCGACATTCTTCTTGTCGCCGCCGGTCGCTGCCGCTACTTTGGCCGCGCGCAGCTTCAAGGCAGGCAGCGGGCCGTAGAGATGAATCAGATTTTCGAGGCGCTCGAATTGCGCGCGAGAGATTGTTCGCCGCTCGCGCGCCAGATGAAGCGCGGCCACCATGCCCCAGCCGACCGCCTCGCCGTGCAGTAGCGATTTATAGTGCGTGGCTTGCTCGATGGCGTGGCCTACGGTGTGGCCGAAGTTCAAAATCATGCGCAGGCCGTTTTCGCGCTCGTCGCTATTCACGACGCCGGCCTTCATGCGGATGGAGGCGGCAATCACCTTCTCCAAACTTTTCGAATCGCGCCCCAGCACATCGCTGGCGTGCTCTTCCATGAAGCGCACCAGAGAGCGATCGCGGATGATTCCCGCCTTGATACTCTCCATCAGCCCGGAGCGCAGCTCGCGATCCGGCAGCGTTCCGAGCAGCTCAATGTCGGCAAAGACGGCCAGCGGATGATGAAAGGCGCCGACAAGATTTTTGCCCTCGGGCAGGTTCACGCCGGTCTTGCCGCCGATGGACGAGTCAACTTGCGCGAGGAAAGTTGTCGGCACCTGAATATAAGGAATGCCGCGCATATAAATTGAGGCGAGAAAGCCGCCCACGTCGCCCACAATGCCGCCGCCGAAACAGATCAGCAGCGAACCGCGATCTCCGCCGGCCTCGGCCATCTGGCGCAGCAGCTTCTCCACGCTGGCCAGAGTTTTGTACCTTTCGCCCGGTTCCAGGAAGAGGACGATCGGCGGCTCCGCAAAGGAGTGCTGCACGCGCTGCCCAAAGAGCGCCCAGATGGGCGCCGAAGTCAGCACGAAGACCCGCCGCGGCAACTTGCCGTGAATCCGCTCGATGCGCTTGCCGAGCGAGCTGATCAGCCCGCTGCCCGCCATCACGTCATACTTCGCCGAAGGCGTATCAACTCGAATCGTCTGCATACTGTTTTTATCCTAATGCACCGATGGCGAAGCTGCGAAGATGAGCAGGCTCAGGGCAGAACAATCTTGTGATGGGAAACCCTTTACAGCCTCGTTACTAATTAATTACCTGCAAAATCTTTACGTCAAAATATATATTTTAGGGGGGGGAGGGG
>JBEKDX010000165.1:0-6937 GCA_050014135.1 Occallatibacter sp.
TGCCGCGAAGAGGTCGAGTACCTGCGCACCTTCGTCCGCCAGTTGCGCAAGAAGATCGAGGACGACCCGGCGAATCCCATCTACTTGCTTACCGATGTCTATGTGGGCTACCGCTTCGCCGATGCGCAGATGTTCATCGAGGAGACAGCGGAAGGCGAGACGCAACTGGAAGAGGCGCCGGATGAATCATTGACATAGAAACTTTTCGATTCATCGGGGTGCCCCCTGGAGAGATGGAATGAAAATGGCCCAGTGCGGAAGCCATGGGCTATTATCACCGGAAAACTCCTGCCTTGATGGGCGGAACGATTCCTGTTAACGTGGTGTCCAACTAAACGGAATCCAGATCAGCATGAACCGCAAAGGCAACCCTTGGGATAACGCGGCTTGCGAGTCGTTCATGAAAACTCTGAAGTACGAACAAGGAGGCGACCCCAGGCTGCGGTCGTGGTTCATGCTTTTATTGTGCGCCGAGGGAGGGTAATTCTCTGCAAATCTCTGCCGGCGAAAACAACCGCAGGTCCTTCGACTCCGCTACGCTACGCTTCAGGATGACAGCGTATTTGTTATACGAAGTTCAGACTCAGGACATTGATCAAAAACCAAGCACGCGGCGCGAGCGGATCACCCAACTGATTGCTGTCTGCCGTGAGCTGTTAGCTGTCCGCTGCTTTTCACGGCGCTTGCGCGATCGCGATGTTGACGCTGCTGCTGTTGCCGGTGACGGCGATGCCAAGCATATCGGTGGCCACGCCGAGCAGCGTCGCCGGGGTAAACGTGACGCTTCCATCCAGAGCCGAGGTGGCTGTCGCGGCTTCGGTGGCCAGCAACTCGCTTTGGGCGCAGCGGCCACGCGGCGGGCAGGGCGGCGCCCAGACATAGAGCGCCTGATAGAGTGTGACCGAGGCGCCGGCCATGGGGTTGCCGTCCATGTCGAGTACTCGCAGGGTAATCTGGCCGGCCGTTTCCGAGAGCAGCAGGCTCTGCGAAGTACCGGAAACGGCTTCGAGGGTTGCGAACTCCGGCTGGGCGCCAAAGGCGGTGTAGGTGACGCAGTGGCTTCCGCCGTTCAGGCACGCGGTCGCGGTCACCGTTTGGCCTTCACTGAGCGGACCCACGGTAAGCGCTTTGGCGGCGATGCCGCTCGAATTGGTGGTGACGGCGCCGCTCGTGAAGGTGATGCCGCTGCCGCTGGTCTGCCAGATCACTGATTGTCCGCTGGCGGGAAGGCCGCTGCTGGTGAGCGCCAGAGCCTGGGTTGTCCAAGTAACGGTAGCTCCGGCGGCCAGCGAGAGCATGGGTGTGAGCGAAGCCAGCGTCGGCGGTGTTCCGCCACAAAACTGCGCTTGCAGGCTGGAGGCGTTGGTCAGCGAAGCAGTCACAATCGACCATGTTGTATCGACCGCGGTCACGTTGATGGTGGCGAGGCCGTCGCCGGTGGCTGTTACCGTGCAGCTCTTCTGGCCGCAGGAGAGGGTCGCCGTTCCGCTCACGGTAAAGATGACCGAGACCCCGTCGGCGGGAATGAGATTTGCTCCCAGGGCGGTGACGGTGAATGCCTCGGGCACGCCGATGGGCACGGTGCCCGAGGGCGCAGTGAGCAGGGTGAGCGCATCGCCTGTGCCTGAGTCGTAACTGATGCCGCCGGTGATGACGCTGGATGCGTAGTAGATGGGCAGATCGTCCACTTCGACATCCACCGAGCCCGTGATGCCGCTGGCCGTGGCGGGCGCGATGGCCGTGATCTCGTTCGGCGAAACGCTGGTGACCATCGCCGCCTGGCCACCCACCAGCACCGTATCGGTCCAGCGAAAGCCCATGCCCTGAATGACGATTGGCCCGCCCGAGGCCGGCAGCCGCAGCGGCTGAACCGTGTCGGCGTAGAGCACCCAGCCCTCGTAGGCGTAGTCCGGCCGGCCGTCGCCGCGTTGATCGGCGACACCCAGACGCACCACGTCGTCGTTGGTGGTCGCCGCTTGCAGCCAGCTCTCGCCCGCGGCAATGCCATTCAGCCCGGATTCGGAGACCACGGGCGCTACGCCCACCGGATCGAAGGCATCCCAGATGCCCAGCGAGAGCCAGGCCTTGGCGTCAGTGGGAGTGCCGCTCTCGTCCAATGCCTCGGTGACCACGGTGAAACTGTTGCCGCCGCGCACCGGGAAGATAAACCAATCGGTCTGGCCAACCTGGCTCAGCCGCCCGCTCCATATCCCGCTGGCAGCCAACATACGCGGCGTGGCTACACTTCCGACGGCATCGTCATAGCCGCCTTCCGATGAGTTATCGACATTGACAGAGAGCGTCTGCGCGCTGCCCGCCGAGAGGTTCGGCACAGAGATGGGCGAAAGCGTTCCCGATGGATCCGGCGAGCCGTCCAGGTAGGGGCCTACCGAGTTGGTGAGGGTGTAATCGGGATTCACCGTCTCGAATGTCACCTGGTAGTTGGCTGTCGTAACGCCCGGAGGCAGCGGCATTCCGCTCAGGTCGAAGAAGCCCTGCATCGCGGCCACGTTCGATCCCCACATCGTGAGCGGGTTGCCGTTCGCGTCCTCAGTGCCAGAGACCGGATTACCGTGGTTGCCGTTGAAATAGGCACCGGAGACAAAGGTGGCCGTGTACTGGTAGAGCGGGTTGCCGTTCGCATCCAGCGGCCGCGCCACCACATTCACGCCCTGCATTCCCGAGCCGGCGGCGAAAGTTATGGTTCCCTGGATGGAAACCGTCTGGGCCGCGGTGATCTGCTTGCCGGGAAAGTTGGCGAGATTCGAGGCGGTAATGGGATAGATACGATTGAGGGCGGCGATGTCGTCGGTGCGCAGCACTGCGGGGTTGGGAATGCAAGCGCCGCCGCTCGCGCCGCAGAGACCGCTGACCGGCTGCATCACCGGCCAGCCCAACATTCCGTTGAGTTCGCCGTTGGTATTTGCGCCGGGATTCACCTGCGCGTAGTCCAGGCCAAGAAGCCGTCCGAAGGCTCGCTCCAGCTCGAAGCTCATCATCTCCAGCCGGTTGGCGCTGGTGGCGCAGAGGCCGTTGAGCAGGATCATGCCGTGAGCGAAAGTCGCATCCGGGTTGACGTTGTCCACCCAAAAGAAGACGCCGTTGCTCTGGCAGCTATTTTGTTCACTCTCTCCGTCTCCGAAGATCGCGTCGGTCACCGAGCCGTCGGCATCGAAGATCACGGCTACGGGAAAGCTGGTGGCGGAGGGAGTCACGTCGGCCGGCGCGGTGATGACGCCGATCTGGTAGAGCTGCTCGTTGGTCACGGAGAAGTTGGCGCCGCTGACCACGATATTTGCGCCGTTCACGTCCTCATTCAACGCACCCATATCTGTGAGCGTTACGCCCGCCGTGGGAATTGCGCTCCAGAGGGCCGCCGCAGCATCCACCATCGCCTTGGCCTGCTGATTGGAGACCGAGGCGTTCAGCGGACCCTGATCGACGTAGTAATTGAGCTGCCCGTTGGCCCAGTGAAGCGGCTGACCGATCACTCCTGAATTGAAATAGCTGACCCCGGCCACATACTTGGGCCCACCAGCCACCGCCGCCGGCGCCAGACCCAGCAGCGAGGCCAAGAGCCAGGTTGCCGAGTGGCACGAGCCGGTTGCCGTGCGGCGCAAGCAGGAGAAGCGTGAGTCGGGCATGGAGACGCTCCAGGCTGGGTCGCCTTGGAGCAGCGCCCTTGGGAAAGCTCCTTACAAGCACGCAGACGGCCACAGGCGCTTTATCGGCACAAAGGGGATTGGCCAGCAGAACAATATGTAACAAATGCATATTTATGAGTAGTTTCTTATGAGCGGAGAGCCGTGCGGCGAGTCCAACCCGCCATGTTGCTCATCTGAATAGAAGGCATTCGCCGAAGGGGAAGGTCAGTCATCGGCAAGAGCTAAAATCGACACAGGAACGCATATGACAGAAATTCGCTCGACCGTTATCCTTGGCTCCGGCTGCGCCGGACTCACAGCTGCGATTTACACAGGCCGCGCCGGACTGAACCCGCTGGTGCTGGAAGGCCACGAACCCGGCGGACAGCTCTCGAAGACCACGCTGGTGGAGAATTTTCCCGGCTGGCCGGATGGCATTCAGGGGCCGGAACTGATCGAGAACATGAAGAAACAGGCGGCTCGCTTCGGCGCGAGCTTTCAGCTTGCGCCTCTGAACAAAGTGGAGCTGGGCAAGCAGCCTATCCGGCTGGAAACTTCGGCGGGCGAGATACTGACGCGCACGCTGATTATCGCCTCGGGGGCGAGCGCGCGCTGGCTGGGACTACCGAGCGAGCAGGCGCTGATCGGTCACGGGGTTTCGAGCTGCGCCACCTGCGACGGCTTCTTCTTTCGTGGCAAGGAAATCGCCGTAGTGGGCGGTGGCGACTCGGCGATGGAAGAGGCGCTCTTCCTCACCCGCTTTGCCTCCAAGGTCACGCTTCTCCATCGCCGTGACGCCTTCCGTGCCTCGAAGATCATGCTCGACCGCGTTTACGCGCATCCGCAAATCATGCTGCGCCCGAACACTATCATCGAAGAGGTGCTGGGCGTCGATGAGAAGGAAGTGAAGGGCGTCAGGCTGCGCGATGTGAAGACCGGCGAAGTAACGACTCTGCCTCTTGATGGGCTCTTTCTTGGGATCGGCCATGAGCCCAACACGAAGATATTTGAAGGCCAGATCGATCTGGACGGCGACGGCTACATCCGCACGGCTGGGAACGTGCTGGTCACAAAAGATGGCCTGCCGCTGCCTGGAGTTTTTGCCTGCGGCGACGTGCAGGATCGCCGCTATCGCCAGGCCATCACCGCTGCCGGATCGGGCTGCATGGCCGCGCTCGAGGCGGAGAAATTTATCGACGAACACTAACTCGTTGCTGTGGGCACAAGATCGCTATTTTCTCGCTGGACTTTCTCCGGTATTTCTGCATCAATGCGTGTCGATGCAGCCCCTGCGAGCGCGCAGCGAGCGTATGGCCGCACCGCAGGTGCTACCAGGTGTGAAAGACAAAGAATCCCGCCGCCACCAGGCAGACGCCCGCGGCGGCGTGGTTCCAGCGCAGGTGCTCGCCGAAGTAGAAGAGAGTGAAGACGGCAAAGACCGTCAGCGTGATGATCTCCTGCATCACTTTGAGCTGGACCGGCGAGAAGCGCTCAGCGCCAATGCGGTTGGCCGGCACTTGGAGCAGGTACTCGAAGAAGGCGATCCCCCAACTGATCAGGATTACCTTCCACAGCGCCTCCTGACGAAACCTCAGGTGACCGTACCAGGCGAAGGTCATGCAGATGTTGGAGAAGATGAGAAGAATGATGGTCCACATAGTTAGATTGTATGCAGGCGGCGAAAGTTGGGCTAGCATACTGGGTTGTCTTAGGCCGGGACTACGATGACGGCGCTCAAGGAAAATCTCGAACGGCTGGAAGAGGAGATCGCCCAGGCCTGCCGGCGCGCAGGCCGTCCGCGCGCCGAGGTCGAGCTGATGGCCGTCTCGAAGACTTATCCGGCGGCGACGATTGTCGAGGCTGCCGCGCTCGGCCTGACACTCTTCGGCGAGAATCGTGTTCAGGAGTTTGCGAGTAAAGCCGCGGAGCTTGAGTCAATGCGCCAGCGTGAAGTGAAACCGATATGCGTCCATCTGATCGGCCACTTGCAATCGAACAAAGCGCAGCGTGCGGCGGAGCTTTTTGATGCGGTGGATTCAGTGGATTCTCTGCGGTTGGCCGAGCGGCTGAATGAAGCGGCGGGTAAGTTAGACAAGAAGCTGCCGGTTCTGATCGAAATTAAACTTAGTGCGGAGGAATCAAAGGCTGGAGTTGCGCCGGACAGCGCGGAGGCCGCGCAAATGCTGGAGAGGCTGCCGAGTTTGGAGAATCTGCAATTGCGCGGGCTGATGACGATTGCGCCCTTTGGCGTTCCTGAAACCGAGACGCGCGCCTGCTTTCGCAGTTTGCGCGAAGGTCGCGAGCGCTGGGCCGCGGCATATCCGCGATTGAGTTTCGAGGTACTCTCGATGGGCATGAGCGGCGACTTTGCGCTGGCCATCGCTGAAGGCGCGACGCGCATCCGCGTGGGAACGAGCTTGTTCGGACGCAGGCCAGCGCCGGGGAAGAAATGATGCTGCGCGCGAGTGCTACCGGAGTCACGCTCGCGGTTCGCGCCCAGCCCGGCGCGAAGCAGACCGCGATTACCGGCATCTACGGCGACGGAGCAGCAGCGCAATTGAAGATTGCCGTCCACGCACCGCCCATCGAAGGCCGCGCCAATTTGGCATTGGTCGCATTTTTGGCCGAGACATTTTCCTTGCCAAAAAATGCCGTCGAGTTAGTCAGCGGCGAGTTATCACGCAGCAAGGTGTTATTGTTGAGGGGAGTTACTTTGGCACGGGCAGAAGTGTTGTTGGCTAAGTGGGTTGTTTAGAGCGACTGAGTTATACGAAGAGCGCGCTCAATGCCTCTTCCGGTTCGGGGCGAACGCGGAAGTCGGCGTGGGCTTCGGCAAAGAGGACCTTCCGGTCTTTTCCGATCACATAAGTCGCCGGCAAGGGCAGCCGCCAGCTATCTTCGCCGTTGACAAAAGGAATGTTGATCAGAATCGAAAGATAGTAATCGCGCAGATATTCAGGCACGGCGTGGGCCAGTCCAAACTTATCCGCCAGCTCACAGCCTGGGTCGCGCAAGACGGGATACGGCAGCCGGTGCTGGCTGACCATAAAGTCATTCTGCCGCTCGGTCTGCGGGCCGATAGCCACCATCAGCGCCCCGCGCGCGCGCAGTGTGCTGTATAGGTCGCGCCACGCCTCTAACTCAGTGACGCAGTAAGGGCACCACCGCCCGCGCAGAAACTTGACGACCAAGGGACCGAGCGCAAGCATATCTTGAGAGCGGACAAGACGACCATTCGCGTCGTATAACTCAAACTCCGGCGCCACAGCGCCGACGGGCAGGATGCGGTCCTC
>JBEKDX010000166.1:0-6894 GCA_050014135.1 Occallatibacter sp.
GTGTGGGGATGCACGTCGGCGGAGAGACCGCGCGAGATGGCGATGCGCTTGACGATGCGACCGACGCTGCGGGTTGTGAGCCTGGCTTGTCCTGATTGATCGATGCCGCGCAAGCGGAGATTGAGGAAGAGCGCAGGCGTCTCGATTCCCTTCCCTTCGCTGGCCGCGGTGAGACGGGCCGCGCGCTCGGCGAGATAGGCGCGCAGGGCCTGAGCCGCTGCGTCGCCCAGCGGGACATATCTTTGTTTCTGCCCCTTGCCGCGAATCAGCATCACTTCGTTGGCCCAGTGAATGTCTTCGAGATTGAGGCCGGTCAACTCGGCGTTGCGGATGCCGCAGCCGTAGAGCAGCTCGAGAATCGCGGTGTCGCGCGTGGGCCAACTGGCGGCGTCTTCGGTGACCGACTCGACGACGCGGTTCATCTGCTCGATGGAAGGTACGCGGGGCAGATGCCTGGGCAGCTTGGGCGTGGAGACGAGCGCGGCGGCATTCTGTTCCAGTAGCCCAGTGCGCGCCATCCACTTGAACCAACTGCGAATGGAGGCCAGCGCCCGCGCGGCAGAGGCTTTGGAGAGGCCGCGGTCATAGAGCGTACCGAGATAGGCGCGAATATGCGTGTGCTCGATGCGCTCCGCGCTTTGATCCTTTCCGTAGTGCTGAGAGATCCAGGCGGTGAATCCGTGCAGCTCACGGGCGTAGGCGCGCAAGGTGTGCGCCGATGCGCCGCGCTCGTTGGCCAGCACGCGCAGGTAGCCGGCCACGAGCGAATCGAGGGTGGAGGGGACGATTGGCGCGGCGGCGGCGCTCATGCTGGCTCCTCTTTGGGGGATGAGGTGATCGGGGATTGAGCCAGTTCGAGTTTGTGGTTTCCCACCCTAGCCGCAAAAACAAGAACACGGCGAGGATGGGGCACCCATGTTGCTTTGGCGCTCATGCCGGCTCCTCATTTGCCTTGGTGGTTGAAACCAGGTGCAGGCCGCCGCGCGCAGCCTTGCCTGCCGGTGGAAATTCGATAGCCTGCGCACGCAGCCGCTTGGCGCGGGGATGGTGCTGGCGATGCACCTCCTTCAGATGGCCGAGCGCCAGATGCGTGTAAATCTGGGTGGTGGAGATGTCTGCGTGGCCCAACAAGAGTTGAACGCTGCGCAGGTCGGCGCCGTGCTCGACCATGTGGGTGGCGCAACTATGGCGCAGACTGTGCGGGCTGGCTTGACCGTTGGCCATCTTGACCAAGTGCCAGATCCATTGGCGGGTGAGCGGCATTCCGCGTAGCGAGAGAAAGAGGCGGGTGGCATCTTGCCGCCGCGCATTGACCGAACTGATACGGGCCAGATGCGGCCTGCCCTCGCGCAGATAGATCTCGAGAGCTTCGACCGCGGTTCGCCCCAACGGCACAATGCGCTCCTTGTCGCCTTTGCCGCGCACCTGGACGCGGCCCAGATCCAGCGCCAGATCGCCGGTGGAGAGGTCCGTAAGCTCGGAGACACGCAAGCCGCCGGCGTAGAGCAGCTCGAGGATCGCACGGTCGCGCAGCGCGGTGCCGCGGGCGCGCGGATGCTCGGCGTTCATCTGCGCGCGCGCGAGCATCTCGGCCACCTCCGGCTCGGCCAGCGATTTGGGCAGAATCTTCCATGCCTTGGGCGACTCGATATTCACAGTGGGATCGTGATGGATTCGCCGGTCGAGCAAGAGGTACTTGTAAAAACCGCGCAGGCAGCTTAGTTTGCGCGCCGCCGAACGCTGGACGATGCCGTGGCTGCGCAGATGCTCGAGGAAGGCCGCCACATCCTGCTGCGTGGCCGTCAACAGCACACCGTGGCGCTGCTCGATGAACTCGGCAAAGGTCTTCAGGTCGCCGTCGTAGGCCTCGCAGGTGAGAGGACGGAGCCCTTTTTCCACGCGCAGATAGGCTTGGTAGTCCTTTAATACCGATAGATTCTGCGCGGTTTCCACACTTTAATTATCAGCGCGTTTAGCTGCTTCCGCCGCTGCGGAGCGCCGAGCCGAACCTCGTTCATCATGGACTCAACTTCGGCAACAGGGCTTCACTTCGACAACAGCACATTCACCCAGAGCGCGACGTTCTTCACCAAGTCAAAATACTGGGCTGCTCGTTCGCGCCCCTTCGCTCCCATCCGCAATCTCAGTTGGTGGTCCGCCGCGAGGGCAAGAATCGCATTCGCCAGCTCGACCTCGGAGTTGGGGTCGACGAGGAATCCGTTTACTCCGTCTTCAACCAGCTCCGGCAGTCCGCCGATCCGGGAAGCTACTAACGGCAGGCCGGCGCTCATGCCCTCTGCAACCGCCAGGCAGAAGGCCTCATGCCATTGCGAGCATTGAATCTGAATCTGCGCCGCACGGAAGGCCCCGCTCGCGGCCAGATCCTCGATCTGTCCGGTCCATGTCACGTGTCCGGCAATCCCAAGTTCTACTGCCAACTGCTGATACTCCTCCCGACTGGCGCCATCGCCACAGAAAACGAATTGAAGATCTTGACGACGTTCCAAGACTTGCTTTGCCGCCCGCAACGCGATGTCGATTCCTTTTTCCGGAACCAGCCAACTGATCTGCAGCACAATAGCGCGGCTAGCAGGAATCTCAAACCGCCGCCGGAAGGCTTCTCCATCACTCAAGTTGCGGCTGTTGTCTACTGCGTTATAAATGACCCGGCTCTTCTCGGGCGGGATGATTCCCTCCCTGTCCGCGCATACTTTGACGAAGTTTGAAGCGCATACCGACTCGGACAGTGCGCTCATCACCGCCCGCACGCGCCACGAGGCCCGGTAATCGTAAGAACTCGCCGTCCGCGAGGTTCCGTCCCAGTAGATGCTGCGTCGCACGCTCATCAGGCGTCCCAGCAACGGCCACCAGCGCACCACGCCGCCCAAGTGGTAGATCAACACCTGGGGCCGATGTCTCCAGAGCAATTGCAGGAACTCCCGCGCATTCGACCATCCCATTCCCAGCTGCCGCGGCATCACGGCGAGCGACACGTTTCCCGGAGCCAGGAGGAAGTGCTCGACCAACGGCGGTGGGGGAGCTTGAAAACAAAGCGCAAGGTCCCACCCCATACGATTCAACTGGCGTGCAAGCTCGGCGGAAAACATCTCGACCCCGCCAATCTTGTTGGGTGAGATTGCAACGGCGAGGAAAACGCACGGTCGAGCTCCTGAGCCGCTCTTTGGTTCCTGGCGCATTCGAGGCGACGCGGAGAGCAATCTATCTTGTGATGACAGGGATTGATTCATGACTAAGAGTTAGCATACCTTCGGTTGGCCCCTCGGGTCTGCAAGAGGAAGGATGACGAGTATGGCACGCTCATGGCCGGACAGAGTATAACGCTGGAATGGGGGAGTTTGCGGCAGACGAAATCAACAGTTGGCTGCGCGAGGGCGGACTGGTGGTCACGGCCAGCGACCGCGCGTCGCGCGCTGTTGCCGCCAGCTTCCATCGAGCGTGCCGGAACGAGGGCCAGAGCGCATGGCCCGCGCCACAGATACTTGATTGGAATAGCTTTGTTCGCAACGCATGGGAGAGGCGGCGCACGGATGCGCGCCTGCTGCTGAATCCTGCGCAGGAGCAGGCGCTCTGGGTGGAGATCGCCAGCCGGGAGCGTTCGCTGGCCACGCTGCTCGAAGGTCCTCGCCATCGCCTGGCGGCCTTGGCGATGGAAGCGCATGAGTTGCTATGCTTCTATGCTCCACGCTTCCTGCAGAAGACCGCGCGAATTGCATGGCAACAGGACGCGGGAGCCTTCAGCGGCTGGCTTGTGGAGTTTGACGAACTCTGCCGCACCGAAGAGCTGCTCAGCCCCAGCCGCCTGGCGCTTGAGCTGCTATCGGTGCTGGAAGCGGAGCCGAGGGAGCGTCCGCCGCTTTTGCTGGCCGGTTTTGACCGCATTCTTCCCGCTCAGCGCAGCATTTTCGAAGCCTGGGGCGAGTGGCGCGAGTCTGCTCAAGGCGAACCGGCCGATGATCTCCACTTTTATGCCGCCGCCGACGCGCAGGCCGAGTTGGCGGCTTGCGCGATCTGGTGCGGCCGCCAGCTTGCCGCCAACCCCGGCGCTCGTTTACTGATTGTTGCGCAAGCCGTCAGCACACGCAGAGGGGAGATTGAACGCGCTCTGCTCGCGCAGACCGGCCCGACTTACGAATTTTCGCTGGGAATCCCGCTCAGCCAGGTTGCACTGGCGCGGGCGGCGCACCTCGTGCTGAGCTGGCTCGACGGCGAGCTTGCCGAGCACGAACTCGACTGGCTGCTCTCGACCGGGCACGCCGCCGCCAGCTCACAGGAGTCCACGGCGCTCGCGGCGTTCATGCGCACGCTGCGCCGCTTCAAGCAAGAGCGGCCGCAATGGACGCTGACAGCATTTCTTGACGCGCAAACAGCATCGAATCCGCTTCCGCCTGCGTGGGTCGAGCGCATTACCGGTGCGCAACGCCTGCTGGCCAGCTTTGCGCGCCGGACGCAAAGCCCGCTCGACTGGGCGGAGCTGATTCCGCGTTTGCTCGATGAGCTTCACTTTGCCGGCGCTCACCCGCTGGCCAGCGCAGAGTATCAGGCTCTGCGACGGTGGCAACAGGCTGTGGAAAGCTGCGGCTCTCTGGGCTTTAATGGCCGCCGGATGAGTTGGAAGGATTTTCTCTCGCAACTGGGCCGCACACTGGACGAG
The DNA here is from genome assembly GCA_050014135.1 of Occallatibacter sp. Lineage (GTDB taxonomy): Bacteria > Acidobacteriota > Terriglobia > Terriglobales > Acidobacteriaceae > Telmatobacter. The sequence continues at coordinate 4,673 of JBEKDX010000166.1, forward strand.
ACACTCTTCGCTCCCGAGTCGCGCGAGGCACCGATTCAGATTGCAGGTCCGGCGGAGTCGGCCGGGCTGACCGCCGACGCTGTCTGGTTCCTGGGAGCGGAGGAAGACGCCTGGCCTGGCGGGGGTTCGACACATCCACTGCTGCCGATTGAAATTCAGCGCGAGGCAGGAATGCCCCATGCCACGCCGCAGCTCGATTGGGAGCTGGCCCGTTCGATCACCCACCGCCTGCTGGCCTCGGGGCGCGAGGTTCACTTCAGCTTTGCGAAGCAAAATGCAGCCGCGGAAACCCGGCCATCGCGGCTGATTGCGCAGATTACCGGGGAGGCGCGCGAGTTGCCGGCGGAGCTGAAAGCGCCTCCAAGCCCCGAGGCGCTTACTGTTTCTTTCGACGACTTCAGCCGGATACCCTTCGCTCCAGGTAAGGTTGCGGGCGGCGCTGCTGTTCTCACCGCGCAGTCGCAGTGCCCCTTCAAGGCCTTTGCCACAGCTCGTCTGGACGCGCGGGGCTGGGAGCCAGCCGAGGTTGGACTGACCGCCTCCCAGCGTGGCAAATTGCTCCACGCGGTTCTGCACGCTGTTTGGGCCGGAGTGCCGGACGGGATACGCAGCCAAGGCGAACTGCTACGCCTTACCAACCGTCAGGCCTATGTGGCTGGTCACGTGCGACGCGCAATGGCAAAGGAGCTGCATTCTCACCTGCGCGAACGCATGGCCCGCCGCTATCTGGAGCTGGAAGAAGAGCGGTTGACCCGTCTGGTCACTGAGTGGCTGGAGTTCGAGGCTACGCGCGTCGCGTTCGAGGTAGCGGACACTGAAGTCAAACGGACCGTTCATATCGCCGGGGTCACCCTCGATTTGCAATTGGACCGCGTTGACCGGCTCAACGACGGCTCGCAATTGGTAATCGACTACAAATCCGGCACCGTCTCGCCAAACTCGTGGGAGCTGCCACGCCCAGACGACGTGCAACTGCCGCTCTATGCCGGATTCGCTCTGAAAACCCAAGAGGCGCTGGGTGGGCTGGTCTTTGCAAGAGTGCGAGCAGGCGAGATGAATTTTGCCGGCCGCGTAGGTGACGCCGCGGGCACACTCTTTACCGGCTTGAAAGGCACGAGCCCACTTGTCAGGAACCCGTTCACCGCCGAGCAACTGCTCGATTGGCGGGATTGCATCGAGCAGCTTGCCAAAGACTTCGTTGCCGGTCGAGCCGAAGTGGACCCGCGCGAGGCCAAACGGACCTGTGAACGTTGTGGCTTGCAGACTTTGTGCCGCATTCAGGAGCGTCCAGGCCAATTCGACGCTGAAGATGATGAGGGGGGTGCCGATGAGTAGCTTTGCGCCTCCCGATCAACTGGAACGCCAGAAGGCTCTCGATCCAGGCCAGTCGATTCTGGTGCAGGCTCCAGCGGGGTCGGGCAAGACGGACCTGCTCACGCGGCGCTTTCTGCGGCTGCTGAGCGAGGTCGAAGAGCCGGGCGAGGTGGTGGCGATCACCTTCACCAACGCCGCCGCCGCCGAGATGCGACAACGCATTCTGGGAGAGTTGGAGAAGGCCGACGCCAACTCCGCTCCAGAAACGGACGAGTTTTCAATGGGTGCGCTCGCTCATCGAGCACTGGAGCACTCGCAGGCGCTGGGTTGGAAGCTGCTCGACCTGCCCGCTCAGCTTCGCATCTCGACGATTGATTCCTTTTGCCGCGATCTTGCCTTGCAACAGCCACTGCTCTCGGGGCTAGGCGGAGGCCTCGAGGTAGCCGAGCAGCCCGAGGAACTCTATCGCCGCGCGGCCCGCGAAACACTCAAGAAAGTTGACCAGACCGGCACGGAGCTGGGATCGGCCATCGAAGAGCTGCTGCTGTGGCGCGACAACAGCTGGCAGGAGATGGAAGGCCTGTTGGTCGAGATGCTGAGAAATCGCGACCGTTGGATGCACGACTTTGTTCTCGAGCGCGAGCCGGAGTGGGATTTGCTGCGTGAGCGGCTGGAACGGCCGTTTGCAAATGCCGTATGCACGACACTGATTGAGTTGAGCCAACTTCTTGACCAGGTACCCGGCGCGCGCCAGGAAGCATTGGAGCTGGCGCGATTTGCCTGCGAGCAAAGCGGCGGAGCGCTCTTTCAGGAGCTGGCCGAGCTGACCGAGTTTCCCTCCGCTCCGTTTACTGATATGGATGAGGCGCGCCAGGCCCATGCAAGTTTGGCCGAACTGCTGCTTACCG
>JBEKDX010000167.1:0-9294 GCA_050014135.1 Occallatibacter sp.
ACTTTTCCCAGATATGAGATCTCAACCGGGGAGCGATCACCCGATGCGGGCGTTGATTCGATTCTGCCGCAAGCCGTGGAAAGAGTCGTGCAAGCCACACCGAATATCCGCTTGTACTCTTCGCCCATTAGATCGCAAATCGGGAAAATCTGCGCTGCTGATCCCACTACGCGTCTCATGGCGCGGCGAAGAAGCGCGTTCTGCAGCCAGTAGAAGGGCGAGTGTGAAAAGCTCGTTACGTTGTACCAGTCATCTCCGAGGTACACGACCAGAGGAGCTGAGCATCGAGTGGCGACGTAGTTTGCAATGCCGTAGGCAAAGCTGTATTCGCCGCCGTTCAGAAATACCACCTGCGGCGCAAAATCATCCACCCATGCATTCAGCTCATCGGTCCGCCAGCGAGCCGCCCGCCACATCATATCGCGCAGAAGCATCACGCTCCCGTACCTCTTCCGTCCGAATTCGTAGACCCGCTGCTGCAGGCGAGAGGGACTGGTATCGCCCTTCCCGGTGGCCCCGGCAATGTCAGTACTGGTCACAGGATGACCGCAGCTCTGCCGCCCCAAAACGCTTCTCAGCGCATCAAAATCGGTGACTCGATAGTACCGGCTGCATTTGCGGATCATCGGACCGCACGGTAATTCGGCGTGAAAAAAGATTTCGGCAAGCGAGTCCGGATTCCACTGTTTGAAGTACGAGGCCAAGGTGTTGCCGGTGCCGCCCTTGTCATTGAAGGCGCGGTGGCATACGATCAGCACCTTCGGATCGGATGTATTCGACAAGAGTATCTGTGCCGGAGGCAGTTCGCAGTCACTGGTTGGCATGAGTCCTCCCCTAGGAGAGTCTGGAATACGTATTCGGCCCGCTATCGACAATCGGCTGAAAGCCTGTGAATCACTACTTGGGTTGCGGAGAGTTTTGCAATGATGGTTTGAAGACCGTCATCTGCTCGAAGGCGCAAACCAACTGCGCATATTGCTCAATCGGTTTGTATAGCAAAACCACGATAGGTGTACCCAAGGTTATAGTCTTAAAGTATTGATCTCCTTAAGAAATCAATACCACATATCAACTTTGAATGGGCATGGAAATCGTGGCTTTGCTCGAATGCAGGGTTCGATATGTCTCACCCCGCCGGAGGCGGCCGGGATCACGCGGCCCGCTGATCCCGCGCCGTGACTGCAACCTCCCGCAGAAAATCAAAGGTGCTCTGCGCCGAGCGGAGCCAGGTGTACTCGCGCGCATAACTCATGGCGCGCTTGACATACTCGCGGCGCATCACCCGGTCGGCACTAAGCCGCGCGATCGCCGAGGCAATCCCGGCGCAGTCCTCGGGATCGAAATACACGCCCCCATCGCGCAATAGATCGGGCAGCCCAGTCCGATTCGAGCAGGCCACCGGAAGGCCCGAAGCCATTGCTTCAAGCAGCGTAATGCCAAACGCTTCACAGGAGGAGGCAAAGACGAAGATGTCAGCTTTCCGGTAAACAGCCGGCGCGGCATTGTGGCTGACTTCGCCCAGCAAGTGCGTAAATGAATGAGCTTGTTCCTTCTCCAGAGTATGCTCAAGCTTCCTCATGCCCAGCAAGTCGGCTCCACCCGCCAGCCAGAGTTGATAATCCTCGCCTGTAGACTCGCGCAACTGCCTGATCGCTTTCACCACGTTCCACTGGTGCTTGTACATGGTCACGGTTGATACATACAAAACATTGCGCGGCGGCCGGTCGATGGTTGGCGTGGGACCGTCTGCTTGGAAACTCGCTTCAACACCATTGGGAATCACTATCCACCGCTTGATGCCTGTAACCTTGCCTGCTGCGATTTGCTGCGAATACATTGAGGTGAAGATGATCCCGCCGGCCTGGGGATAGGAGACGCGAAGACGATGGCGCAGTCTCCGCAGATTCCTCCACCAAATTCTGGAATAACGATATTTTGTGTACTCCGTGTCATCGAAATACAGAAGGTTATGACAGGCCGCCACCACCGGAACCTCGGCGGGAAAACGCCCGAGGCTGCCCGAAGGATAGAACAAGAGATCCGGCCTAAGCTCCCGCACGAAACTGCTGAAGTGCATCCGCTCCCACCATTGCGCTGAGATCGCGTTATCGAGCGCTGGCACGGTGATGACGCGGACGGCCGAATCCAAAGGCCCTAGTTCTTTTGGCAGCGAGGGGCTGCACACCAGAGTTACGCGGATGCCGGAAGGTCCCGCAGCGGAGGCAAGCACTCCGTTGAGATAGCGGATGTACCCGCCGCTCCCTCCCCGGCCTCCATACCAAAGTGTGTGGATCATCTTCCGCGGTGGATTCATGCTGCATCTCCATGGTTACCCGCTGCTCGAAGCCGGCATATGCTCACCAAACCTGGAGACAGCCTTCTGGTCTTCTCGATAAACTCGGCGCGCAACTCCGGCATGGTGCATCCCGCCGACTCCCACGGTAAGCAGCCGCGATGAGGGGACGGGAATGACCACGCGAGCCAATAGAACAATAGGCAGAGTCGCCAGCAAAGGACGAAGCAGATCGCCGAGCAGCCATCGCCGCATCTCACCGGGCAGGAAGCGCCGGTGCAACAGAATCATGAAGGGCGCCATTGTGCAGACACTCACCGCCAGCCACGACAAGCCCGCGCCCGCAATGCCATATCGAACGATCAGAAAAAACAGCAGCGGCGCAATCAGGATAAATGAGGCAATGTTGATAAACAGATTCAGCCGGACGTAGCCGTGGGCAAGAGCAACATATCCTGGAACCGCCTGAGTGGCCTGTAGCAGTTGACCTCCAAGCAGTAAGGAGGCAGCTGCTCCAGCACGCTGCGCGGCAAGCGATGAACCCGTCCAGGCGCGGATAAAGTCACCCGCAAACAACGCCAAGGTCATCCCGGCCGGAATCGTGGCAACAGCAACCAGCGCGCAGGTTCGGTGGTAAAGCCGCTTAACTCCCATGGAGTCCCCAGAGGCAACCAGCGCCGTTAGACGCGGAAATACGGCTAAAGCGATGGGGCTGGCCAGCATCAGCGGAGCGGCGGCCAGCGCGCTGGCGAGAGTATAGTACCCGAGCATCTCCAGCGGGAGCATCTTGCTGACCTCAAGCTTATCGGTCTGCGTCAAGAGCGCGGAGACTGCCGCCATGCCGGCCATGCCAGCCGCATAGCGCCAGGTGTTGCGAAAGGCGCTCCAGCGGAAATGCGGATTTGACAGATCTGCGCGCCATGGCAGGGCGTGCCAAAGACTGAACCGGGCGGTGAAGCAATAGGCGGCGTTGGAGATCAATTGCCACAAGGCGAAGGCGAAGATCGTCGGAGAGAAGAGCCATAGAACCAGAACCGCTCCCACTCCCCTGAATACCCCAGTCGCAATCGAGACAGAATTCGCTTTCACTTGCCTCTGCAACCCCATCAGCCCTCCAATATAAAGAGAAGAAGGTAACTGAAGAGCAATGGCAACTCCCATCAAGCGGATGGCAGCCGCCATTTCGTGCGGCTGTAAAACCCTGGAGCGCAGCCAGTGCTCGGCAATTCCGGGAGCCAGGAACCAGATCATGACAGCGAGAGCTGAAGATATGCAAAGATAGGCCGATTCGTAGGTACGCAGCAAATCTCCTATCTCGGCGGCAGAGTCAGTACGCGCGGAAAGCCGGGCCATCTCCCGGTTCAGCGTGGCTGTGAATCCCATGTCCGCAAAGGCAAGCACGGCCAGCAAAGTGGAGTAGAAGCCGACAATCCCGTATGCTTCGATCCCCAGGAATCTGAGATAGAGCGGCACAAACAGGTAAACCGAAAAGACGCCCCAGCCACGGGCTGCCATGTTGGCAAGGATGTTTTGTCTTATCATCTCAATCGTCTAATTTTCCGGCGCGCACTGATGCCAGACCTTCCTGTGCACATAGTTCAAATAACTGATGATGATGCGCAGAACCTTCTGCGACACATTCGGAACGTTGTATTCGTCCACGATCCGCAGTTGGGCTTCGGGCTGATCGGCGAGAATCCTCAATCCGTCCCGCACCCGCGCGAGTTCGAAGCCGGTCATCATCACCGCTGCTTCCTCCATTCCCTCCGGACGCTCATGCATCTCGCGAAGGTTCAGGGCGGCAAATCCGAGGATGGATGACTCCTCGGTGATGGTCCCGCTGTCAGAGAGCGTTGCCCTCGCGTTCATTTCCATCCACACAAAATCAAAGAGACCCACCGGCTCCTTCAATTGCACCTCGGGATTCAGCTTGACCCCGAGTTCGTTGAGCCGCTTCCGGGTTCTTGGGTGCGTGGAGACGATCAACGGAAGTTTGTGCTCGGCGGCAAGGGAGTTGAGCAGGGCCGCGAATCGTTCCAGCTCCCGCGGCTGGTCTACATTCTCTTCCCGATGGCAACTTACTACAAAGAACTTTCCCGGCTCCAGAGCGAAGCGTTCAAGAATGGACGACTCGCGAATTTTAGGCAGGTAATAGTGAAGGACCTCATACATTGGACTTCCGGTCTTGATGATGCGATCTGGCGCAATACCTTCTCGCAATAAATACTCCCGGGAGATGGAACTGTAGGGCATATTGATATCGCTGATGTGGTCGACAATCCGCCGATTGATCTCCTCGGGCGAGCGGTCGTCGAAGCAGCGGTTCCCTGCCTCCATGTGGAAGACGGGAATCCTTCTCCGCTTCGCGGGCAAAGCGGCCAGGCTGCTGTTGGTATCGCCCAGAATCAAAACTGCGTCGGGACGAATCTCTGCGAACAAGCTGTCTGATTTCGCGATGACCATGCCGATGGTCTCAGCAGCAGTCTTCCCGGCCGCCTGCAAGAAATGATCGGGCTTGCGCACTTCCAGTTCATCAAAAAATAGTTGATTCAACTCGAAATCATAATTCTGGCCAGTATGAACAATCGTGTGCTCCGTATAGCGGTCCAATACGGCCATCACACGCGACATCTTGATGATCTCCGGCCGCGTGCCAAGAATACTGACAATTTTCATGACTCCTCCGAGTTACTGGCTGACATTCTCTCTGATACTATCCCGTATGCGCTCTGTCGGGCGGCGGCATCATCCTTCATCAACCGGAAGGGAATATGTATCTGCGCGGTCAGAATCGAAGACATCGCTGGACCAGAACAAAGTCACCATTTCGCCTGAACCCACATTGGTGATGGAATGCGTGAATCCTGGCGGGATATTGATAACCTGATACTTGGTCCCCTGTACCGGATACTCTTCCACCGGCCCGCCCTCGACCGGCCTCATCCGGATCAGCCCGTTTCCTTCAACGACAAGAAACATCTCTGACTTGGTATGGTGATAGTGGTTGCCTCGGGTCGCGCCGGGGGCGGTTCGCGATACAAATATTTGGCCAATATGCTCTGACTTGATGAACTCCGCCAGGGAGCCGCGCGCATCCGTCTTGATCTCCAGCGGCTGCTCCCGCGCTGGACCGGGAAGGTAGGAGAGATAGGTAGCATACAAAGCCCTGCAGAAGGAATCCGAAAGATCCGGCAGCCGCAGCGTCGTTCTCATCTCGTGAAAGGCCTGAATCCGGCCGGCGAGATCATCCAGTCGAATGCGGGTGAAGTCAATCCGCGGTAACTGCGAAGTGCTGTAATCTATCTGCGAGAGAAAGGCGGAGACGATGTCATCCACGTAGTGCAGCTCCACCTCAGTTGCCGGGTCTGAGATGACAACCGGAAATTCATTGGCGATATTGTAGCAAAATGTTGCCGTCACCGAGTTGTCATTTGGCGGGCACCATTTTCCAAACATTCCTTTGAGCCGAAAGATTCCAACGCTCGCTCCGCTCGAAGCTGCGAATGCCCGCAGGGAATCTTCTGCTTGCAGACGGCTGGCTCCATACGGGTTTTGCAGAACTGCCTGAGCAGAGGACTCATACACGATGCGGGGAGCGCGTCCCGCTCGAGTTAGAATATCGCAGATCTCTCTTGTAAACCCGGCGTTCACGCGCTCGAACTCGGCAGGATTCAGAGACCGATAGACGCCGCCCAGATGAAACACAAGATCCGCTGCCGTCAGCCATTGCCGCAAGTCGGTCTGCGGCGTATCCCGATTGGCCGCGAAGCTCTCGCAATCCTTCCTTTCGCGAAGGCGCACAATCAGGTTGCGCCCCAGAAAGGATTGGCCGTCGGTGACAAGAACTCTGATCATGCCGGTTGCATCCTCCCGCATAGTGCCTCGTGAACGCAGGGGAGACTCATCAGCATAGCTCGCATCTCCTCTTCATTGAAACGCGCCGAGTTATGCGAGTGATAATCCTCCGCCACCGAGATTTCATGCTTCCCCTCGCTGAAGTACGATGAGTAATTCAAGCCGCGCGCATCGGCGCATACCCGATAGTAGTCTCCTATATCCTCGGCGCGGGACATCTCTTCCCGATTCAAAAGTGTTTCATAGAGTTTTTCGCCATGTCTGGTGCCGATGACCCGGATCTCATTCTGTGCATCCATGATATTCAGCAAAGCCCTTGCCAGTGTGCCGATTGTCGCCGACGGAGCCTTCTTCACAAATATGTCTCCCGGCTTGCCGTGCGCGAAGGCATAGAGCACCAGGTCAACCGCGCCATCGATGGTCATCATGAATCTTGTCATATCAGGATCGGTGACGGTCAGCGGCTCATTGCGAAGAATCTGATCAAGGAATAAAGGGATCACGGAGCCCCGCGAGGCCATCACGTTTCCATATCGGGTGCCGCAGAATATGGTTGCGGTATCTTGGCACATACGGGCCTTTGCCACCATGCACTTTTCCATCAGCGCCTTCGACATTCCCATGGCATTGACCGGATAGACGGCTTTGTCCGTGCTCAGAACGATAACCTTGCGCACGCCGGATGCGAGCGCAGCGTTCATTACATTCTCGGCTCCCAGTGTGTTCGTCTGGACAGCCTCAATCGGGAAGAACTCGCAGGAAGGAACCTGTTTCAGCGCGGCCGCGTGGAAGACCATGTCCACGCCGCGCATCGCCTGCAGCACGCTGCCGTAGTTGCGGACATCTCCGATATAAAACTTGATGGCGTCATCATTCAGACGGCGGCGCATATCGTCCTGCTTCTTCTCGTCCCGGCTGAAGATGCGAATCTCTCCAATGCCTTCGCTCACCGCCATCTCCGCCACGGCGTTGCCGAACGTGCCCGTTCCCCCCGTGATCAGGAGGGTTTTCCCCGTCAATGCATTTGAGTCCATTGATAATCCCCCGCACCAGCACGCATTCAGGCTCTCTAACTCCTCAGGAAATATTTCAGATTCTGAACCGCTCGGGCGATCTCCTCATCCGATCGCGCAACATCCCTCCACCACAGGATCCAAGTGAGCAAGCAGGATGCAAAAAAGCCTCCAACCAGGGACAGCAGCAAGATGACCATGCGATGCGGCGATGATTTGCGTTCCGGCTGGATAGCCGGTTCCACCACCTGGATCACCGCCGCTTCCTTGGCTTCATCCAGGCGCGCAGCTTCATACTGCCGAAGCAGAGTATCGAAAAATGCCTGCTGGTAGTGGAGTTCCCGCTCCGCGCGGATGATATCCAGCCCAGCCTGGGGAATATCCTTCAACCCCATATCCTCATCCCCTGACGACGGGCTCGTCTGCTTCATCTGAGCGGCCTCTTTTTGCATGGAGGCGAGTTCGTTTTCCGCCAATTGCACTTCGGGGTTGTGCTCAGTCGAGTACGAGCGCAGCGCCTGCAACTCCACCTGCTTGGCGGAAATCTGGCCGCGCAGCATGGCGAGGCCGCCAATGATCGAACCGGCCTGCATATCAAGGTGAATCAGGCCCTTGTTCTGCTCAACCTGCTGCAAGGCAACTTCGGCCGCAATCAACACATCCTTCTGGCTCTTCAATTGATCTTCGAAGAAGAGACGCCGCTTGGATGCCTCGGTGACCGATATGGCCTTGCTGAGGGCGCGAAGCTGATCCGTATATGCATTTGCAATATCGGCCGAGAGCTTCTTATCCTTGCCGGTAACGGATATGGAAATGAGTGTGCTCAATTCCGATACGATCTCGGTATTCTCTTGCAACTGCTTGCGGGCGGCCGTCATATCCTTGACGCGATAGACCTGGGTCAGATTGAACGTATTGATGATCGCATCCGCAATGGGCCGGGATTTCAGCAAGCCTATGTAGATAGCGTTGGGATCTCGCAGGTTCAGTCCCCCCGACATTGCATCGCTCATCACTCCGCCCCCCGGCATACTGTTCAAAAATGTTGTCGTGGACTGCGTCTGCCGCGGCGGCATGATCTTGGTGACTGACTTATATTGGATGGGAAGCAATATGCAGAAGAGCAGGCCGACGAACATGGACGCGCCGGTCACGATTGCGATCAGCCGCTTGCGGCGGGCGAACTGCACAAGAATCTCGATCGCGAGGCCGGTGACTCCAAACATTGTGCCGTTGTCTTCCGGCGAGAGGACCGTCTCCGATCCATCCTCCGGGCGGCTAGCGCGAATATCCTGTTCAGTCATCTTTTGCACCTTGAGGAAACTCTGATTCAGTCGAACTTTTGAGATAGCTTCTAGTGAAGCAGGCTGATTACGGCGCTTGTCATTGCGGTTTGAGAAGCCATCTGCGTGATCATGGACAATTCTTCCAGGAACCCGCCCGGCGTTTTGGTCTTGGGCGGAACGATAATCGCGTCTCCAGGCATCAGTGTGATCTTTTCAAAATTGCCTGCCCAATGATTGCTGCGTCTTTGCCTGCTCACCACCGTCCCATCGGCGCGGATCAGGAAGATGCGTTTCACATCCGCCGTCCGAGTTGGCCCGCCGGTATCGTTCAGATAATCAAAGAGGCGCTTATGGGCCTGGTAGCGCAAGGCGTTAGCGTTGTACACCTCCCCGGTTACCTGAATGGTGCCGAGCTGGGGTGGAATGTAGATGCTGTCTCCATCCTCCAGGGGGAACTCCGGAATCTCCGCCAGCGCTTTGGCATTGGTCTTGATGCCGAGAACAACACGGCCTGTCGGCTTGATGGCGGCAAGCTTGCCGATCATCGCCCTCTGCATTCCGAACTGCGCCTGCTCCTCCCCAGCCTTTCCCGTTGTGCCTTGGATCGCATCGGTATTCTGCGCGTTGGCATAATGCGAAAAGAGATCTTTTTGCATTTGGTCAATCGACTGCCGGAGTTGTTCTTCTTGTATCTTGAGAGTCGAGAGGCGGGTCAACTGCAAGGCGTAGAGGTAAGACTTCTTAGTCATTCCGCCCGCGCGCTCCACGACCTCCCGCAAGGTGTCGCCGGGATTCACGCGATAGACGCCGGGCGCATTGACCTCGCCGCCTACCTGAACAATGAGCT
>JBEKDX010000168.1:0-8173 GCA_050014135.1 Occallatibacter sp.
GAATCATATTTCCAGCATCCTCTCTAAACTGGGCGTCCGTGACCGCATCCGGGCGGTGCTTAAGGGACTGGAGTCTGGTCTTATCTGAACGTCTAGAGCAAAACCCCGATTTCCATGCCCGGATGAAGTTGACATGAGGTGTTGATTTTTTAAGAAAATCAACACTTTAAGACTTTGGCCTTGGGTACACCTATCATGATTTTGCTATAGTCAGTTTGTACTGCGCCGCCTTCGTGATTGCGAAATCTTGTGAACCAAACTGGATGTAACTCTGCGCTCAGGAAAGAGCGGGAGTGGATCGTTCTTTCCGGTTGTGCGGGGCGGGAGCAGGAGAGCGGGGAGCGGGGAGAGTTTTAGGTGGTTGTGGGACGGGACGCCTATTGGGGTTATCGAGGAAAATGTCAGGGGTTCTCCCTCCGCATATCAGGAGCATGAATGCTCCTGCTGCCTCCGCAAGATTGTGGGCGGCTTCTATGCGGCTTTTTTCATGGCTGCGCCGGCTTGGTGGGGAGCGTGGAGTTGGCGCTTGGAGGCCCAGGCGATGAGGATGATGCCGGCGAGGATGGAGCCTGCGCTGGCTAGTTGAGCGTTGGAGAGGCCCCAGAGGACTTTGGGATTGCGGCGAAGAAATTCAACGAGGAAGCGAGCGAGGCCGCAGAGCAGCAGATATCGGCCGAGGATGGCGCCGGTGGGCGAGGGCTTGCCGGCGCGCCACCAGAGCCAGCCGCCGATGAGCAGGCCAGCGGCGAGTTCATAAAGGGGGGTGGGATAGACGGGAACGAAGACCGGCTCAATGCCTTTGGGGAAGCTCATGCCCCAGGGCAGAAAGGTGAAGGAGAGGAAATGGACTGGCTGGATGGCAATGCCGTAGCAGCCGTCGCCGGAGAGGAAGCAGCCGATGCGACCGATGCCATAGCCGACGGCGGCGGCGGGGGCGGCTAGGTCGAGGGTGCGAAGGGCGCCGATCTTGGCGCGCCAGCCCTGCACGAGCAGCGCAACGATGCCGAAGGTCAGGCCGCCAAACCAGGCGAAGCCATCGGTATCCCAGAGGACGCTCCAGCCGAGATCGTGAAATTCGGCAGGGGAGTCAAGGACGTGCCATAGCTTGGCGCCGATCATGCCGGCGATCATGGCGACGGCCACCATGCCAATGGCATCGGCGTCAACGCCGGCGCGACGGAAGCTGCGGTACATGATGAAAGCGGCGGTGACCGCGGCGAGCCACATCATGATGCCGAAGGTGGGCTGCTCGCGGTGCAGGAAGAGGAAATTGATGTGCAGAAAAGGCAGCATACTCTTCAAGTATAGACGGGCGAGAGGCGGCGAACGCTTGCGCCTCCGGTGGGGAAGAAATTGTGGCGGGATCAGCACTGGCGCGAGGGCGGCGCAACGGGCGATACTGATTGCATGACAACCGTGAACTACCAGAACCTCGAGGTACTTTTCAGCCGCCAGCAGATTGCCGAGCGCGTGGCGGAGATGGGCGCGCAGATTACCCGTGACCTGAACGGCGAGAAGCTGGTGATGGTGGGCGTGCTGAAGGGCGCTGCGCCGTTTCTGGCCGACCTTTCGCGAGCGGTGCAGGCGGACGCGACCTTCGACTTTGTGGCTACATCGAGCTACGGCAAGGGGCTGCGCTCGTCTGGGGCGGTGAAGCTGATCAAGGACCTGGACGAGCCGATCGAAGGCAAGAATGTGCTGGTGGTGGAGGACATTCTGGACACCGGGCTGACGCTCTCTTATCTGCGCAAGCTGTTCTTGCAGCAGCGGCCCAAGACGCTGCGGATTGCCACGCTGCTGGACAAGCCGTCAAGGCGGCTGGAGAAGATCGAGGCGGATTACGTGGGCTTTGCGATTCCCAATCTGTTTGTGATTGGTTACGGAATGGATTACGCGGAGCGCTACCGGAATCTGCCGGACATCTGCCTGATGACGCCGGACCATCCAGAGTGATTTCGACAGGAACCGGTGCGGCGTTGCTCTATTTTTATACTTTTGTTACGCGTTGCGGCTTAACCTATACTTGTCTTCGGAGTTAGCGGGCAAGCCGCGGGCCGAGGACAAACTTTCCCCAGCCAGGAGCATGACCCGATGATAGCGACCACTCCCGTACAGGACGTGGATATGGACTATGACTACGGCAGGTTCGATTCAGCAGCATTCACCGCGCGAGTACTGGCGAAGTGGCAGGCGCTGGCCTCGGTGATCGACCACACGCTGCTGAAGCCCGAGGCTACCCGCGCCCAGGTGGAGGCGCTGTGCGAAGAGGCGGCGCGCTACCGCTTTGCCTGCGTGATGTTGAACCCGGTGTGGGTTTCGACGGCGGTGGCGGCGCTGTCGGGGACGGGCATTCCGGTGGGCGCGGTACTCGGCTTTCCATTTGGAGCATCGCTGGTTTCCACGCTGAGGAGCGAGGCAGCGGCGCTGATCCGTCTGGGAGCGCGTGAGCTGGACATGGTGATGCCGATCGGCCTGCTGAAGAGCGGCAACCACCAGGCAGTGCACAACGCCATTCAGTCCGTGGCAGCCGATTCGCACTATGACGGAGCGCAAGTGAAGGTAATCCTGGAGACGTCGCTGCTGACGATGGAAGAGAAGCTGCGCGGCTCGGAGCTAGCGATCCAAGGAGGTGCGGATTTCATCAAGACGTCCACTGGATTTTCTTCAGGCGGCGCGACTGTGGCCGACGTGGCGCTGATGCGCGGCGTGGCCGGCAACCGCTGCGGCGTGAAGGCTGCGGGCGGCATTCGCACACTGGCCGACGTGAAGGCGCTGCTGGAAGCCGGCGCCAACCGCATCGGGGCTTCCGCATCGGTGGCGATTGTGAAAGAGCTGGGAGCGGAGTGAGGAACAGAGAGCAGTAGGGATTAGAGATTACTTCCATTGACATAGACTGGCCCTCGGGGAGCAGAATGAATGCGAGGTGAGTTTCGCGAGGGAGGCCGGGATGAAGATATCTTATTCAATAGTGATTCTTGTTTTCGGCGGCTTTGCGATTGCCATTTGCGGTGCGCTGCGGTCGGCGGCTGAACCGGTTTCCAAGAGAACCTACTTGTGACTCGAATCACCCTGGCAGTAACCTGCAACTGCTAGGCTTGAGGTGTCACGCAACTTCCCTTTGCGAGGTGAAAGATGAGCGAAGCAACGAGCAACGGCCCGCTGAGCGCCGAACAACTGGCTACGATGAATGCCTACTGGCGCGCCGCTAACTACCTCTCGGTTGGCCAGATTTATCTGAAAGACAACCCGCTGCTGGAGCGTCCGTTGACACTGGACGACGTGAAGCCGCGCCTCTTGGGCCACTGGGGCACGACGCCGGGACTCAATTTTCTTTATGTGCATTGGAACCGGCTGATCCGCGAGCGCGACCTGAACATGATGTACATTATCGGACCGGGACACGGCGGACCGGGCCTGGTGGCCAACACCTATCTGGAAGGCTCGTACACCGAAATTTATCCGCACATCGAACAGAACGCGGACGTGATCAAGCGGTTATTCAGACAATTCAGTTGGCCGTACGGGATTCCCAGCCACGTGGCGCCTGAGACGCCAGGGTCGATTCACGAGGGCGGCGAACTGGGCTACTCGCTGGTGCACGCGTATGGCGCGGCCTTCGACAATCCGGGGCTGATTGTGGCCTGCGTAGTGGGCGACGGCGAGGCGGAGACCGGCCCGTTGGCGACGAGTTGGCACGGAAACAAGTTTCTCAATCCGGCGACTGACGGAGTGGTGCTGCCGATTCTGCATCTGAACGGCTACAAGATCGCCAATCCGACGGTGCTGGCGCGGATTCCTCATGCTGAACTGGAGAGCCTGATGCGCGGCTACGGCTATGAGCCATACACGCTCGAGGGCGACGATCCGCTAGTGATGCACCAGCAGGCAGCGGCGCTGTTTGACAAGATCTTCGACCGCATCGCGGAGATTCAGCAAGCCGCTCGCAAATCCAATCCAAAAGATACGAGCGCAGAGCGCCGTCCGGCGTGGCCGATGGTGATCATGCGCACGCCCAAGGGCTGGACGGGGCCGAAGTTTGTGGATGGCAAGCCGGTGGAGGGCACCTGGCGCGCGCACCAGGTTCCCTTTGCCGAGTTGCGCGAGAAGCCCGACCATCTGCGCCTCTTGGAAGATTGGATGCGCAGCTACAAGCCGGAGGAACTCTTCGACGCAAAGGGCGCATTCCGCGCCGAGCTGGCAGGGATTGCGCCCAAGGGACGGCGGCGCATGGGCATGAACGCGCACGCCAACGGCGGCCTGCTGCTGGAGCCGCTGAAGATGCCCAACTTCCGCGAGTTCGCGGTGAAGATTGAAGGCCGCGGAGCAAAGGACGTGGAATCGACGCGGGTTCTGGGGCAGCTTCTGCACGCGGTGATGGAAGGCAACAAGGAGCAGAAGAACTTCCGAGTCTTTGGGCCGGATGAGACGGCCAGTAACCGCTTGCAGGACGTGATCACCGGAACCGGCAAGGAGTGGATGGAAGAGACGCTCGCCGTCGACGAAAACCTCTCGCAGACGGGCCGCGTGGTGGAGATGCTCAGCGAGCATATGTGCCAGGGCTGGCTGGAGGGTTATCTGCTGACCGGGCGGCATGGATTTTTCTCCTGCTATGAGGCGTTCATTCACATCATTGATTCGATGGTGAACCAGCACGCCAAGTGGCTGAAGGTGACGCGACATATCCCTTGGCGCAAACCGATTGCGTCGCTCAACTATTTACTTTCATCCCTGGTTTGGCGGCAGGATCACAACGGTTTCAGCCACCAGGACCCAGGCTTCATCGATCACCTGATGAACAAGAAGGCCGAGGTGGTGCGCGTCTATCTTCCGCCGGACGCCAACACGCTGCTGTCGGTGGCAGACCACTGTTTGCGGAGCAAGAATTACATCAACCTGATTGTCGCCGGCAAGCAGCCCGCGCCGCAGTGGCTCTCGATTGACGAGGCGGTGGCGCATTGCACGACGGGGCTGGGCGTGTGGAAGTGGGCCTCGAACGACGAGGGCAAGCCCGACGTGGTGATCGCTTGTTCGGGCGATGTGCCGACGATGGAGGCTCTGGCCGCGGTGGTGCTGCTGCGTTCGCTCGCGCCGGATCTGAAAGTCCGCTTCGTCAATGTGGTGGATTTGATGGCGCTGCAACCGCCCTCCGAGCATCCGCACGGGCTGCCCGACGAGGACTACGACCAGATCTTTCCGCCGCGGACGCCGACCGTCTTTGCCTTCCACGGCTATCCGTGGCTGATTCACCGGCTGACTTACCGGCGGCACAATCACGATTCTCTGCACGTGCGCGGCTACAAGGAAGAGGGCACCACGACGACGCCCTTCGATATGTGCGTGCTGAATAACATCGACCGCTTCCAGTTGGCGCTGGACGCGGTGAAGCGCGTGCCGCGTCTCGCATCGCAAGCCGACGCCGCCGAACAATGGTACTCCGAAGCGATCCAGCGGCATAAGCTGTATGTGGCGGAGAACGGCGACGATTTGCCGGAGATTCGCAACTGGCGCTGGGCACCTGCGGTGGGACCAGTGGCCTCCGGCACGCAAGACTAAGGTTTTTCGAATTTCACAAATTGGTGGTTTCCCCGGTCTCGATTTGGAGACCGGGGAAACCACGAATGCATTGGTCACGATGGAGCGTGTTATACTTGTATGTCATGAGGGGACAATATGATTGCCGTCAGACTTCCCGCATCCATCGAAAAACGTCTTGACCAATTGGCAAAGCACACCGGGCGAGCCAAAAGCTACTACGTCCGCGAGGCACTGGTGAATCACCTCGACAATCTCGAAGACATCTACATCGCCGAAAAGCGGCTGGAGAATCTGCGCGCTGGCCGCAGCTACACCATTCCTCTTGAGGAAGTGATGAAAGAGCATGGCAACTTGGAAAGTTGAGTTCGACAGGGAAGCCAAACGCGACCTGGACAAACTCGACCCCCAGGTAACACGGCTCATCGAGCGATTTTTGTACGAGCGCGTAGCCGCACTTGTCGATCCGCGCAGCATAGGCGAGGCGTTGCGCGGTTCCAAACTTGGCGAGTTCTGGAAGTACCGTGTGGGCGACTGGCGTATCATCTGCCAGATTCAAGATGCGAAACTCGTCGTACTCGCTCTGCGCGTCGGTCACCGCCGCGAAGTTTATGAACGCAAGTAAGGTTTTGAGTGTGCCCCATATTCGATAGGTTCAATAACATAAATATGGGTGCCCCAAGTTCTGATTTTCGGACCTGGGAATCCATTGAATTTGGTGAAATGGTTCGATTATGCAAACATTGGAAAAATCGCCAAAAATTGCGTCTGTCGTCGCATTCGTGATATCCGGGATAATCATTATTTCTGGATTATTGGGACCTATTATCATTTTTCCTATCGCGATTATTCCTTTATCTGCTGGCTTTGGTATCCTGCGTAAGCGTGTCTGGAGCGCATATGGATTTGCAATTCTCTTATTCGCGCAAATTCTACTTTTGCCTGTAATCTTGTTCCGTCCCGGATACTCGATAGCACATACAATTCAGCTTGTTTTTTCAGCTTTGATTTCATTACTGCTTGGTATCTTGTTTCTGTTCGCTGGCCGCTCGTTGGCTGCATCAGGAGCAACCAGAGGCAAAATGTTTCCCTGGATCGTAGTAGCAGCGCTAAGCATCGTCCCATTCGTCTTTATTCAGACCTTCATAATTCCGGGAGGATCAAAGGAGGCAACGCTACTGCCAGGCGATAGGATTTTGGTTCAGACATTTCCGCTGTATCTCGCAGAGGGTTGTGATACTGAATGGAACTGCGCTCGACGAAAAGTATGTAATGCACAAAGCCGGCGAAGAAGACTTCTATCCGAATGACTTTCCGAATGATTCAAGCCTGACAGGTTGCGCGGAAGGTCATGAGATGCTTTCACAATCAGTTATGAATGGTGAGATCATTGTACCGACAGGAAAATATTTTGTCCTTGGCGATAATCGGGAGAACTCACTCGACAGCCGTTGCTGGGGCTTTGTTGGCTCCAGCGATCTGGTAGGCAAACCACTGATGATCTATGAGTCTGTAGATCAATCAGAAGACGAGACATCGCGACCGCATCTGCATTGGGTCTGGGAAACACGCTGGTCCCGACTCTTCAAGTTTTTTTGACACCGTATAACCCTGGCCAGTTTTTTGGACCAAGGATTCCGCAAACTTTCAGTTAACTTAGTCCAACCTCAAAGGATTTTTTATGCCATCTTTGCCCGTACTGGTATTGAACAGCGGTTCTTCTTCGATTAAATTTGCCATCTACGAGGCTGGCGACGGCCAGCGGACGCGGCTGCTTGAGGGCGCGGTGGACGGCATCGGCACCGATCTGGGCAAGTTCTGGATCAAGGACGCGGAGGGCAAGAAGCTGGTGGATCAGACGCCGGCTCTGCCTAACCGCGCGGTGGCCTTCAAGATGGTGGCTGACGCGCTGCACTCGGGCGACTTCCCTGCCCCGGCGGCTATCGGCCATCGCATGGTTTGCGGCGCGCCGTCGTTGCAGGAGAACCAGCGCGTGACGCCCGCGATGATCGACGAGATGGAGCGCTTCAAGGACCTTGCGCCGCTGCACACACCCATCGGCGCTTACATCATGCGCGAGGCGCTCAAGCTCTTTCCAGGCATTCCCAACTTCGCCTGCTCAGATTCGTACTTCCACCGCACCTTGCCGGAGGTGGTGACGCATATGCCCATACCGGCCGAGTATAGCGCGATGGGCGTGCGCAGGATTGGCTTCCACGGCATCTCCTACGAATCAATAATTTTTCAATTGCAGCCCAAGGTTCCGGAGAAGCTGATCGTCGCTCATCTGGGCAACGGCGCGTCGATTTCGGCGATTCGCAACGGCGAGTGCATTGACACTTCGATGGGATTGACGCCGACCGGCGGCATTATCAGCGGGTCGCGCACAGGAGATATTGATCCGGGCGTGCTGCTGTACATCCTGAACAAGATTGCGGAAACCGCCAAGAGCACGGCCGAGGCAGCCGAGCGTCTGGAGACAGTGGTCAGCAAGAAGGCCGGCCTGCTGGGCGTGAGCGAGCTGTCGAATGATATGCGCGATCTGCGCGAGGCCATCAACTCCGGCAACAAAAAGGCGCGGCTGGCCGTGGCGATGTTCACCTTGACCATCGCGAAGTGGATTGGCAGTTATGTGGCTGAG
>JBEKDX010000169.1:0-6732 GCA_050014135.1 Occallatibacter sp.
CAACCTTGCTCGCCATCTGGTTTCGCGTCGCCACGGCGCTCTCCGAGATCATCGTCGGGACGGTTGCGCAACTGGCTATCGGCGCCTTTCTCGGCTCTGGCGGGCTGCTCTCCAGTACGCCATGGATCACCTACCTGGCCGGAACCGGAGCAATCGTGCTCACCTTTCTGGCCGGCGCGGAGCTGGAACCCACAATCTTCAAAACCAAATGGCGCGAAGCGCTGATGGTCGGCATGGCGGGTTTCTTCGGCCCTTTTCTGGGCTGCACTCTGGTGGGCCATTACGTTCTCGGCTGGACAATGCGCTCCAGTTGGCTGTGCGGCGTGGCGCTGTCAACGACCTCGGTGGCGGTGGTCTACGCGGTCATGCTGGAGCTGGGCTTCAACGTCACCGACTACGGAAAATCGATCCTCGCCGCCTGCTTCATCAACGATCTGGGCACGGTGATAGCGCTGGGGTTGATTTTTTCGCCTTTCTCCTGGAAGACTCTGCTCTTTGTCGGCGTTTGCGCCGTTTCCTTCGTCATTCTGCCTGCTCTCACCCGCTGGTTCTTCAAGAAATATGGCGGGCGGGTCTCCGAACTGGAGACCAAATACATTCTCTTTCTTCTCTTCGGACTGGGTGGGCTGGCGGTCTGGGCGGGCAGCGAAGCCGTGCTACCGGCTTATATGATCGGCTCGGTGCTGGCGGGAACGGTGGGCAAGGATCACGCGCTTGTTCGCCGCTTGCGCACGCTCACCTTCGGATTGCTGACGCCCTTTTACTTCATTCGCGCCGGCTCGTTTGTCTCCGTGCCCGCGCTGGTCGCCGCTCCGGCCACGCTTCTGATTCTCTTTCTAGCCAAAATGGCCACCAAGACCGCCTTCGTCTTTCCCACCGTGCGGGCGCACAATCATCGTGGAGACGCCGGAACCTACTACACGCTGATGATGTCCACCGGACTCACCTTTGGAACCATCTCCGCGCTCTTCGGCCTCAATCACCAAATCATCACCCAGGCGCAGTACTCTTTTCTGGTTGCCGCGGTCATCTCCAGCGCCGTGATACCCACCCTGATCGCGAACACGTTTTTCCTGCCCAAGCATCTGCTGCCTCACAAGCATGAGAGCGAGAGATCCACCTTGCCCGCGGCGATGGAAGAAGGAGCCTAGTGTCCTCAGTCAAAAGTTAATTCAACAAAAAACTGTCATTCTGAGCGACCGTAGCGCACCGGGGTCCTCAGCGAGAGGTCTTCGTCGCAGGGGTGGGTAGCGAAGGGAGTCGAAGGACCTGCGGCTGCTTTTCGGCATTCTTCTACGAACCGCAGATCCCACGACTCACCACCCCCAGGCTGAAGAGAACACCTGGGGCCCCGTTCGCTCAGGATGACAGATGTTTACTGCCGCGAACATCTGACTCATCACACTACGGAGGAATGTGGACGATGCTCTCGAATATGGGCAGAGAGACGCGTTAATCTGAACAAGGAGAGATTCGCTTGCAGAAGTACCTTCTGATTGCCGCCGGGGGCGCGCTTGGCTCGATTGCCCGTTATTGGGTTGGCTCGACGATTGCCGGGCGCGTGGGAACGCGCTTTCCGTTTGGCACATTCGTCATCAACATCACGGCCTGCATCATCATCGGCTTCTCGCTCACCTACCTGGGCAAGAGGGCGGGAATGAACCCGGCGTGGAGATTTTTCATTCCAGTGGGTTTCATCGGCGCGTACAGCACCTTTTCCACCTATGAGTGGGAGACGCTTTCCACTCTGCGCGCGGGAGCCTTTGCGATGGCCTCGCTCTACGCGCTGGGCAGCCTCATTCTGGGCCTCGCAGCTGTATGGTGCGGCGCGGTGCTGGCCGAGGCGATCTCTTGAGCGTAGAATCCTCGAATATCTTCGGAGGCTGAATGCTGCAACCGGGAAAAGCCGTCAAAGTCACGATCTACCTGAGCGATGGAGCCACCCATCACGGCCTCCCGCTCTACTCCAGCATTCTGGATTTTCTCTTTTATCGCGGCGTGGCCGGAGCCACCGTCACCAAAGGCATGGCCGGCTTCGGCGCCGATCACCATATGCACTCGGCGCACGTCGTCGAAATCTCCGACCGGCTGCCCATCAAGATCGAGTTCATAGAAGCCCGCGAGAAGGTGGACTCGCTCATGGGCAAGCTGGAAGAGCTGGCCGGCAGCGGGCTGATCGAGATGCAAGAGACGACGGTAGCCAAGCCGGCCCAGCTTACCAAAACAAAAAATCCACCCTCGCCCGCGCACCTCAAGATCGAAGGCAAGGCGCAGATGATGCGCATCTACCTCAACGAAGAGGACCGCTGGAAGTCGAAGCCGCTCTATGAAGCGCTGGTGGAGGCGATGCGCGCCAACGACCTGGCCGGCGTCACGGTCTATCGCGGCATCCTTGGCTACGGCGCGCATCGCCGTATGCACAAGGACAAGCCGCTGCTTCATCCGCACCACGGCTCGGTAATGCTTTCGGCCATCGACACCGCAGAAAAGCTGCGCGCCTTTCTGCCCCTGGTCGATCAAATGGTCGAGGAGGGCCTGGTCGTCTTCTCCGACGTGGACATCATCAAGTATGCGTATCGCGCGCTTGAAACGGAGACGCCCGCCGCGCCCGCACCGGAGTCAGGGAGGCAAGCCCCGTGAAAGAACAGTTCACCGCTCGAATGCTGCGCGTCCACTTCGGCGAGGACGACCGCTGGCAAGGCAAGCCGCTGCATGAGGCCATCCTGGCCAAGTGCGTTGAATTGGGAATTGAAGAGGCTGTCGTCTTCCGCGGCATCGAGGGCTACGGTTCGGCCAGCAGGATTCGCCATGCCAGAGCTTGGCCGCGCAAAAAGGACGCTCCCATCCAGATGAGCATCATCGACACTGAAGAACAGATCGCCCGGCTGACGCCATGGCTCGACGAGATGGTCGAGGAGGGTCTGATCGCCGCGTCCACCGTCGAGGTGATTCGCTACTCGCGTCTACCCTAGCGGTCTTCTAACAGGTTGCGCCTAGAGCGTAGGCAGACACTTCCCCACGCACGGTATTTTCTAATTTCTATTCCCTGCCCTCACCCCTCAGACAAAATGCTCGGCTCTTCCGGCGCCAGCAGGCGCACCATGCGTTCGATGGTGTAGGGCGCGCGATGCTGGCTGGTATGGAAGTGGCGCACCGACAACTCGCCCAACAGGCCGATGGCTAGTAACTGGATGCCCGCTAGAATCAAAACTCCGGCAATCACAAACAGCGGCCCATGCGCGTCCATCACGTTCTGCTGCGGATGAAGGATCTTCATGCCCAGCAGCACCGCTGAAATGAAGCTGCCCGCCAGAATGCCCAGCGCGCCAAAGCCGCCGAAAAAGTGCAGCGGCCTGCTCATGTACTTCAGCAGGAAGCGGATCGTCAGAAGATCGAAGAAGACGCGGAAGGTGCGCCCGATGCCGTAGTGGCTCTTGCCCCGCTCGCGATGCACGTTCTTGATAGGGATTTCGCAGATCGACGCACCATACCAGGCGGCCAGCGCGGGAATGAAACGATGCATCTCGCCGTAGAGCGGAATGTTCTGGATCACCTCATGGCGATAGGCCTTGAAGGTGGTGCCGAAGTCGTGGATGTCCACGCCGGAGAGCTTGGCCATCAGCCAATTGGCGCAGCGCGAGGGAATGCGGCGCATGATGAAGTTGTCAATGCGCTCCTTGCGCCAACCCGAGACCACGTCGTAGCCCTCGGCCAGCTTGGCGAGGAAGTTGGGAATCTCCGCCGGATCGTGCTGCAAGTCGCCGTCCATGGCCAGAATATACTCGCCCGACGCATGGTCAAAGCCGGCGGCCAAGGCCGAGGTCTGGCCAAAGTTGCGGCGCAGCTTGATCACAAGCACGCGGCTATCCACCGCGGCAATCTCTTCCATCAGCTTGTAGGTCCGGTCGTTGGAGCCATCGTCCACCAGCACCAACTCAAAACTGTCGCCCACCTGCTCCATCACCTGCTTCAGGCGCGCGTATAAGACGGTTACGTTTTCCTCTTCATTGTGAAAAGGAACGACGATTGAATACTTAGGCATGGTATTAGTATAGACGCGATTGCGGTAAAAGCGGAGCAAAACCACCTGCGGTGGGGCCAGTGGGCGCTTGCGCGCCATCAGGTTCGTGGTTTCACAGCTCCCAAAGTCGGGAGTTGGGGCACCCGGCAGTTGGTCGATCCAGAAATAACACCCCGCGCCTTGGTTCTGGCGCGGGGATGGGAGCTACAAAAGCTAGTGCGAGCGGATAGCGAGCGGCTGGCCCCACCGCAGGTGGCGCAGGTAGCTACCGCTCCAGTTCGTCGAGCATAGCCTGCATCTCGTTGACAGCATGGCGGTTGCCTCTCTGTTCGGCGCACTCGACGCCGCTCTTCAGCTGCTCGATTGCTTCCGCTTTTCGTCCCGCCGAGGCCAGCGTCTGCGCAGCCATGAAGTAGCCCGCTGTGTAGCCCGGATCATTGGCCAGAAGCGTGTCAAACTCGGCCAGCGCCGCCTCTGTCTCGCCGCGTCCAGCCAACTCCATCGCCAGCCCGTAGCGGGCAAAGCTGTTCTTTGGGTCCTGCTCCAGAATCTCTTTGAGGCCGACGATCTTGTCCATTTTTACTCGAATCTTGCTGTCGGGATTTGCTTAATTGGCGGCGATTGCCGAAACTGGAAGTGAAGCGTCGCCTCGCCCGCCAGATTCATTCTATCCGGCGACGGCGCGCCAAGGAATGGAGCTGAGCTACGATGAATTCCCCTCAAGCAATCCCCGCTGCCAACCCCACGGCTCGCACCGTCGCGAGCACGCAATCGGAGATGACCGAGATCATCCTGCCCAACGACACCAACGTCCTTGGCAACCTGCTCGGCGGGCGTCTGATGCACTTCATCGATCTGACCGGCGCCATGGCCGGCTATCGGCACGCACGCACCTATATCGTGACCGCGGCCATGGACCACATCGATTTCATCCGCCCGGTGCGCTTGGGCCACTTGCTCACCCTCAAGTCCAGCGTCAATCGTGCCTTTTCCACCTCAATGGAAGTCGGCGTAAAGGCCTGGGCGGAAGACACACAGACCGGCAAGCTGGCACACGTGGCCAGCGCCTATCTGGTCTTTGTGGCCATCGACAAAGAAGGCCGCCGGTTGAAGGTTCCTGACCTGCTGCCCGAGACGCCCGACGAGAAGCGCCGTTATGCCGATGCTCTGTTGCGACGCGAGCATCGCGAAGCCGAAGCCGCCCGGCGCAAACTGGAAAAGCAAGCCCACGAGGCGTCGTATAGCGCGCAATCCTGAGAACCGTTAGCCAACTGAAACGCATCTGAAATACGACACAGTTTATAAAGGAGCAACAAATTCCAATGGCTCATTCGCCTGCCATGCCTTCGCCCGTAGCTTTGCCCGGCATCTCTAAAATCGTCGCTATAGGTTCAGGTAAAGGCGGCGTCGGCAAAACCACCGTCGCCGTCAACCTGGCCATCGCGCTCAGCAAGCTGGGCCAGCGCGTGGGCCTGATCGACGCCGACATCTACGGGCCCAACGTGCCGCTGATGATGGGTTCCAGCCAGCAGCCGCGCGTCGGCGAAAGCAACCGCATCGTCCCCAATGAAACTCATGGCATCAAGACCATCTCCATCGGCTACATCTCCCCCGGCGACAAGCCGCTGGTGATGCGCGGGCCGATGCTCCACCAGATCATTCGTCAGTTCCTTCAACAAGTTGAATGGGGCGAGCTGGACTACCTCATCGTCGATCTGCCGCCCGGCACCGGCGATGTCGTAATTTCATTGGTCCAGACCGTGCCGCTCACCGGCGCTGTGGTCGTCAGTACGCCCAGCGACGTGGCCTTGCAAGATGCGCGCAAGGCTCTCGAGATGTTCGCCCAGGTCAACGTCGAGCTCCTCGGCATCGTCGAGAACATGAGTCACTTCACCTGTCCGCATTGCCACCAGGAGATTGACATCTTCTCCCGAGGCGGCGCTGAGCGCACAGCAAAGCAGTTCAACGTGCCCTTCCTCGGCTCCATCGAGCTGGTCCCCGCCATTCGCGAAGGCGGCGACCGCGGCTTGCCCGTTGCGCTGGCCGGAGCCAAGAGTCCACAGGCAGCCGAGTTCTATGCAGTGGCGGAAAAACTGATGGAGCGCGCCGAAGCCGCCGCGGCTGCCGCCACCGACGTGATCGAAATCAGCTAAGAAAGCACCCGCTTCGAGTCAGCAAGTTGGCAATGAACTCGCTAACTTGCTGACTCGCAATCACCGCGAAGCGGTGGCCAACGTGCTGAAGTTTCACTCAATCCTTCTGTGAATGGCCGAAACGATTGTGAGCCGTGATTTTCTGACTCTTGATCGAGAAGGATCACATAATAACGCCGTCCAGCGAAAATAATCGCGTGCACATCGCCGGATGCGCTCAAACTCTGGCACGATCCGCTGGAACGCGCGCTTCCATTGACCATTTATGATCGAAGGATGAAGCGTGTCTTATTATCCTGGAGCAGCGGCAAGGACAGCGCCTGGGCGCTCCACATCCTGCGCCAGCAGCCCGGCATCGAAGTCGTAGGCTTGCTGAGCACACTAAACAGCAAATTCGAGCGTGTGGCCATGCACGGCACCCGCCGCTCCATACTCGAGGCGCAGGCCCGGGCCGCGGGGCTGCCGCTATGGGTTGTGCCTCTGCCCTGGCCTTGCTCCAACGAAGTCTACGAGCAGTTGATGGCCGAGGTCTGCCTTCGCGCCATCCGAGAGCATATC
>JBEKDX010000170.1:0-6698 GCA_050014135.1 Occallatibacter sp.
CTCCAGGTGGCCGTAAAAGCCGCATCAACACAGCACAAACCTGCATTTCAAACCGATTTTCACTCAACAATCGCTTGAAACGAAAATGAATGACTGTGCATCAGGTGAATTTCAACAAGTTCTTAGAAGGCTGCGGATGCGTTTTCGTAAGTATACTCACAAAACCTTCCTTCACGTCCAATCCATCGGCAGCCACATCGCAGAAGGATGAAAGCCCAGATACCTCAATCCGCGCCCATCCGTCCTTTCAGGCCTATGGCCCTTCTCTGTCTTCGCTCCTCACAGCGGATAACGCTCCACCTGAATGCAATGCCGAGCCACGATGCGGCTCAGTCCAACCACATCCGCGGGAGTGAACCGCGCCAGCCTCCGCAGAATCGCCAACTGCGTCCGCAGCAGATCGCCCTCGCCGCAAGCCGCAAGAATCCGTCGTGCCGCTTGCTCCGCCAGCGCAATCGTTTCGTCAGCCAGCAATCCCGTCATCGCAACAGCAACTGTTCCCTGATCTCGGTTCTCTGCTCTCTGCATTGCCAGCTTCCGCGCCCTGAGCAGCGCCGACTCCAGCGCGTAGACCTGCATGATGATCACTGCCAGATCAGCCATCACCTCTTGCTGCTCTTGCAGCGCCGTCATGAAGCGCTGGCTGGCAACGCCCGCGCAGAAGAGCGCGATCTTCTTCGTCGAAGCCAGCGCCTCATCCTCTCGCGCCAGCAGCTCGCCCGCAACCGAGCCGCTCTCGAAGGACGGCGGCTGCGTCACTTCGTCCATGAGTTTCTTGATCGCCGGCAGCAGCGGAAGCTCTCCGCTCAGAGCGCGCTTCATCAGCCAGCCAGTAATAATCAGCAGGTTGATCTCATTGGTCCCTTCGAAGATTCTGTTGATGCGCGCGTCGCGGTAAGTCCGCTCCGCCGGATAATCCTCGACGTAGCCGTAGCCGCCCATCGTGGCCACCAGCTCGTCGGCCACCAGCGTCATCATCTCCGAGCCATAAACCTTCAGAATCGAACACTCGACGGCGTATTCCTCAATACGCCGCTGCGTCTCCCGCGGCGACCGGACCTGCTCCGCGGAGAGCTGCGCCAGTCCCGCGTCGATCATCCCAGCCGTCCGGTAGGCCATGCTCTCAGCAGCGTAAAGCTGCGCAGCCGAAGAGGATATCTTCCGCTGAATCAGCCCGAACTCCGCAATCGATTTGCCGAAGGCCTTGCGCTCCTTGGCATAGCGGATCATCTGGCCCAGCGCGTGTCGAGCGCCGCCGATGCAGGCCACGCCCAGCTTGAAGCGGCCCACATTCAGAACATTGAAGGCGATGTGGTGGCCCTTGCCCGCCTCGCCCAGCAGATTCGTAGAGGGAATCCTGCACTCCTCCATCAGCAGCGGACACGTCGAAGAACCGCGAATCCCCAGCTTGTGTTCTTCTGCGCCCACGGTCAGCCCCGGCGTATCGCGCTCCACCAGAAATGCCGAGAACCTCTCGCCATCTATCTTGGCGAAGACCGTATAGAGACTGGCAATTCCGCAGTTCGTGATCCACATCTTTTCGCCGTTGAGTGTGTAGTGCGCTCCGTCGGGCGAGAGCGTGGCGCGGGTGCGAATATTCATCGCATCGGAGCCGGAGGTCGCCTCGGAAAGCCCGTACCCGCCGATCCACTCGCCCGAGGCAAGCCGAGGCAGGTAACGCTGCTTCTGCTCTTCGCTACCGTACCAAACCAGCGGCAGCGTGCTGATACCAACGTGGGAGCCAAAGGCCGTCGAGAAGCTGGCCAGCACGGAAAGATGGTCGGTGATCA
This sequence comes from Occallatibacter sp., assembly GCA_050014135.1. GTDB lineage: Bacteria > Acidobacteriota > Terriglobia > Terriglobales > Acidobacteriaceae > Telmatobacter. The sequence continues at coordinate 1,791 of JBEKDX010000170.1, forward strand.
GCGTCGAGGTAATCTTGTCCATGCCCATCCCGCCGTACTCCTCGGGAATATCGACCGACGCAAAGCCCAGCTCCCCGGCCTTGCGTATCAGCTTCGCCATCACGCCCGGCTCTTTAGCCTCGATGGCGGCAGCGTTGGGCAGAACTTCCTCGCGAGCAAACTGCGCCGCCGTTACGGCAATCTGGCGCTGCTCTTCGTTGAGGTCCTCGGGCGTGAAGACCTCCGATGGCGCTCGGGATTCCAGCAGAAAGCTGCCGCCGGGGGCAGCGACGATGGGGAAAGCGGAAAGCGTAGGCATAAAAGAACTTGCCTCCTCGGGTACTGCCCACTTTATCCCAAAGCCTTGATTGGCGGCAAGAGCGGAAGATCGGAACGTAGACTCGCCCGCCCATGCGGACGCCAGCGGAAATGGCCACCCAATTTCATTTCTTTCAGATTCGATTCAGCCGCGTCCCGCTCGGCTCTCAGGGCGTCGGCACTACTGGCGCAACGCCTGCCGGCAACACAGTACTGCCCTGGCCCTGGAGTTGTTCTTTCTGCAGGTCACCCAGGAAGTTCAGAACGAGTTGTTCGACAACCTTGCTGAAGGCTTCATCAACGGTCATCGAAGGCAGGTCCTTCGGCCCTCGGGCAAGACCGACCGTCGTATGAATTGCGTGTTTGTAACCCGTCTTCGTTATGGTTTGCCCGGCAATCTTCGCCGTGGCGCTCATCTCGTAGTAGTCGGTCACCGTCGATCCCTTCAAAAAGAAGGTAGCCCCGGTTTCAAATCCCTTCCTGCGCGCCTCGCCGAGGTCGGCAACATTATTGACGGTGATATCAAGTTCATCCATTGAGGTATCGCCGCCGGAAACTTGAATCGCGAATCCGGATGCCTGGATGACGCGGTTCACCTGCTTCATCAGCTCTCCATCCACTGCGGGAAGGTGCTGCCCATTCCTTTGGAACTCGACGACGAGCCTCACCCTGTAAGGCTGCGCGGGTTTCACGATGTCGCTGTATTGAACCTTGCCATAGCTCGGATCAACATAGGATTTCGAAGCTACCGCATAGCCTGATCCGCCAACCAAAAGCGCAAGTATGATGACAATTCTCTTCATGGACGCTATCTCCTTCCCCAGCACATAACATAGCCGGTGGTGCGTAGACCTTCGGGTTCTTACAGGATATTCTTCAACGATTCCGCCGCGCCCCGCTCGGCACTTAGTGCGTGGGTACTACCGGACTGCCCTGCCCCTGAAGTTGTTCTGTCTTGATCTTCTTCAACGATTCCTCTGCCTGCTGCCGGACGCGATCATCCGAATCCTGCAAGGCGGCGGTGAGGGCATCAATCGCGCGCTGGTCTTTGTAGTTGCCCAGCGCAAGGGCCGACAAAAGCCTGAGGTTGGCGAACTTGTCCTTCACTGAGACTACCAGCGGATCAATCGCGCGCGCGTCCTTGTCGGTGCACAGCGCCAGCGCTGCCAGCACTCGGACGTTATCCGATGTATCGTTCTTCAGAACAGCAATCAGAGGTTCGGTTGTGCGCGGATCCACGATCTCTCCCAGCGACTGAACAGACACAGTTCGGATGGCTGCATTCCCATCCCTCAGTTGAGCAATCAGGGGATCAACTATGCGGGGATCCTTGGTTTTGCCCAGTTCCTGAATGACCCGCATCTTGGCGATAACAGATTCATTCCCGTTCAGCTCTCTGATTAACTGATCGACGCGATCGTTTTGCCCGGCTACGGATGGAACAAGCCCGGCGAGGCAGAATATCACCACCATGCAGGCCGTAGGCCACTGCTTCATTTGCCCGAATGAACATATGCTCTTTAGCATCACATATCCTCCCATAAATTTACAGCGATTGATTATTACCATAATCCTCCACACTCCGGCAATCGCAGTCTCTCGCCTCTACCGGCTGTTCAGACAGGCAAGCCCGTGAGTACGAATAGCCCCACCGCTTGGATTTGCAGTTTTTCCCTCCTGCGCGCAAAAAGCCATGAACTGAAAAACAAGTTTTGCAGCGTCAATGCGGGTATATTTTCCGTTTGCCGACAAGTCTAAACGATTTTCTGCTATTCTGAATATCGGAGAATCTGAAATGCAGACAATCGTGATCGGCAAACGGGGAACTGTAGTGATTCCCGCTAAACTCCGCAAGCGTTACCGGATGGACGAGGGCAGCCCTATGCTCATCGAAGAGCGCGAAGATGGCATATTGATGCGTCCGGCTGTGACCACCCCAGTCGAAGTGGAAATCTACACTCCCGAGCGTCTGGCTGAGTTCTTCCTGAACAATGTTTTGACGAAGGATGGCTATCTCGAAGCGCGCAGGGACGTGGAGCAGATGGGTATCGATCCTGATTTGATCGACCATATTCGGTGGCCTGCATGACCTCCGATCATGGACCGTTGACAGTGCTGTTTTTGGATGCCAACGTGTTGATCTCCGCAGCTTGGAAAGATGGCTGCGAGGTAGCGCAAATCTGGCAGATGGAGGGTCTTCGGCTCGTTACATCCAATTATGCGATGGGTGAGGTGCAGCGCAATTTGCATCTGGTAAGCCAGGTAGAACGGTTGCGAGTGTTAATGAGGGCTGTCGAGATCGTCTCCTTTGAGACTCTGCCAGAGATACCCGAAGCGATTATGCTGCCCGAGAAAGACCGTCCGATTCTCGCTGGAGCGGTTCTCGCAGGTGCGGATCATTTGATTTCCGGGGACAAAAAGCATTTTGGTTCTCTGTACGGAACGATCATACGCGGCGTGCGGATCACATCACCAACTGAATTACTTACGGTGCTTCGACTGCGCCTTTCGTAGCCCGGAACGGCTACAATTGCAGGTAGCCGCATCACGGAGGCTCGCCTTGTTTTCCGCGTTCGTCAACTGCTGGAATCCCACCTGCATTGCGCATGGACTGCCCATGCGAATGGCTGCTCATCTGATCTTTGCTCCTCAGCATGGACTGTGGCACTCCGTCAAAAAACTATTTGCCGATCCGCTGTCCAGCGTGCCATACCGCTTGAACTGGTTTGACGAAGCCGTACTATTTCCTTACTTCGCGGTCATGATTATCCTGGCGCTTTATGGCGTTCATCGCTACACCATGTGCTACCTCTATTTCAAATACAAGAAGAATTACAATCCCAATCCGCCCATGCACTTTGATGAGTTGCCCCGCGTCACCGTGCAGTTGCCCATCTTCAACGAGCAGTTCGTCATCGACCGGCTGATCGAAGCGGTCTGCGCAATGCAATATCCGAAAGACAAGCTGGAGATTCAGGTCTTGGACGACTCGACCGACGAAACCCAGCAGGTGGCAGCCGACATTGTGGCGCGCTATGCCGCGTTGGGCCATCCAATCGCTTACATTCACCGCGCCAATCGCTACGGCTACAAGGCCGGCGCGCTGGATGCGGGGCTCAAGGTGGCCACTGGCGAATTCGTGGCGATCTTCGATGCGGATTTTGTGCCGCCCACGGACTGGCTGATGAAGGTCATTCACCACTTTGCCGAGCCGGAGATCGGCATGGTGCAGACGCGTTGGTCGCACATGAATCGCAACTACAGTATGTTGACCCAGATCGAGGCCATTCTCCTCGACGGCCACTTCATCATCGAGCACGGCGCCCGCGTCCGCACCGGCGACTACTTCAACTTCAACGGCACCGCCGGAATGTGGCGCATCAAAGCTATCGCCGACGGCGGCGGCTGGCAGCATGACACTCTCACCGAAGATACCGACCTGAGTTATCGCTCGCAGTTGGCCGGCTGGAAGTTCAAGTACCTGCCCGAGGTCGAGTGCGCCTCCGAGCTGCCCATCGAGATGACCGCCTTCAAGACGCAGCAGGCGCGCTGGGCCAAAGGGCTTATCCAGACCAGCATTAAAGTGCTGCCCTTGATCTTCAAATCGGATGTGCCGCGGCGCATCAAGGTCGAAGCCGTTTACCACCTGACAGCAAATTTGAGTTACCCGCTGATGATCGTCATGTCTGCGCTATTGATTCCCGCCATGATTTGCCGCTCCTATCAGGGCTGGTTCCAGATGCTGATCTTTGACGTGCCGCTCTTCACCGCCTCCACAGCCTCGATTGCCGTTTTTTATCTGATGGCCGAGCGCGAACTCTTCCCAAAAACATGGTGGAGGACCATTCTCTATCTGCCATTTTTAATGGCGATTGGCATCGGACTCACAGTCACCAACACCAAGGCGGTGATGGAGGCCCTCTTCGGCATTAAAAGCGCTTTCGTGCGCACACCAAAGTATCGCGTGGCCAAAAAGGGCGAAAAATCGCAGGCGGCCAAGTATCGAAAACGGCTGGTGCTGGCCCCGTGGATTGAACTGCTGATCGGAGGATTATTCTGCTGGGCTATCGTTTATATCATCTTGCGGCATAACTACCTCACAGTGCCCTTTCTGATTCTCTTTGTCCTCGGTTACTGGTACACCGGCCTGATGAGCCTGCTGCAAGGCCGCTTCGAGCGCTGGCGCACCGGTACAGGAGCCAACACAGACGAATCGAGTCCCAAGCCGTTTCCCGTGGGCGTGTGAGGATGACGGCAAAGAAGAGTGTATCCACAAAGTTCAAAGACACCATCCGGCAGGAATACGATATGGCCGGCGGGGTTCGCGGCAAATATGCGAGCCGCTTCAAAGGCGATGTTGTGATGGTGCCTATTGCTCCTGATGTTGCCGCCGCCTTCCCCGATGCGGACGCAGTGAACGATGCTTTGCGCGTACTGCTCAAAGCCGCAAAGAAAGTCTCCCAGGCCGCCTGATTAAGGATTTCGATGATGGACGTGATGCAAACCAGTTCGAATCAACTGTCAACCATGCTGGAAGTTCAGGACATACGCATGATGCTGTTTTGCAGATAATTACCCTCCCGCGGCGCACAATCAAAGCATGAACCACGA
>JBEKDX010000171.1:0-6655 GCA_050014135.1 Occallatibacter sp.
GATCGCGGCGGTAAAACACTCCATATTCGCACCGGGCAGATTGGGAGACAAGCCTGTCCCTGTATGGATCGATATCCGAGTTGTATTTCGCGGCAACCGCAGCCAGACCATTCCAGAAGTCCTCATCACGGAGAGAGATTTGCCTCTGCCGGACGCATCGCAATTTGTGGACAAACATCAGAAGCCTCTGTCCTACACACCGCCCATACCGATTCACACGGTAGACGCGGACTTTACCGACCCGTTTGCAAAACATCCGATTGTTCAAGTTGCCATCGTCACGGTACTGGTGGGTGAAGACGGGGTACCGAAAGACGTTCGAGTTCGACGCGGTCTCGGATTTGGATTGGATAAGAAAGCAGAGGCCGCCGTCTGGCACTACAGGTTCTTCCCGGCAACCAGTCGTGGAAAGCAAATAGCTGCAAGCAGAGAAGTCACAGTTGAATTCGCCAAGTTCTGAGTGTATGCCTCTTGAGCTTATGCTCAGCAAATTACGAATTACTCAACCGGCATATCCAAGCCTAAGAGAGCATCATTCCACCCGCGCGTTATCATCAATCTGTGCAAACCCATTACAGACTAGGCGACATACTCGCTAATGCAATTACGCACGGGATCGGCGCGGCGCTGGCGATTGCCGGGGCGGTGTACCTGATTGCCGTGTCGACGCGCGGGCCGGCGCGGAATGTGGTCAGCTGTTCGATCTTCGCCGTGACCCTGGTGCTGGTTTACATCTGCTCGACGCTCTACCACTCGCTGGTGCGCACGCGGGCGCGTCACGTTTTTCACATTCTCGACCACGCCTCGATTTATTTGCTGATCGCAGGCACCTACACGCCTTTCTGCATGGTTTCTTTGCATGGAGGGTGGGGGTGGACGATCTTGGGCTGCGAGTGGGCGCTGGCAGCGGCGGGGGTGGTCTTCAAGAGCTTTGCGATTGGCCGCTTCGAGGTTGCCTCGGCTCTGGTTTACCTGGGACAGGGCTGGTTTATCGTGATTGCGGTGGGGCCGCTGATTCACTCGTCGCTGGGCTGGCACGGGGTAATGTGGCTGGGCGCGGGCGGCGTGGCGTACACGCTGGGCATTGTTTTCTTCGCGCTGGACCGGCTGAGATACTTCCACGCCACCTGGCATCTGTTTGTGCTGGCCGGCAGCATCTTTCACTACTTCGCCATTCTCTTCTACGTCGTTCCGGCGCGGCCGTGAGCTGGCAGTGAAGAACATTTGCATGAATGGAGGCCTTGACAGCATCGTTACTAATTAATTACCTGCAAAATCTTTACGCCAAAATGGATATTTTAGGGGGGGAGGGGGGGTACCTCAAGGCAGGGGTTAGGGATTAGGGGTTAGGAGATACCCGAGGCTGTAGTCGTGGTTCATGCTTTTATTGTGCGCGGCGGAAGGGAAATGATCTGCAAATATTCCTTGCAAGCTTGCCTTGCATACAAGTGATTGACTCGAAAACGGTTGAATGCGCGCTGTTATGATGAATGCAAATCCGCAACGAACCGACGGGATCTCATGATTCAGATTTCTACCGGCCCTGCAATCGACAATGCGGCACGAGGCACTCTGGGACGGCTGGGAGCGGCCATGCGGAGTTGGGGTCCGTGGCAGCTCTTTTGGCTGGCGTTGGCGCTGCGGCTGGCGATTATCGGCCTCTTCCACTATTACCGGGTGCATCCCCAGGAAGACCACTTCGCGTTTGGCGGGGAGATGGGCCGGATCGCGCGTGCGCTGGCTACGGGGCGCGGTTACTCCGATCCATTTCTTGGCAACTCGGGGCCGACGGCCTGGGTGACGCCGCTTTTTCCATTGATTCTGGGCGGCATCTTCAAGCTCTTCGGGGTTTATTCCACGCTTTCGGCGTGGGCGATTCTCGGCTTTGACAGCCTGCTGAACGCGCTGATGATTCCGTTGATCTGGGAGATGGGCGAGCGCTGCTTCGGCGAACGCGCGGCTCGCTGGTCGGTGTGGATTTGGGCGCTCTATCCGGCCGCCATGCAATATGCGGTGAAGTGGATCTGGGAGACGACGCTGACCACATTTCTCTTCCAACTGGCGCTGCTGCTGGCGCTACGCATCGGCTGCTTGGGCAACACGAAGGGCGATGGGCCGACCTGGCGGCGCTGGCTGGCCTTCGGATTGGTGTGGGGGCTGATGGCGCTCTCGAATCCGGGAGTGCTGCTGTTTCTGCCGGTCTGCGGACTCTGGATGCTGGCGCGCAGCGGACGCGCTTGGCTCCACCAACTGCCAAAAGCTATCGCCGCCGGAGTGATTTTTCTTGCCGTTGTCGCGCCGTGGAGCTGGAGAAACCAGCAGGTCTTTCATCAATTTGTGCCCTTCCGCACCAACATGGGGGCGGAACTTTACCTGAGCAATGGCCCGGGGGCAAACGGCATTCTGATGATCTACGACCACCCGGTGGAGAGTCTGGAACAACTGGAACTGTACCGGCAGATGGGCGAGCTGCGTTACACCACCTGGCGGGGCGAACTTGCCAAGCAAGCGATTCGCGCCGACAAGTTGCGCTTCCTCGGGCTTTGCCTAAAGCGGATCGACTTCTTCTGGTTCGGCGTTCCTCATGCGGGGGTGAGCGCGCTGGTCAACTTTGGGCGAGGGCTGAACTATGGATTCACATCGCTGGCTGGTCTGCTGGGGCTGTCGCTGGCACTGCGACGACGGCTGCCGGGCTCGGGTTTGCTGGCCTCGGCCTTTCTGCTGCTGCCCTCGGTTTATTACATCGTGACGGCGAATGGGCGCTTCCGCCACCCGCTGGAGCCGTTGATCACGTTGCTGGGCGTTTACCTTTTTCATCAGGCGGAATGGCGCTGGGGATTTACGTTGCCGGGGTTGCGGCGGCTTTGGCCTGCGTCGCCGGTATGCACCATTAACTGTGCAAATTGACCTTTGGCCGGTAAAGCCGGTACACTACACTAGTTTGGCGATTCCTGCCTGATGCCGTGGAGCTGGACGTTCGCCCGCAGAAACAGGGGCTTGAGCGAGCCGGCATTTAGTGGTTTGCGGCGCAGAAGTTTCCGCCCGAGCTATTTTTTCGGATGCGCACCGGCCGAGCCGGAGATGCGCTGGAGGATTTATGTACGCGGTGATTCGTACTGGTGGTAAGCAATATCGGGTCGCCCCAGGCGACGTGTTGAAGATTGAGAGCGTGACTTCAGGGGACAGCTCGGTGGAGTTCAGTGATGTGCTGGCCGTGAGCGGCGAACCGGGAAGCGTGGCCAAGCCGGCCACCGCGAAGGTGACTGCCGAGATTCTGGGCGAGGGCCGGGGCGAGAAAATTCTGGTCTTCCACCTGAAGCGCAAGAAGCAGTACAAGAAGCTGCAAGGGCATCGGCAGAACTTTACCGAGGTGCGCATCAAGTCGATCGAGGCTGACGGCGTGACCTATTCCGCGGCCTAGCAGAGACGAAGCTGTCAACTTTCAGCTTATTCATCGCGGGAACGAAGATTATTGGCCCAAGCGGGCAGAACTGAAAGCCGAAAGCTGATAGCTGAAGGCTGGAGAAGGAGATTCGGCAATGGCACATAAAAAGGGTGGAGGCAGCTCCACAAATGGACGGGATTCCAATGCACAGCGGCTGGGCGTAAAGGCATTTGCAGGCGAGCTGATTACCGGCGGCTCGATCATCATGCGGCAGCGCGGCACGCGGATCAAGCCGGGCATCAACGTGGGCATCGGCTCGGACGACACGCTCTTCGCCAAGGTTACGGGCCGAGTGAAGTTCGCCGACCGGGGCAATCGCGGACGGTTTGCGTCGATTGAGCCGGTGGCGGTGGAGTAACTTCTGTTCAGGATCACGCAACGAGGGCCACGGCAAAGCCGTGGCCCTCGTTGCGTCTGAATTCTAGAGCAAAGCCACAATTTCCATGCCCGGATGAAGTTGACATGAGGTGTTGATTTTTTAAGAAAATCAACACTTTAAGACTTTGGCCTTGGGTACGCCTATCATGATTTTGCTATAGTTGACACGGATCGAAATCAGTTTGCGGATCCACTCCTTAACCCCTATTCCGAGTTGCGGGAGAGGGCTTTCTCTATAGCTTTCTCGACATCTGTGAGGAAGAAGCCGCTGTCCGGCTGCTGCACGGCGACCTGTGTTCCGGTGTGGCCCAGGGCGGAGGCGATCTCGTTCCAGCGCAGGATGGTGGAGTTGGCTGGAACCATGACCGTCCGTTGGGCCGGCTCGGGCAGGGCGGCATACGCTGTCCAGATGCCAAGCGAGACCAGGATCAGGGATTCTGAAACGAATTGAAATGTATCCGTCAACGAGCTATTGCGGGACAATATGGAGGCATTGACAAAATCGTTTGTAGACATCAGACCGAAGCCTAGAGCAATTCCGAAAGCCATATCGCGCATCGGGAGTCGCAATGCGTTCATGCTTAGGCAGAGGAAAACCAGAAGGCAAAGTTCGAGAATGCTGACCGAGCGCATCAATCGGTAGGCGATATTGGTGATGAGACAAGCTTGAGCGGGTTCGAAGACGAGTGTAGACAAGCCCACGATCACCGAGGCAAGCGCCACCCAGCGAAAGGCCACGGTCCCCAGCTTCATCAATCCAGGAAAAGAGAAAAGCGCGGAGCGGAAGACCTCAACACAGATAAAGAAGATGAGCACGGCACTGGCGAGGTAAACCACCCAATAGCCGTAAAAATACATATAGGAGAAGTAGCCGTTGAACCAATGCCGCGCCTGACCATAGAGAAAGAAGATCAGCACCGGAGTCGATGCCACGCGTAATGCCAGGTATCGCGCCATCGCAGGAAAGCGGCGATACAGCGCTCGCTTCCAAAAAAAGAACCCAAGCGCTGACCAGAGCGCAAACTCTACAAAGCACAACAGCGACATCGCGGCCTGTGAAGACATACTGAGCCCCACGCCATTCTAAGAACGCTCTCAGGATAGCGCCAAATGCCACACAACTCAACAAGAAAGCGATGCCGATCGCGAACGGCATCGCAAATTCCTGCGAAATCCGAGCTTACGTACCCGGAGGGGGAGGGTTCACAAAGACCACTATCGAATCCATTTCAGTCTAGTGGCCGGGTACACAGCAGGTCGGATACGGCAGTCTGTCCGGGGTCGGCCCAGGAGTGGGCAGCGGCCCGGTGGCGGAGAGATGGCTCACGAAGTGCGCGGTGGTTGGCGTGGAGGCGGCGGAAACTCCGGCAACGACCAGAGTAAGGGCGAAGATGCGAATGGCAAGTTTCATTGTTGGTAACCTCGGGAGGAGATTGAAGCACCGATAATTCTCCTCTACAGTTATGAAGAGTAGCAATATCGTTGATGTAAGTCAAATAAAACAATATATTTAACCAATTAGTAACGGTAAACATTACCAACGTACCAACGCTTCAAGCAAATGTGCGCGGCTAGTCAGGGTTTTCGGTCTCCGGATTCACACTCCGGGCGGCCCTCGCCGCATGGTAAAATAAGCCTAGGAAGTTTCGCTTGGAAGCCCTCGTTTTTCAACCGGTTAATCCCCCGATTCCAGCTCGGAATTGTAATCCGGAAGCCGCATCCTATATGGGCTTACAAGCGAAAACCCCGCGAACGGAACCCAATGGCGACTGAACCCCAGAACATCACCCCGCTTCCTGACGATAACGGCAACTATACCGGCGAGAACATCAAGATTCTTGAAGGCCTGGAGGCAGTGCGCTTGCGTCCGGCCATGTACATTGGGTCGACAGGTGAGATGGGTTTGCATCACCTGGTCTACGAGGTTGTAGACAACTCGGTGGACGAGGCTCTGGCCGGCTACTGCAAGAAGATCGATGTTGTCATCCACGTGGATAATTCGATCACTGTTGTCGATGACGGGCGCGGGATTCCGGTGGACATGATGGCTTTGTCCAATGGCACGATGATGCCGGCCGTGCAGGTGGTGCTGACCAAGCTGCACGCGGGCGGCAAATTCGACGCCTCGACGTACAAAGTCTCTGGCGGGTTGCATGGGGTTGGCGTCAGTTGCGTCAACGCGCTCTCACAGGAATTCAACGTCGAGATCTGGCGCGACGGCTACACCTGGGAGATGGACTTCAGTTGCGGCGATCCGGTGAGCGAGTTGCGCAAGGCGGGCATCAGCAAGCGGCGCGGCACCAAGATTCATTTTCTGCCGGACAAGACGATCTTCACCGTCACCGAATTCAACTACGACACGCTGGCGCAGAGATTGCGCGAGATGGCCTTCCTGAACAAGGGCCTGGAGATTACACTCACTGACGAGCGCACGGCCGACGCCAAGACCGGCGAGGCCCGGCGGGCGGAGTTCAAGTATGCCGGCGGTATCGCCGAGTTCGTCAAGCATCTGAATCGCGGCAAGACCGTCTTGCATGACAAGCCGATCATGATGGAGGCGATGCGCGACAACGTCGAGATCGAGATTGCGCTGCAATACAACGACAGCTACTCGGAGACCGTTTTCAGCTTCGCCAATAACATCAACACCGTCGATGGCGGCTCGCATCTGTCCGGCTTCCGGACTTCGCTGACGCGCACGATCAATGCGATTGGCCAGTCGCTTGGCCTGTTCAAAGACATGAAGGAGAACCTGAGCGGCGACGACGTGCGCGAGGGGCTGGTGGCGGTGGTCAGCGTCAAACTCTCGCAGCCGCAGTTCGAGGGCCAGAC
>JBEKDX010000172.1:0-6569 GCA_050014135.1 Occallatibacter sp.
TAACTGGAAGGACGTGAAGGACCTGTTGGGACACCTTCGCTGGTTTCTTGGTTTCGGGGAAAAACCGCAATTCGACCGTTACGCCTATTGGGAGAAATTCGATTACTGGGCCGTCTTCTGGGGCATGATCGTGATCGGCTTTTCCGGCTATGCGATGTGGTTTGCTCCCTTCTTCGCGCGCTTTCTGCCGGGATGGGCGTTGAATGCCGTGCTGGTCATTCACTCCGAAGAAGGTCTGCTTGCCATTCTTTTCATCTTCTCCATCCACTTCGTCAACACCCATCTGCGCCCTGACAGTTTTCCCATGGATATGGTGGTATTCACCGGCGTCGAGAGCGAAGAAGAGTTCAAGACCAAGCGCCCGCAAGAGTATCAAAGGCTTGCCGCCCAAGGAAAACTCGAGGCGCGAATTTCTGCAAAGCCAGCGCTCTGGTTGGTTAACTTCAGTAAAGTCGTTGGTTTTTCTGCAATTCTTATCGGACTAGTACTTCTTGTCCTGACGCTGAGCGCCTATCTCAGAGAGTAATGAGGAATGTATGTCCTGGTTGTATAAGTTGAATGGGGACAAGAGCAAGATAGCTTTTACCCTGCTTATCTTTTTATCATTGCTTGCTTGCGCCTGCGCAGCCAGCGCTGAGCACAAGCCCAAGGACAAGGATTGCCTCGCCTGCCACTCGGACACTACCTTGTCCAAGGTAGTGAACGGCAGGGATGTCAGCCTGTACGTGGATGAGAACAAGCTGAAGCATTCGATCCACGGCGGTTTGTTCGCCTGCGTGGATTGCCACAAGGATGTGAAGGGCTTGATTCATGAGACCATGCCCAAGAAGATCACCTGTGCCGATTGCCATGCCGACGAACAGACCGCCTATCAGCACAGTCAGCACACCAAGGCGGCCAAAGGCGGTGCGGCGGCGGCTAATTGCGAAGACTGCCACGGAGGCGCGCACCAGATTCTCGCCGCTGATGACCCTGAGTCGCCGGTCAACCATGCAAAGATTCCCGCCACCTGTGGCCGGTGTCATGGGCAAACATTTCTGATGGAATCCAATGGCGAGAGCGGACAGCCCTTCGTCTCTTATCAGCAAAGCGTTCACGGATTGGCGATTGAAAAGGGATCGAAGAAGGCCGCGGTCTGCACCGATTGCCACGGCGCGCACGAGATTCTGCCCGCCAACGACGCCAAGTCTCCAATCTACAAATTCAATGTTCCCGCCACCTGTGGCAAATGTCATGCCGAGATTACGCAGACCTTTACCGCAAGCATTCACGGACAGGCTATCGCGCGTGGAAACGGGCTTGCCCCGGTCTGCACAGACTGCCACGGAATCCACTCTATCAAAGCGCACCTCGATCCTAACTCATCTGTTTCAGAGCAGAACATCGCGCGTACTACTTGCGCGCGCTGCCATGAAGGCGTGCGTCTCTCGCAGGAGTTCGGCGTGCCTGGAAACCGAGTTACAACTTACTTTGATAGTTATCATGGGTTGGCCGCAAAAGGCGGCTCACTGGTTGCGGCCAACTGCGCCAGTTGCCACGGCGTGCATAATATCCTGCCCTCGAGCGATCCCCGCTCCACCATCAATGCCGCCAATCTCGATGCGACCTGCGGCAAGTGCCACCAGGGAGTGACTCGCAAGTTCACTCTGACCAAGGTGCACATGGGCGGCAGCCGGTCGAAAGATATCGGCTCGGTTGCCGTTCGCTGGGTGCGTTGGTTCTATCTAGTGTTGATCTTTGCCGTGATTGGCGCGATGTTCCTGCACAACGCGATTATCTGGCGGAGCAAAGCCGTTGCGCGCCGCGCGATGCAGAATCCGAAGATGACGCGCATGAGCGTCAACCAGCGCTGGCAGCACCTGATTTTGCTTTCCAGCTTCATAATCCTTGTCATTACCGGCTTCGCCCTCAAGTTTCCCAACTCATGGCTGGCCGACGTGCTGGCCATGAGCGAGAGAGTGCGCAGCATAACTCATCGTCTCGCCGGAGTTATCCTGATCAGCGCCGGAATCTATCACCTCTTCTATCTGGCGATCAGCAGGGAAGGGAGGCGGCTGATCTCGGACGTAGCGCCGCGCCCCAAAGATGCCTTTGATGCCTGGGGAACGATGCGATATTACCTGGGCCTGAGCAACGAGAAGCCTAAGTTTGGCCGCTTCAGTTATGCGGAGAAGGCGGAGTACTGGGCGCTAGTCTGGGGCTCGGTGCTGATGGCCGTGACCGGAGTGATGCTATGGGCCAACGTCGCAACCGGCAATTTGCTGGCGCGCTGGTGGGTGGACGTGGCGACCGCCGTCCATTTCTACGAGGCCATCCTCGCCACGCTGGCGATTGTGGTCTGGCACTTCTATCAGGTCTTTCTCGATCCCGATGTCTATCCGATGAACTGGGCCTGGTGGGATGGCAAGATGCCGGTCGAAGACTATAACCGCGAACATGCGTTGGACACCGTGGGATTGGCCGAGCTGGATAGCTCCAGCGACGAGTCCGGTGATTCATCGGATATTCAAAAAGATATGTAGCAGTGTGTGCTACTTTCTGCCACAATCCGTGTTTCAATCAACAGAAATTGCCGGACTTGGTGCGCTTGACAACGCTGGGCGCGCACCTTAGACTTCATGCAATCATGGGGTGGTTTTGACACTTCTTATGAGAGGTAAAAACAGCTTATGGTTCAGTTACGGGGCATTAGCGCAATAGGGCTAGGTGTTATTCCATGGATGCTCTCTCTCTCGATGGCCGCGCAGGCCGGCGACCCGGCGGCGATTCAGCTTAAGCTCAACTCTCAGTTCAAATTGACCAGAACGACCGCTGATAGATCGGACATCGTGAAGGCCGGAGATGTTGTCGAGATCCAAAAACCAGGACTGATAATGTATGCCGTGGCTTCTCCGCTGCCGCCGTCGAATACCTATAAGAATGGGAGCATTTCGCAAGGTATGCGCGGCTTCGGAAAAGATGTGCTGATTTCAATGCGCTCGGCGGAAGGCACAACCTCCAACGATTACCCGCATCGCCCGTTCGTGGTGGGGGAGAAGTGCTGGGTTACCAGTATTCAGGTCCAGCCGGACGGGGTGCTCTTCCAGCTTTACAGCGATCCCTACGACGACGTCCGCTACTACGCGAACCTCAAGATTCCGTTTCCCAACAAGAAGGTTGTGCCACCCGTGGATGATGTCATGAAAATGGTGGCTGAGGTGCTGACGGCGGCGGGTGGTGACGATCAGGGCGGCCAGCAGGCTCCCACTCCGGCGCCTGAACAGCCTCCGCCTCCTGCCGTGATCCAGGCCATTGCTCCACCGCCTCCTCCGGCCGATGCTCCGCCGCCAACAATCGAATTGGGCCAGACCAAGGATCAGGTGATCGCTGGCTTCGGACAGCCGGTGAGAGTTGCCAAGCTGGGAGTGAAGGAGATCTTCTACTACAAGGACATGAAGGTGACCTTCACCAATGGAAAAGTCAGTAACGTTGAGTAGCTTCTTCGCGTGGCGAGGTTCACGGAGCGGCTTCCTTGCTCAGAAACCGGGCGCGGGACCAAAGGATTGAAAGGGAAAAGGGGATTCAATGACAACGCAACTTCTCCATAGGGCCATCCGAAATGGCTCGGTAGCACTTATTCTTGCCGTGTTCGTGGGGCTTGGCGGCGTAGCCTGTTCAGCATCAACGAAGTCGGCTGCTCCCAAGCCGGCGCCTGCAGCTCATCCAGTCGCTAAACCCTCTGGCGGCGGAGCATCGCACGGCCCAACCACTGGCGGGGCTACCACGCATGGACCGACGACCGGCGGTGCTGGCAGCCATGGCCCAACCGCGAACGGTGGCGGCACTCATACGACCACGACTACCAGCACTCACACAACCACCACCACCGGAACGCACACTACTACGACCGGAGGAGCTGCTGGTCATACTACTACCACCGGCGGTGGGCACCCAGGAGGCGCAGGAGGCGCACACCCTTCGGCAATTCATAGTGGTCCCGCGCCCAAGGGCAGCCATGAACAAGTCACCAAGAGCGGCAGCGCGGTGCGCACCCGGCCCAACGGCAGAGTGAGCGACGTGCATGACGCCAGACGCGGAATGGACGTCCATCACGGACTGAACGGCAACCGCAGTGTCATGGTGCAGCGCCATGATGGCAGCCGGCTTTATGCACAGCGCGGCCGCCCCGGATACGTGCAGCGCGGGTACAGCTACCACGGCCACGATTTTGGCCGCCGCGCCTACTACTACCATGGCCATGAATACAACCGCTATTACCGCGGCTATGGCTACCGCGGGTTAGCGTTGAGCGTTTATGCTCCGGGAGTCTTCTTTGCCCCCGGCTTCTACGGGTGGGCATACAACCCCTGGCGCGCTCCGATCGTCTTCGGCTGGGGATGGGGAGGCAGCCCCTGGTACGGCTACTACGGCGGCTACTTCGCCCCCTACCCGGTCTATCCCAGCGCCGCTTTCTGGCTGACAGACTATCTGATCTCGCAGGATCTCCAGGCCGCCTATGCGGCGCATCAGGAAGCTGGCGAAGTGGATGGCGCTCCCTCGGCCGCCGGTGGCACACCGATTCTGACACCTGACGTGAAACAGCAGATTGCCGACGAGGTGAAAGCTCAGTTGGCCTTGGAAAACTCCGAGGCGGCACAGACCGCCCAGGGTCAGGATGTCGACCCCGGTTCCAGCGGAATTGCGCGTATGTTGAGCGACGGCCATCCGCACGTCTTTGTGGCCGGAAGCCCTCTTGACCTGACGGATGTCAACGGGCAGGAGTGCGCGGTCAGCGATGGCGATGTGCTGCTGCTCCAGACTCCTCCGGATGCCAACGCAACCAACGCGAATCTGGTTGTGCTGGCCAGCAAGGGCGGCAATGAGTGCGCGAAATCCGACACCGTCACGGTCCAGTTGACCGACTTGCAGGAGATGCAGAACCAGCTGCGGGCGACCATCGACCAAGGCCTCCAGGATCTGCAAGCCAAGCAGGGCAACGGCGGTTTGCCGCCGGCGCCTCCTTCGGCCCAGGCTCCGCCGACGCAGACCGCGTATGCCCAGATTGCGCCTCCTGCCGATCCCGCTGACGCAGCCGATATCCAGCAGCAGGGTCAGCAGGCTGACCAGGCAGAGAAGGATGTAACATCCGAAGCAACGCAGGACAGCAGCACACCTCCTTCTGGCGCTGCTGATGCTGCTCCGGCTGCTCCTGGCTCAAATGAAGTTGCAACAGCGGCTGGGCCGGATGCAAATGCGGCTGTGCCAGATGCTGCTGCCGCGGCCCCGGCTATTTCCGTTTCACTCGGCCAGACCACCGGCCAGGTACAGGCGTCTATGGGAACGCCGACTCGGGTGGCCAACTTGGGTGAGCGCGTCATCTATTACTACAACGACATGAAGGTCGTCTTCAAGGATGGCAAGGTAGTCAATGTGAAATAGCTTGACCAAGGTGGCGCGGGAGTGAATCGCCGATTCGCTCTCGCGCCATCGACATTGCGGCAACACTATAGCATTTTAGCTTTTGCTTTAAACTTCCGTGCCCCATCCATTCCGAGTTTTTTGCGGAGTGGGTGGGATACCGGCAAAATCCCGGTCTACACAATTTCCGAATAAGCTCTAATTCCACGCACTCGCCCCTCGATCCATAAGATCAGCGAGATGCTCAAATTATTAATTGATAAGATCTACGCGTAGTCGATGGGATTCTTGGTCAGCCACCGCTCATCGCGCGTCTTTCCGATATTCTTCAACGCGCCTTCAGCGACGCTCGCGCCCAGATGGCGGCTTTGCCAGGCGAAGCCTGCGCCCAGACCGATCGCGCAACCCAGCAATCCATAAACCAGCGCTACCGAGGAAGACGTGGATCTCCGCTTACAGATTGGGTAGCCCACCAGCACGCCGACGCAGGCGCCAATCGCGGCGGGCACCAGAGCGCCCTTGACAGACTCGCCAAGAAAAGGAGCAAGAGGTTCTCCATCCAGGAATTCTTCCTGGCCGGAGCGCGCCCCTTCGATTCCGGAGCCTACTAGCCGCCGGCCATATTCGGCATTGGATTTCACCCACTCGCCCAAACTCATGGAACCTCCTCGTTTTCCTTGACAGCATACCAAGTTTACCAGATCGCCAAACAGCGGGAGGAAGGCGGCCCAGCTTCATGTGGTGCGCAATGAAACTCGCGCCAAGCGCCGGTTCAAATCGGGAGGCTGCCAAAGACCGTCCACGCGCGTTATCATCGTCCCACCTGACTCACGCAGGATTGGGTGCAATGCGGATCGTGTATATGCTTACCTCGCTCGGCATCGGCGGAGCGGAACGGCAGGTGTTGGCGCTGGCTGAGCGCATGGCGGCGCGCGGCCACACGGTCGCGCTCGTTGTGCTTCGCGGCCGTCAACCCGAGGAGTGGCCCGCCACTCTTGTCCCCGTCCGTCTCGATATGCGCAGCAATCCCGCCAGCCTCCTCGCCGGTTTGCTCAGCGCCCGCCGCTTTTTGCGCGTATTCCAGCCCGACTTGATTCACAGCCACACCTTTCCGGCCAACATGGCGGCGCGGCTGCTCAAGATTTCGTCTCCCGCGGCTGCTGTTCTCTCTA
>JBEKDX010000173.1:0-6510 GCA_050014135.1 Occallatibacter sp.
GCCCTTCAGCGCGAAGATCCGGTCGTTGACGAAGCGTGCAATCGGAACGATGCTGCACGCGGCTCCGGCCTTGGCGAACCACGGCGTATATCTCTGTTGCTCAGTGTTTACGCGGGTCATAGTAGGACCTCTGGTTCAGACTCAATCCCCAAAGCTCGAACATCTTGGGATGTTTGCGGACTACGAGCCACGCGCCAATGGCCAGCGACGGAAACGCGATCAGCGCCACGACGCGGAGCCCCACGAGGAAAACCGTTACGCAGACGAATACGATCGCCATCCATGCGCTGAGGTCCAATCCGAGCTTGGCTCGTGGCCTATTGAGCGCCTGATTGATTGGCAACGGTTCTCCTCGCTTGGTCATGGCCGCCTCCTATTGCATCGTCTGCCCGGTGAGCGAGCCAATCCAGCCAGCGCCCCAGCCCAATACGGCAGCTCCAAAGAGCGCGCCGAAGAGACCTGGAATCGCGTCCTGGAATCTTCCCGACATCATGCGAATTCCGGCGAAGATCAATCCGCCGAAGCAGATCACCGCGCCCGCATAGATGGCGAAGGTTTTGAAGGTATTCATCAGCGTGGTAGCGCCAGAGAAGTCCATCGTCCCTTGGGCATGGGCTACGCCAGCAAACGAGAGCGCAAGAAGGGTTGGGACCATCGCGCGGATGGCTGAGTGGAGAGTGGTTTTGATGGTTTGTCCCGTCAGCCGGACGGCGGACGGAATGAGCAGCCGATTACGAGCGGTATCGAATCGGAAGATGCGGCGGAATCGATTCACTTTGCACCTCCGCTGACGAGTGCGTCAGCATAAGCGCAAAGTTAGGGCGGTTTGGCAGCCGCGTCCAATGAATTCCAGGGAGACCGTTATTCCATTTGGGAATAACGACCGGGTTTGTGGGGGAGGATTTTGCCTACAATTTGTAGTCGCGAATGGTTTCCGGTGCCCCGGTGCCGCCCATATATAAGGTTGCTTCCACATCTGGACGGACCTTGACGTAGCAGGTGAAGCTGTTTCCGTCCGTCAGCTCGATCTGGACGCGCGTCCCGTCGCCCGTGTCCCGGTGAATCCGGAGCAATTGAATTGTCTTTCCCGCCACTTCTGGACAGTCGATGAAATCGGTTTTCATGGGTCCTCCCTCTACTTCCTTAAGAATCGTACGCCTTCCATCTCAATGCTGGCTCAACCCGGTGAATTTCCTGTCAACTGGGGCAGTTTCCGACAGAGCACAGGGCGAGAGCAGCGCATAGTGCAACTCCAACCAGGACATTATCACACTCATCGTGTGTAGACGCATAGTGGTCAGCCTCCGAGCATGGAGATGTGGCCCCACACTCCGTTAATACCAGTTTGACAACAAACATAGAGTAATGACATTCTGTCCTCAGGGGGAGCAGAATGCGCAAGCCGTCCTCTTTGAGTCCTTGGTTCACGGTGGATCAACTGGTTGCTTGGGTCAAGGAAGCTCCCGATAAGACTGCCTACCAGCGTCGATTGGCGATCTGGCTTACCCACGCCGGACCATTCGCCGCACATCGCGTGGCCGACCTGTTGGCGGTTTCAACGCAGGCAGTTTGGAAATGGGTCTGTGAATACAACACACTTGGCCCCATTGGACTCGACCGCAAAGGGCGAGGCGGACGGCGCTGGGGGATGATGAGTTTAGAGGAGGAGCGTGCCTTCCTTGCCGAGCATCTGACGCAGGCCCAAAGCGGCGATCTGCTGACCGCCAAGCAACTGGCTTCCGCACTTGCGAAAAAGCTCGGCCACGAGGTTTCCATCGACTACATCTACGGCCTGTTGCATCGTCACGAATGGCGAAAACTGACTCCGCGCCCGCACCACACCACGCAGGATGCGGCGATCATGGAGGCCTTCAAAAAAACTTCCGCAAACCCTCGAAAACATAGCCCAGAGCCTTCCTTCTGGCACTCCGATGCGCGTGCTGTTTCAAGACGAGGGACGCTTCGGGCGTATCAGCGACGCGCGAAGCTGTTGGGCGCCGCTGCCCTTGCGGCCCTCTGTTTGCAGTCAATTGGTCCGTGAATATATCTACGCATACGTGGCTGTCTGCCCCGCCGATGGACAAATGTCTTCGATGATTTTGCCGTGGGTCGATGCCCGTTTGATGAGCATCTTTCTGGCCCAGACTGCGGCGCAATTTCCCGGCGAATATTGCGTGATGTTTTTGGACGGAGCCGGTTGGCACAAGGCCCATGAGCTGACCGTGCCAGCCAACATGAGATTGCTTCCGCTGCCGCCCTACTCGCCGGAGCTGAACCCGGCCGAACACGTCTGGGAGTACATCCGCGAGAACGATATACGCAATCAAATCTTCACCACTTTGGACGAGGTGATGGATACAGTCGAAACGAGTCTGCGCCATTTGCATGAAGCGCCCGAGGAACTACGCTCCATGACCGCCTTCCCATGGATCTTCGAGAAAGCGGCATGAATACTCTATGTCTGATGACAGATTGGTATAAGTCCCGATTTGGCTCAAGGTTGCGGCAACTCCGCGACGAGCGGGGCTATTCCCAGGAGGAACTGGCCGAGCGCGCCGGACTGCATCGCAACTACATAGGCGGAGTTGAACGCGGCGAACGGAACATCGCACTGGAGAACATCGTGAAGCTGGCAAAAGCCCTTTCCGTCAAGCCGGGCGACTTGTTCACGGATTTCTATTGAGGCCCCTATGCTATGCAAGCCTTTGCAAATTGGTATTCTTTGCTCCGCGGCTGCTACACGGCCGCGCTTACCACAACAAATACAATTCATAACTGTGATCTACATCCATAAGGAGGCTTGATCTGCCCCTGCTATCCACTCAATATCTGGAACCGCCTAAGATATTAATCAGACCTTAACTAAATCGAGCTGCGCTGTGCAATATTTTATTGATCCGACATGGAAGGAATGCGGTCAGGCTGCATAGGCAACATCTTTCTGACCGAAGTAGTTCTCGACGCGTTCCGGCTGTTTCTGGATGCTGCGCAGTGCGCCGATGGCGGTGCGCGTCAGCGCCGTCTTGGTTCTTGGCGGGGCGGCCTTGGTCACACGCTGTTTCAAGTCCGCGTTGAGCAACTCATCCGGGTTCAACTCCGGCGAGTAACTCGGCAGATAGAAGACCGCGATCTTCTCTTCGTTTTCCGCAAGCCATTTCTTCACGGCCTTGGAGTGGTGTACGCGCAAATTATCCAAGATCAGGAAAACCCGCTTTTCACGCCCATGCACCAGTCGCTTCATAAAGCCGACAAGAATCTTCGCGTTCAGCGCGCCCGAAAAGACTTTCCAGCGCATCTGGTCCTTGTTAGTCACCGTCGAAATCACACTCAGCTTGGCCCGATTGGCATTGGCCAGCGCCACCGGAGTCTTGCCCTTCGGCGCGTAACCGCGGCCGCGCACATCGTCGGAGCGAAGGCCGGTTTCATCGCCCCAATGTATCTCCGCGCCCTCTGTTTTCGCGGCTTTGGCTATCTCCGGATACTCCTCGTTGACCCACTTGGTCACCGCTTCCGGGTTCTGCTCATAGGCCTTTTTGAGCGGCCGTTGCGGCGTAAAGCCCCAGCGTTTGAGGTATTCTCCCACCGCGCGCACGGCCAGATTGATTTCAAAGCGGCGCGCAATCAACTCGCTCACCGCCTGACGGCTCCACAAAGCGTAGTTCATTTTCAATTGGTCGGGAACATGATCGCGAATCAATCGCTGCACTTCCCGCTCCTGGTGCGGACTCAGTGCCCGGCCCGCACCCTGGGGCCGATGACCGTGGCGCACCTTCACCGCTGGCCAGCCGCCCTGTCGATACGCCTTGACCGCTCCCCATACCGTGCGCTCGGCCAGCTCGCATTGTTGGGCGGATCGAGCCAGCGTCGCTCCGCCCAAAACCATCTTGACCGCCAGCCTGCGCCGCTCATTCAGCACGGCCTCGGTCAACTTCCTGCCATCGCGTGAACTCATACCATTTAGACGTTGTAATCACGCATTCGTTTCACGCCGGATCAGTAAAGTGCGTTATCGCGGCATTAAGAAAAATCATGAATGGCTTCTGACGGTCTTCGCGTTGGTCAATCTCTACCAACATCGCAAGCGGTTGACGCCGCAGTTGGCCCCGCTGAGGGCGTAGTGTCTCAGGAGGCCGAAAAACGGCCTCCTGAGACGCAGAAACAAGACCGCGCAAACCTCATTTACCCTTGAAATTACCGTCGCAATGCGGAATTGAACCAGAACAATAGTCGCCAACCTTCAACGCGGAAAAATATCAGGACATGATCAGAGGTTCCTTAGAGACTGGCGCAGCGTAAACAGATGCTCGCGACGATAGTCGCCCACCAGAGATTTTGCGATGGTCTCTTGGCTGGCATGGGTGCGCGGATCGCGCAGTTTGGCCAGTTGGCGCGGGTCTCGCTCTCCTGCCAGGATCGCATCAACGATAGCCATGCCTGTCTTGCCGCCCAAGTCGGAGATCACGTGATGCAACTGCAAGTTCATCTGATCGAGCGCCTTTTGCATATGCTGCAAATGCACTGCTGACAACTGCACCAGGCTGTCACGGTAACGCACCAGAGTACGGACGGCACAGACCTGCTGCTCTGGGCGGAAGCTGGGGCGCAACAATCCTGCTGAATGCAGATGCTGCAACCACTGACAATCGCACACGTCGGACTTGCGCCCCGGAACGTTCTTGACGTGACGAGCGTTGACCAGACAGACCTTCAACCCGCGCGCTTCCAGAATCTGAAATAACGGGATCCCGTAGACTCCGGTTGACTCCATGGCCACGGTTGTAATCCGACAGTTCTGAAGCCAGTCGACGGCAGCCAGCAAGTCTTCCGTGAAGGTGGAGAAACAACGCAATGGACGCTGGTCGCGGTCCACCGGCACGGCGATGTAAATCTCGGTTGCACCGATGTCGATGCCCGCTGCGTTGGGATCAACGGAATGAGGCTGTGAAACTCAGGCGAGCCGGGAAGTCTTTGGCTTTCTGGGCATAAAGAAGCTCCTGCGCCATGCTGAGCGGCCCGAACCGTGCAGAAAAAGTACTCTCCTAAACGGGATCGGCGCACAGGGCCGACGCATATCAAATTCCCAGTAATTTCAGCAGGTAGGGGTGGTTCCAGGCGGCTTTGAGCCTTTTGCCTATGATGCCGCGCTTGAAGGTCGTTTCTCGTCTCAGAAGGTTCAGCGCGATGCGGTTGAGCAGGGAAAAATTTTGCGCGGCATGGCCTGTTCGTTTTCGGTCCAGGTCTTCGCCGAAGCCCACGTCCAGTACCCAATGCAGCTTGTTTTCGATGCCCCAGTGCTGGCGAATCACCGCGTTCAGCCGCGCTGCGTCGGGCCGAAGACTGGTAATGTAGTAACGAATTTCGCGTTCGATCTTTCCCGACACCTTGTGATACCGTTCGCTCTCGATACGCACCAAACCCTGTAAAGACGCCCACTCCGCAGCTTTCTCGATCATGCTCAAGTCGGCAATCACCGAACACTTGCGCTGCTCGACCCGCCCGTGGCCGCAGTCGATTTCCTCGGCCACCGCGTCGGACGGCTGCAGCAAAAACGAATCGCGCACCTGTTCGGCCAGCAGCCCTTGATTGTCCTTGACCGCCAACACATAGTCGGCTTTCTTGTCGATAATTCGCTGCGCGATCTCGCGCTGGCAGCCCATGGCATCGATGGTCACCACCTCGCCCGCCGTCAGTCTGGCGATCGACGAAACCCAGGTGGCAAAGCCACGCTCCATCTCTTCCGGGTCCAGCGCCGCAAAGACCCGATTGAAGGTGTCATGCGAAGGGATGCCGCCGGGAAGCCGAAGAAACGTCTTCAGCCACTCCCGCTTGTTCAAGCCGTAATCGGCAATGTCATTCCAGCTTTCGGCGCCGCTCAAAACCGCCGCAATGGCAATGAGCAGAATCTCTTCAAGCAAATGCTCCCGATTCCGCTCCACCCGAGGGTCCGTTCACTCAGAAAAATACTTCAAGGGGTTGTCCATATCCCCTTGTCACAGCTCTACCCCCGATTTGCATATAGCAAGTCTGGTCCATTTATATGCGTCGGACCTGGATCGGCGCACGGCACAAAGGCCGCCGACGTCTCCATGAACTCCAGCACAGGTTACGGAACCATGCTCAAAAACGGGCTTCATCGAGAAACACCAGTGACGTGGGCCGCCTACTTGCCGTCAGCATGGACGCATAAAGAATATAGGGCCATGCTGACGGAATGTTTCTTCCAACCTCCACCGGATAATGTCGGTTCAATGCTCAAAATCAGATTGTTTGTGGTCAGAAAGAATAGAGCATTTTCTCAAATAGTGTAGACTGTTTCTGGCGACTCTCCGCGGCGAACAACGACATGGGAAAACCCCTTGCAGATGATTTGCGCCGTAAATTGCTTTCAGCCTACGATCAAGGCGAAGGTTCGCTTCCGACACTGGCGATTCGTTTCCTGGTGAGTGAAGGTTGGGCGAAGAAAATTTCTGCTGCGCGCAACCACACTGGACAGGCCGAACGAGTTCTACA
>JBEKDX010000174.1:0-6509 GCA_050014135.1 Occallatibacter sp.
GCAGTCGCCGCCCTTGACGGAGAACTTTGCCGTCATGCCGGTGATGGACCACGAAGCCTACGACTACGAGTGGCTGGAAGGCCAGCAGCAGACGCAGAAAGAAACGGAGGCGACCAGTGCCGGATAACCATAACCTCGCCAACGCCGCCAACGCCGTTCACTGCGCCGAGCAGGAGCACCCGTCTTATCTGCGCCATCACTTCAATACGGCCGCGCAGCAGGCTGACGCCAGCAGCTTCGCCATGTGGCTTTTTCTGCTGACTGAAGTCATGTTTTTCGGCGGTCTGTTCACCGCCTATCTGGTTTACCGCAACTGGTATTATCTGGCCTTTGTCTCCGGCTCTCACCAGTTGAATGTGGTTTGGGGAACAACCAACACGCTGGTGCTGATCCTCTCCAGCTTCACGATGGCGATGGGCGTTTGGTGCGCCGAGACGCGGCGCAGGCGCGGACTGGTTCTCTGCCTCACTCTGACCTTCATTCTTGGCTTGGGCTTTCTCGGCATCAAGACGGTCGAGTACAAAGAGAAGATTGAGAAGCACCACGTTCCCGGCTTTCACTACAGTATGCAATCGTTTCTCGATCCAGAGCACGACGAGGCCGCCAAGGCCGCCGGCGACAAGCCGCTGACGCTGGACATGGCGCGCAAGACCGAACTCTACTTCTCGCTTTACTTTTTGATGACCGGAATGCACGCGCTGCACATGATCATCGGCATCGGCATTCTGGGATTCATGATTTTTCGCGCTCGTGCCGGAGCTTATACATCTGGCCATGTGACATTCGTTGAAAACTTCGGCCTTTACTGGCACTTTGTCGACATTGTCTGGATCTATCTCTTCGCGCTGCTTTATCTAATCAGCAGACATTGACAGCAGACAGTAGACATTTCACAGTTAGGGAAGCTCTGAACAAGTTCTCTTTGCGTACCAGCATTCCCTCAGGGGCTAAAGCCCTCGTTGATTTTGCAGCCTTTGCGGCACGGCTAAAGCCGTGCCCTTTCAAAGCGCCTACTTGTTTAGAGGTTCGTTAGGTGCGAACAGTCAAAGGAAAATCGGCATGATCGAAACAAACGAACACGCGCATCCTATTGTCGGTCCCAAGGTCTATGTGGCCATTCTTTTCGCGCTGCTGGCGGGTACTGGTCTCACGGTCTGGGCGTCTTTCATTGATCTCGGCCCCTGGAATCCCGTCATTGCGCTGGCCATTGCCAGCACCAAGGCGATTCTGGTCGTGCTGTTTTTTATGCACGTGAAGTACAGCTCAAAGCTGACCAAGCTGACCGTCTGCTCTGGCATCTTCATGTTTCTGGTTCTGGTTTCAATGACTCTGACGGATTACATCAGCCGCGCCTGGGGAAGCTGGTAACCAACTGCGGTGGGCAGACGGCGCTTGCGCGCCATTGAGTTTGCACTCATCCGTCTTCTTACTAGAGGCTGCCTGATGGGCGGCCTTTTTTCAGGATGAAACGCGGTGGATTGCGGTGTTGGCGAGTTAATTACCTGCAAGGTTTTGGGAATCTTTAGGGGGGGGTGGGGGGGGGGCGAAAAATGGGGGAAAAGAGGCTGAGGGGCTGGGAAGTGAGGGACCGGGAAAAGCCCGTGGCTCTGTTTATAGTTCATCATTTTATTATGTTCCCTGAGGAGGAAATAATCTGCAAATCGCGGAGCGTGCGGATAGGCCACGATTGAAGTTGCACCCTCTATTTTGCAACGGGAGCCCCCCCGGCTTTGCCGGAGGATATTTACTTATCCGGACCTCCAATGGTGCCATCGTTTCCCACCCATCCAGCAAAGAACGCTGAATGGATGGGGCACCCTGGTCTCAATATCTATGGGCTGGATCAATAGAACCGAGAAAAATCGGCTCCCGGCGCTGCCCATGCGGAATTCGATGACAGGCTCTAGGCCGACCAGACAGCGCGATTACCTCTTCCGGTTGAGACGAAGCCCATATCGGTTGAGATTCCCCGCACACACTGGAGCAGGTGGTTGGCGATTGCAGGCAGCTTTTGCGCGGTCACGCGGAAGGACGGCCCGGAGACGCTGACCGCGGCGACCGGCAGCCGCTGCGCATCCAGGACCGGCACCGCGATGCAGCGCAAGCCCTCCTCCAACTCCTCGTCATCGACGGCATAGCCACGGCGGCGGGTCTTCTCGATCTCGACGCGCAGGGCCTCTGGGGTGGCGATGGTGCGATTCGTAAAGCGCTCGAAGCGGATGCGGCGGAGAATATCGGCGATCCGCTCTTCCGGCAGAAACGCCAGAATGGCCTTGCCGACCGATGTGCAGTGCACCGGGTTGCTGGCGCCGATGCGGGTAATCATGCGTACCGAGCGTGCCGGCTCAATCTTGTCGATGTAGATGACGTGCGCGCCCTCGAGAATGCACAGGTGGGCTGTCTCCTCGGTCTCAGTCACCAATCGGCGCAGGTGCGGCTGGGCACGTTCGCGCAGATCATATTGCTCGATGGCGCGATTGCCCAGATCAAAGAGCCTCAGCCCCAGGCGGAATTTACCGTTTGTGGTGCGTTCCACCATGCGGTGCCTCTCCAGAACCATCAGGAAGCGGTGCGCGGTGCTCTTGTGCAATTGCAGCGCGGCGGCTACCTGGGCCAATCCCAGCGGGCTTCCGTTCTCTCCCAGCAGGTCGAGCACGGCAAATGCGCGGTCCAGGGCCTGAACTTTGTAGATACCTTGCGGAGGTGTGTCTCGCATAGCGGTCCTCTAATTAGTACATCAGTTCTCTTTCAGTTTGGCTGGACTGGGACTCTATGTCAAGTTCTGGTACGGAGTTGCATCTGCTGGAGGCGGCAGTGGAGGCCTTTGAAGTGGAAGGCGCGGGGAAAATAGGAGTTCAGGGAGAGAAGCTTCCGGATTGGCTAGAGCAAAACCACGATTTCCATGCCCGGATAAAGTTGACATGAGGTGGTGATTTCTTAAGAAAATCAACACATTAAGACATTGCCCCTGGGTACACCGATCGTGATTTTGCTATCGGGTCCTCAGTCTGAAGTTTATTGCATCCGTGTGAAGAACAACCGCAGGTCCTTCGACTACATTTGTCGCTCAACCACCCCAGCGTGCAAAGATCGCTCGCCGGGGACCCCGATGACGCGCCAAACTTCGCTCAGGATGACAATTTGTTTGTTGTGCGAAGTTCAGACTCAGTACACCGTGGAAGCTCCGAACAAGTCCTATCCGCGAACGAGCAGTCCCTCAGGTGCTAGCTAAAGCCCGGACAATTGTGCGGCGTCAATCTACGGGCTGAAGGCCGCTCCGCGTCACCCCTCGGCGTATATGGCCGCATGACGCAGGGCGGTCGTTCATGGTAATCTCACTGTAGACACTGAAGAGTGGACTGAGAAGACAAGAGGAGTAACACACGCCGTGCTGGCGACCGCAAAGAAAACCACCCTGATTGAAAGCTTCCGCACCCATGATACGGATACCGGCTCGCCGGAGGTCCAGATCGCGATTTTGAGTGCGCGCATCAGCGAACTGACCGAACACTTCAAGACGCACAAGAAGGACCACGCTTCCCGGCGCGGCCTGTTGCAACTGGTCAGCAAGCGCCGCCGCCTTCTGGATTACCTGAAGACGCACGATACCGATCGCTACCGCGACGTCATCGGCAAACTCGGGATTCGCAAGTAGCCAGAAAGCCAACAACATTGACCCGGAAGCGCCCAGACCGAGTATTGGTCACGGCCCCCGTTCTATACAGGACCAGGGGCCATGGTGTACCTGGCGAAGTCGACCCGCAGCCAGGGACGGCGCGGAGCTATGAGCTGAGCGCCGTCATTGCTGCTGAAAAATCGAGCTTCCTAGTTTCCCAGGTCCCAGAATCGGGACCTGGGGCACCCCATCGCCTTGCCCTCCAGCGCATTCCCCCACAAGTTTCCCTAGCGAACACAATGAAACGAGGACTCTATGTCTAAGCATGAAGTAACCGTCGAGCTTGCTGGAGGCAAGCGGCTGGTCTTTGAGACCGGTCGCATGGCCAAGCAGGCCTCTGGCGCCGCACTGGTGACCACGGGCGAAACCGTTGTTCTCGCCACGGCCGTAGCCTCACCCGATCCCCGGGAAGGCATCGACTTTTTCCCCCTTACCGTCGATTACCGCGAATACACTTACGCCGGCGGACGCATTCCCGGCGGCTTCATCAAGCGCGAAGGCCGGCCCAGCGAAAAAGAAATTCTGACCTGCCGGCAGATCGACCGCCCCTTGCGCCCGCTCTTCCCTGACGGCTTCCGCAACGAGACGCAGTTGATTGCTCTGGTCTTCTCCGCCGACAAGGAGAATGATCCCGACGTGGTTGGCATCAACGCCGCCGCCGCCGCTCTGGCTCTCTCTGACATTCCCTTCGGCGCCACAGTAGGCGCGGTGCGCGTGGGCCGCGTCGAGGGCGAGTTCGTCATCAACCCGACATACTCCGAGCGCGCCGCGACCACTGTCAACATCATGGTGGTCGGGCACAAGGACGGCATTGTGATGATCGAGTCTGGCGCGAAGGAAGAGTCGGAAGAGATCATTCTGGCGGCTATCGAGTTTGGCCACGGCGAAATCAAGAAGATTGTCGCCGCGATCGAAGAGTTGGTGAAACTGGCCGGCAAACCCAAACGGGCCTTCACCGCGCCGGAGTTTGACGAAGCCTACTTCGCTGAACTCAAGGCCAAGATTGAAGTCCGGCTCAAGGACGCGCTCGACACCAAGACGCACGACAAGCTGGAGAGCCAAGATTTGGTCAAGGCGATCAAGGACGAACTGGCTGCTGAGTTGCCAGCCGACGATCCCACCGCCAAGAAGAAGCTGGCTCACTATTACGAGAAGCTGCGCGAGAGAATCTTCCGCGAGCAGGTGACCAAGGAACGGATCAGGCCGGATCGCCGCGAGTTCGATCAGATTCGCCAAATCACCATCGAGACCAGCGTTCTGCCGCGCGTACATGGCTCGGCTCTGTTTACTCGCGGCGAGACGCAGGCTCTGGTTACGGCCACGCTGGGCACCGCCGACGAAGGCCAGCGCTTGGAGAGCTATGAAGGCGACAAGAAAAAGCCTTTCATGCTGCACTACAACTTCCCGCCCTTCTGCGTGGGGGAGACGGGCCGCATGGGCGGCACGGGCCGTCGCGAAGTAGGCCACGGCGCATTGGCGGAGCGCGCGATTACCGCGGTTCTGCCGACCATCGAAGAGTCGCCTTACACGATTCGCATTGTCTCGGATATTTTGGAATCCAACGGTTCTTCATCGATGGCCACCGTCTGCGGCTCGAGCCTCGCGCTGTTTGACGCGGGCATCAAGCTGAAAGGCGCGGTGGCAGGCGTGGCGATGGGCCTGGTCAAGGAGGGCGACGACTACGCCATCCTGACGGACATCGCGGGCGCCGAGGATCACTACGGCGACATGGACTTCAAGGTAGCCGGAACGCGCAAGGGCATCACGGCTTTGCAGATGGACATCAAGATCGGCGGCCTGACGCGCGAGATCCTGCAAAAGGCTATGGAACAGGCTCGTCAGGGGCGGCTCTTCCTGCTGGACAAGATGGACGCGGTGCTGGACGGACCGCGGACCGAGCGCTCGCAGTATGCGCCGCGCATCGAGACGGTGATGATTCCCACCGACAAGATTCGCGATCTGATCGGCAAGGGTGGCGCGACGATTCGCGGCATCATCGAGCAGACTGGCGCAAAGATCGATGTGGATGATACCGGCAAGGTCAGCGTGGCTTCTTGCGACGCTGAGGGATTGAAGAAGGCGCTGGAGATCATCGGCAACCTGACCGCCGTGCCGGAGATCGGCAAGGTCTATCTTGGCAAGGTGGTTCGCTTGGCCGAGTTCGGCGCGTTTGTCGAGCTCTTCCCCGGCACCGACGGCCTGCTGCACATCTCCGAGATCGCCGAGCATCGCGTCAAGGAAGTCAAGGATGAGCTGCGCGAGGGCGACCAAGTGATGGTCAAGGTTCTGGCCATCGAAGGCAATCGCATCAAGCTCAGCCGCAAGGCGCTGATCAAGGAGCAGAAGGCCAAGCTGGCCCATTCGGCTCCGGCTGAAGTCGAGGATGTGGAGATTTCCGCATCCGAGTCTCAGGCTGTTCAAGCCGCGCCTGTAGCGCCCGCCAAGCCACGCCATGAATTCGACGAGCGTCAACCCAAGTCGAACCAGAGCACGATCCTGATCGAAGGCGGAGACGACTTCGACGAGGAGAGTGACGAGGAGATCGACGAGGAGAACGAGCCGAACTTCAACCGCGTCGATGGCGCTCCGGCTCCGGTCGGTCAGCCGGTTGGCGCGCCGGGAGCGGGGAGGCCGAAGCCGACCGACAACAAATCCCGCCGTCGCCGCCGCCGTCCCGGTGGACCTGGTGGCGGCCGCGGACCAGGCGGTCAGTAAAACAGCTTTTAGCTGCTAGCTTCTAGCCATTGGCTTTAGCTCGATGCGTCAAAGCGAAAGGCCCGGATGAAAAATCCGGGCCTTTCGCTGTCTGGATTTGATCGTTTATGATTCCTCT
>JBEKDX010000175.1:0-6447 GCA_050014135.1 Occallatibacter sp.
GCAAAGGCCGCTCCATCACCGCAATTAAGTCCTCGAACGCCCCCGCCTCGCCGCTCTGGCAGCGTAGCGCGAGCCATTCGTACTGAGTTCGATTCTTGATTTCCATCTGCATTCGTACTATAAGTCGAAGGAAAGCTACTTCCGGTTCAATTCGATTGGATGAATCTGTTTCCGTGAACAAAATGGCCACCCTCATCGGAGTGGCCATTCAGCTTGAATCGAAGCAGTCTTGCTTTATGCCGCGGCCGGCATCGGGCGATCATGAATGATCATCCAGGATACTCCAAACTTGTCTCTCAGCATGGCGAAGCGAGTGGCGAAGAATGTCTCCTGGATCGGCATGAAGATCTCACCGCCATCGTTGAGCAGCGCGTAGACGCTCTCCGCCTCCTCGTCACTATTTAGCCGCAGAGAAAGATAGACACTGCGCATCGGTTGAAAGCGATCCGGTGGAGCGTCGCTTGCCATGATTTCCGCGTCGCCGAGGATCATGCTGGCATGGAGGATGAACTTTTCCATCCCGGGTGAAAAGTTCTTCGGCTCCGGCATCTCATCGTAATTCATCTTGAAGGTGATTTTTCCGCCGAGATGCTTTTCGTAGAAACGGAGGGCCTGTTCGCAGTTGCCGCCAAAGTTGAGGTAGATTTGCACCTTCATTGAGTTGTTCCTCCTTTTGTGAATTTGACCGGTGTCTGGGGGATTTGCGGATTGGAATCTCCGCTGTTCCCAGCGGAGACAAGTTTCCGCAAGTATAGCAATTCTCCGGGCGACTGCGATGAAATTCCAATAGACTCAGCCGGCATTTCCCTCAATAAATGGAATGTACCCGGCTCGATTTCGACAACGTAAAAAAAGGCCACTCGCCAGGAGCGGCCCGCTCAGAAGATCCGAAGTACTATTCCTGCTTTTCGGCCTTGTCGTCGTCCTTTGGCAACTCGATGTACAAAAGCCAAAAACGCGTCGAATGCGGATGAGTCTCGTCAATACTCACGATGCGGAAGTGATGGGGAGTGCCCGCGCGGAGTTCGTGGCCGCTGGTGGAAACTTCATGGTCCGAGACGGTCAGACCTCCGTCCTTCTGTTCAGAGCAGGTGAGTCCGCTGCGCGCGACGGAGGGGCTGCCCACGGGCTTGTCGTGATTGCACTCCAGAACTTCGCCATAATGTGAGAGCGGCTTGCGATAGAAGGCAAGAACCTGCTCTGGTGAATCGGTGGTTACGTATTTGGCAACCATGAGCCGGAAGTGCGTATCGCCAAAAGTAAATCCAAGATCTGCGTTGTTGTCGTTGTCTTTATCTATCGCGAGGGCAGCGCCGGGATAAGCGGGCAGGCCGATCTCTGCCGCTCTGACGTTTTTGTTGGCATGAAGCTCCATTTTGAAATCGGAATTCTGCGCAACAACGGCAGTGCTGCCCAACAACAGAACGGCTGCGAACGAAGCGAATGCAGGGAATCTGTGGATACGGCAAAAAGTCATGCGCATGGAGTTTCTCTCCTGCATCTTGAGTACGCAGGCGAGGAGAGCTGAGTTCCGTGGCATCAAACAACATTTCAAATGCGCCAAAAGCAGAAGGGCCGCTCACAGCGAGTGGCCCTTCTGGATTCGTTGACAAAGTGGCGGCGCAGCCGCGTCTGGCCCCACCGCAGGCAGCTATGCCGGCGAAGGCGAACCTTCGGGGTAGCTTGGCCCGCGGCTCTCCGGTTTGAGCACCTGTTGCTGCACGTCGGGACCGCCGGCGTCGGACGGGGTGGCCAGATTCGAGCGCATTGGGGGCAGTTCCAGGCCGTCGATCAGCATCTTCACTTCTTCGGCGTCGATGGTCTCGCGCTCCAACAGGGCCGCGGCGATGCGGTGCATGGCTTCGGCGTTCGATTCCACGATGGTATGCGCCGACTGGTAGGCCTCGTCAATCAGGCGGCGCACTTCGAGATCAATTTGCCGGGCCGTCTCTTCGCTGAAGTCGCGGTGCTGGGCGATCTCGCGGCCGAGGAAGATCTGCTCCTCCTTCTTGCCGAAGGTGAGTGGACCGAGGCGGCTCATGCCGTACGCGCAGACCATGCGTCTTGCAAGATCGGTTGCGCTTTCGATGTCGCTGCCCGCGCCGGTGGACATCTGGTTGAGGAAGATTTCTTCCGCCACTCGACCGCCGTAGGAGATGGCCAGATTGGCTTCAAGGTATTCGCGCGTGTAGTTGTGCCGGTCGCCGGGCAGGAAGATGGTGACGCCCAGAGCCATTCCGCGGGGAATGATGGTGACCTTGTGAATGGGGTCGGAGTGCTCGCGCTTGAACGAAACCAGCGCGTGGCCAGCCTCGTGATAGGCGGTCACCCGCTTCTCCTCCTCGGTCAGCAGCATCGACTTGCGCTCGGCGCCCATCAGCACCTTGTCCTTGGCCAGCTCAAAGTCGTACATGACAACTTGCTTGCGATTCATGCGCGCGGCGCTCAGCGCAGCCTCATTGACCATGTTGGCCAGGTCAGCGCCGCTGAAGCCGGGCGTACCGCGAGCCAGAACATTCAGATTCGTGTCGTCGGAGACTGGAACCTTCTTCACGTGGACGCGCAAGATCTCTTCGCGGCCCCGAACATCGGGCAGGCCGACGACCACGCGGCGGTCAAAGCGGCCAGGGCGCAAGAGAGCCGGATCGAGCACGTCGGGACGGTTGGTGGCAGCCACCAAAATCACGCCGTCGTTGGATTCAAAGCCGTCCATCTCGACAAGAAGTTGATTCAGCGTCTGCTCACGCTCATCGTGCCCGCCGCCCAGGCCCGCGCCGCGATGGCGACCCACAGCATCGATTTCGTCGATGAAGATAATGCAAGGCGCGTTCTTCTTGCCCTGCTCGAAGAGGTCGCGCACACGGCTGGCGCCGACGCCGACAAACATCTCAACAAAATCCGAACCGGAGATGGAAAAGAACGGAACATTCGCCTCGCCGGCCACCGCTCGCGCCAGCAGCGTCTTGCCGGTTCCCGGAGGACCCACCAGCAGAACGCCCTTGGGAATGCGGCCGCCCAGCTTCTGAAACTTCGCCGGCTCCTTCAGATATTCAATGATCTCCTTCAGCTCTTCCTTGGCCTCATCCACGCCGGCCACGTCCTTGAAGGTGATCTTTTTTTGCTGCATGGAGAGCAGCCGGGCGCGGCTCTTGCCGAAGGACATTGCCTTGTTGCCGCCTGATTGCATCTGGCGCATGAAGAAGAAAAACAGGAAGCCGATCAGCAGAATGGGAAGCCCGTTGATCAGAAGAAGCGGCAGCATATTGCCCTGCTCAGGCTTCTTGTTGAAACGGGTCTGCGCGGGATCAGCATCGTCAAATGCCTTCTCCAGGGGTTCGTAATGATCTCCGACATAGGTGTGGAACTGTACCTTGGGCGTGGCCTTCATGTGGCCATGCAGTTCGCCGCCCTGCACCTCGGCATCGAGCACCTGCCCCTGCTTCACATTGTTGTACAGCTCGGAGTAGGAAATCTCCGTGTCTTTTACATTGCCCGAGTTCTTTGACGCATAGCCAAAGAGCAGGACAAGGCAGATGCCGATCAGCACCCAGAACGTGATCGATTTAGCGGTCGAATTCACCAGGATTCCTCTCTTCCGGCGTTGCAGAAGCCAACAGGCGGCTCTCCTGCACCATTCCCATCACCTTATAGACGCCAGCACGTTCGTGAAAGTCACAGAAAATACAAGAAAAACCTGGCGGCAGACACAATGTCTCCGCCGCCCGAAGGGACAGTAAAGTTGATTGTACTCCCAAGGCGGGATAACTTGCTGCTTTCCAAGGCCTGGTTCCGGGCAATCGCTTGAAGAGAAACCCTCGACGGTCTCGTTACTAATTAATTATCTGCAAAATCTTTACGACAAAATGCATATTTTAGGGGGGGGTGGGGGGGGGGAGCGAAAAACAGGGACTAGGGACCCGGGGACCAGGGACCAGGGACTGAGGGACCAGGAAAAGCCCGTAGCGTTCGTTGTGGTTCATGGTCATATTGTGCGCGCAGGGAGGGAAATAATCTGCAAAATATCTTGATGCGATTGCCCTGGGCCTGGTTCAGAGACACAGCTACGCGTCGAGATCCAGGCTTGTTGACTCGATTCGGATTCCCGGAGTTGGCTCCAGTTCGACGCCTTGCATCCAGACGATGTCACCATCAATTTCGAGGACCGGCCACATTTTCCGGCTGGAACCGGTAACCCGCAGTCGTTCCAGAACCTCCTTCACCTTGTGCGGGCTGGAGGAGTAGCGCAGGCGAACCCGGTCGCCCGGCCTCCAGTTGCGCAGCGTGGCGGCGTCGCAATTAAGCAGCCTTTCACCGGAGTCCGCAACGTCAACTTCGATGCGCTCGATCCACAGGCGCACACCGAAGGCCGTCGCAGCGACCTCGCCGGGAATCGCCACATTGTATTCAACAGCCGCATCCAGGCCTTGGGCCTGCGCTTCGACAAGCCTCAGCCTCAGTTCGCGGGGGGTTCGCTCGGCGCGCAACCCCTGGGCCAGTTCTCTTTTTTGGCCCGCCTTGCCAAAAAGGGCCAGCGTGCGGATCGCCTCGGTCGAGGGAAAATCGATTGGCGCGCCCAACTCCGCCGCGGCGTAGCGCAAGAGCCGTCGCTGGAGAGCCGGCGCCAGCGCCGCCAGCCGCGTAACATCGACTGCCACGCCCTCGCCTCCGGAGCGCCCTCCACCTCGCACGGGGAGGCCGCGCAGCAGCAACTGCGGAGCCAGCCAGGCCAGCTCTGCTGTCCACCAGCTCTCCTCATCCCGCGCCAGCTGCGCCATCTGTGCCAGGTGCTCCCGCAATTGCGGATTCCAGCTCTCCAGCAGCGGCAGCAGTTCGTGGCGGATACGATTGCGGGTGAAGGTGAGGTGACGGTTGGAGGAGTCCTCACGCCAGCTCTGGCCCAACGCGCCCAGATAGGCTTCGACCTCAGCCCGCGTGGCCGTAAGTAACGGACGCAAAATGCGACCCTCGGCGAATTCGACCACCGGATGAATGCCGCTGAGCCCTTCGGTCCAGGCTCCGCGCAGGAATTTGGCGAGCACGGTCTCGGCTTGGTCGTCGCGGGTGTGGGCTGTGGCCACGGCATCCACTTCGCCCGAGGCCATCAGTTGCCGGAACCAGCCGTAACGCAAATGCCGAGCGGCCTCCTCGATGGTTTTGCCGTTGACTTTAGCCTCGGCCCCGCAATCCACCCGCGCCTCATGGAAGGGCAGGCCCAGTTCGTTAGCCAGCGCGCGAGCGAAGGCGAGATCGCCGTCAGCTTCTTCGCCGCGCAGGCCGTGGTGGAGATGGGCGACGTGAAGCACCAGGCCCAGCTCCGGGTGCCGCTCCGCCAGGGCGAGCAGCAGGGCCACGGAGTCGGCGCCTCCGGAGAGACCCACAGCCAGACGAAGTCCGGGGCGGAGCAGCGACAGATCGATGGGCAACCTTGAGCGCATTTCAAAATGATAAGGCGGAAAGGGGCAAAGCTTAAATAGCGCGGATGATTCAATCCCCAAATCCCTGAAATCCGCGAGTTGGTCCTTCCCCGCAGGTCGGCATTGAACAGTGCGGCAAGTATGCTGTCTGGCCGTCAACGTTTTTAGTTTTCGATATGTGCATCTAAATCTCGAACTTCCGCCAATGTAAAATATTCAGATGTATTCATCAAACGTGATGCTAATATCGAATCACACCACCCATACAGGCGGCGTTTTTTTTGGAGGACGTACGATGAAATTTCGCTTATTTGTTTCCATCTTAGCTTTGGCGTTTCTGGGCGCTCTCCGGGTGCTGGCGCAGCAGCCGGCCCAAAAGAACGTCCCGGCTGCTGCGCCAACACCTGCTCTCACTTGGAATGGCTTCTATGCAGGTATCAATGTAGGAGGCGTTTGGGGCCGGACCAATCACTTCGATTTCCTAGGGGATAATAGCACCGCTCTTCACAATGTGAGTGGTAGCATCGCCGGCGGAACGGTGGGCTATAATCGCCAACTCGCGGGGAAGTTCGTTGTCGGCGCAGAAGGCGATGGCGATTGGGCCAACATTACCGGTAAAACAAGCTGTCCGAATCCTACCTTCAACTGTTCTACACATTCCAGTGCGCTCGCATCGATTCGTGGCCGCATCGGCTACGCCAAAAAGCGCTTTCTCCTGTTTGGAACCTCCGGTCTTGGTATCGGCGATTTCACGTATCGCGCTTACATAGTTTCGACGGGGGATGATTTTATAGCTCCGTATTCGGTTACCAAGGTGGGCTGGGTGGTAGGCGGCGGGGCGGAATACGCGCTCCGACACAAAATTTCTCTCAAGGGTGAGTATGACTATTACGGCTTTTCGAACAGCACTGTAGTACTACTGTGTTATAAACTAGGTAACCGTCCGCGATATATGCGCTGGAGTTTCGTCTAAACGGTTGTATCTTGGCGGCATGAGCGTCAAGGCTGGAGCTTCGGATACCCGGCAGCAACG
>JBEKDX010000176.1:0-6441 GCA_050014135.1 Occallatibacter sp.
CACCAGCGTGGCCACTGCCGCCAACGGAACGCGCGCGCCAGTCACGGGCGAGGTCACATAGGTGTCGCTGACATTCTGAAAATTCTGCCGGTCCTGGACATCTAGCCGCAAGACCACAGTAACGTCGCGGTCGCCCTCCCAATAGGTTGTCATTGGCGCGCCCTCGAAGCTGCCGGCCAGTTGCTGCGCGATTACGGCGTTGGTCAAGCCCAGCCGGTTGGCGACCTCCTCGCGCACCGCGACGCCCATCTGCGGCGCGTCCTCGTGCCAGTCGGTATGAATGTAGATTGCGCCCGGAGTGTGGCGCAGCACATCCTCGACTTGGTCGCCGAGCGTGCGCAACTCAGCCTCATCCGCGCCCACAATGCGCACTTCGACTGGAGCCTCCATCACCTGGCCCTGTTGCAGCTCTTTGACAAAGACCTTGGCCTCGGGCGCGAGATCGCCGAGCCGCTGGCGCAGAGAAGCAACCAGCTCCGGCGTGCCACTTACCTTCTTGGTGTTGACTAGAATCTGCGCGTAGTTGGCCGCCGGCGCCTGCGGGTTTACGTTGTAGTAAAAGCGCGGCGCGCTGACGCCGAGAAAGCTGGTGTATGCAGAGACTAGCGGCTCTCTAGCCAGCTCCGCTTCGATTCGCCGCACAGCAGCATCGGTGGCCTCGATCTTCGCGCCTTCCGGCAGCCACACGTCCATTACAAACTGATTTCGTTCCGCCAGCGGAAAAAACTGTTGGGGCACCAGCTTGAGAATTCCCAGCCCCGCGACAAACGTAATCGCGCCACCGATGAGCACCTCACGCTTGTGGCGCATTGCCTGGGTGATGGCGATGTTGTAGTAGTGCTGCATCTGGTCGAGCGGCGTGTGCTTGCGCTTGGCGGCGGCATCATTTTCTTCGTCGTGATTCTTGAGTCCCTGGCGGATGAAGAAGCGCGCGGTCAGCGGTGTTAGCAGCATGGCCACCACAAAAGAGCTGCCCAGCGCGGTGGCCACGGCAATCGGCAATGCGCGAATGAACTCGCCCACTGCGCCCGAGAGCAGCAGCAGCGGAGCGAAGGAGGCGATGATCGTCAAGGTCGCCGTCAGCACCGGAACAGCCATCTCGGTTGCGCAGCGCCACGCGGCTTCGTCGATGGGAACTTTGCGGTCGAGCAACTCGACATAGTTGTCGGCAATCACGATAGCATCGTCCACCACCATGCCCAGCACCACAATCAGCGCTGCGATCGAGACCTGCTGCAACTCGACGCCAAAGTTATTCAGCAGCGCGAAGGTGATCGACACCGTTACCGGAATCGCCACCGCTGAGACCAGCGCCACGCGCATCGGCAACAGCAGCATGGTGACCAAAATGACCGCGAGGATGGCAATGCCAAACTCGCGAAAGAAATCCCAGATGCGTTCGCTGACAACCCGCGGCTGATCCGCCACCAGCTCCAGCTTTACGTCGGGCGGAAGCTCGCTCTCGACGTTCTTCAGGGTCTTGCGCAGCGTTTTGCCGAACTCGACAATGTTGTTGCCCTCGTGCATTTCGACGGCCAACAGAATCGCCGGACTGCCATCGATGCGCGCATATTCGCTGGGGTCTTTGTAGACGCGAGTCACGTCGGCCACATCGCCTACATACACCGGCTGCCCGGCGGGCGAAAGATCAATCATCACCCGGCGCAGTTGATCTTCGGTTTGCAATTCGCCGCTTGCTTCAATCGGCAGCTTGCTCTCGCCGGCCGGCACGCGACCCGCGTACTGCACGGCGTTGCGCCCGCTGAGCGCCTGCATCATCTTCTGCGGATTCACAGCGTACTGCGCCAGCCTCTCGCTGGATGCGGAGATGTCAATCTCTTCCTTCTGGTCGCCGATGCGCTTGATCTTTGATACCGCAGGAATCATGCGCAGCGCAGCCTCGACCTGCTGCGCGTAGTCTTTTAGCTCGCGAGGCCCGTAGCGGCCTCCATGCACGGCGATCAGCACCGCGACCGTATCGCCGAAATCCGAATCGACCTCCGGGCCGAACACGCCTGCCGGCAGACCAGTCGCCTTCAGCTCGGCCATCTCCAGCCGCAGCTTCGACCAGAACTCGCCGGCATTTGTGACCGATTGATTCAGCTCGACGTTGACCACCACCACGCCGTTGCGCGTCGTCGAGAAGGTCTTCTCGCGGCGCACCTCAGAGAATCGAAATAGCCGCTCCTCGATCTTGCTGGTGACCTGGTTCTCGACCTCATCAACCGTCGCGCCCGGATAGATGGCCGAGACAATGCCGGTATGAATGGTGATCTTCGGGTCCTCGCGCCGGGGCATCGTGAACAGCGAATACATTCCCGCCACGACTAGAATTCCGGTGAGCACCAGAGTGACCTGCGGATAGCGGAGCGATGCTCGAACGGGGTTCACTGGCCGCCTCCCATCACCTTGGTCGGCGAGCCTTCGCGCACGTTTTGCTGGCCGGCTACCACCACCTGCTCACTGCCGGTGAGTCCGCCGCGAATCTCGATCTCGCTTCCCAGCGCCGTGCCCACTTCCACTCTGCGCGCGTAAACCCGCTGCCGCGCGGGTTCATAAACGTAAACTTGCGTCACGCCGCGCGCATCGCGAACCACCGCGTCACTCGGCAGAGTAATCGCGTTCACCATCGCCGTGCCGTAGATGCGCGTCTCGCTCACCATCCCCGCGCGCAACAGCCGCTGGGGATTCTGCACCGCGATCTTCACCATGTAAGTTCGCGAGGCCGCGTCGGCCGCCACGCCCACGGCCTCAACCTTGCCCTCGAAGCTCTGGCCGAGCGAGGGAATCGAGACCGTCGCGCGCGCGCCTTCGCGCACTTTGCCGATCTCGGCCTCTGGAATCGCCACGCGCACCTTCACCGGATTCAGATCGAGCACGCCAATCACAGGCGCGCCCGCCGCAACCGTATCGCCGACATCGATGCGCCGCATCCCCACAAAGCCGGCAATCGGCGCGCGCAGTTGGCAGTCGCCCAGCCGCTTTTCCGCTTCGCGCATCTGCGCCGTGGCCGCCCGCAACTGCGCGCTGGCTGAATCCTTTTCCTCGGGGCGCGTTCCTTGCATCGCCATCTCATACTTCTGCCGCGTGGCCTTGTAGCTGGCCTCGATCTTCTCGAAATCGTTGGCTGCCAGGCTCTTGTGCTCGAAGAGAAACTTCATGCGCTGGTACTCGTCTTGCGAGCGCTCGAAGTCGATGCGCGCCTGCTCGAGTTCCTGCGGTCGCAAGCCATCCTGCGCCTTCTTGTCGGCTGCCCGCGCCGCATCGGCCTGCGCCGCCGCCGCGTCGTAGGCGTTGCGGTAATCGGTCGCATCCAGCTCCACCAGCACCTGGCCCTTGCTGACCGCCTGACCTTCGTCCACCAGTACCTTCGCCACGCGACCGGCAATCTGGAAGGCCCCCTGCGCGGTCACATTGGCCTCGACCGCCCCGCTGGCTTCGACCGTTACCGGCTGCTGCACGCGATTCGGCCAGCGCACCCGCACCGCAACCGGCTGGTCCGCCGCTAACTGCGGTTTCGGTCCGCATCCGGCCAGCGGCAGCAATGCCAGCAGACACGCGAGCGAGCAGGCAATTTGTAGAGTGTTAGATCGTGCGGCTTTGAAAGGGCACGACTTCAGTCGTGCCGCATGATATGCAGATGAATAGTCGGGCTTTAGCCCTCGAGGTATTGCATTTGCAAGAGCAAACCTTCCCTCGGCGGCTAAAGCCGAATCCTCTTTTGGCGTTTTGATGGCACGGCTGAAGCCGTGCCCTTTCAAAACCATGCCCCAATGGTTACTCCAGCTCCCGATCTTCAGTCTGGAGCGTCCTCGAAGATCATCCCTGCGGGCAATGAACAAGTTCCTCTGAACTGACATAAAAGTAGAATCGGCAATTTCTTTCACGTTCATTCTTTTCTTCCTTGACAAGAATAGAATGATACGTCATTCTATTCTTTGCAAGAGGCTTCTAAACTAAAGTCATGGCTTACCGCAACACTCCCGCCACCGAAGCACGCAAGGACGCCCGGCGCAGGACGATTCTTGAAGCCGCCACCCGTCTTTTCGGTAGCCACGGCTATCACTTCACCACGGTACCGATGATCGTAGCTGAGTCAAATAGCTCAGTAGGCAGCTTTTACGCGCATTTTCGCAACAAGGAAGATATTTTTGCGATGGTGCTGGAAGTGCTTGGCCAGAAGGTCGACGAGGTGATTGAACAGACCAAGCCCAGCCAGCCCGATCCGATGACGGGGATTCCCCGGGCGGTCGAGGCGCTCTTTCTTTTTCTTGCCGAAAACCCCCAGGAGGCGCGCATTCTGATCGTCGAGTCCTCCGGGTTGAGTCCGCGCCTGGAGCGGGTGCGCCGCGCCATTCTGCGTCGCCAGGCGGAGCAGGTCTGCCATTCGCTCGAGCAGGCA
The DNA here is from genome assembly GCA_050014135.1 of Occallatibacter sp. Lineage (GTDB taxonomy): Bacteria > Acidobacteriota > Terriglobia > Terriglobales > Acidobacteriaceae > Telmatobacter. Next base: position 4,403 of record JBEKDX010000176.1, read on the forward strand.
TCGGAAGCTATCTTTGTGGCCAACCCTGTGGTTGCCGCTCACTGCCTGGTGGGCGCGGTCTTCGAGGCGTTGACCAGTTGGCTGGAAGAACCTCCCGAGCGCCGCGCCCCGGCTGCCGAGGTTGCTCGCATCGTGGCCGGCTACAACCTGCGCGCCCTGCGCCGCTGATTCCGCGGCTCGCGAAGATCGATCTCACCCGATCACGCACGTCCGTTCAGGGCAGAATCAATCACCTGCATTAAACTGCAAGTATGCATCCGTGCGCGGGCGCACACCGCGCGCCCAATGAGCATCCCCGAGGGCAGACTCATGAAAAAGATCGGCATCCTGTTTGGCGGCGAGAACAGCTTCCCCGGCGCGCTGGTGGAGCAGATCAACGCCCGTCACATAGACGGCATCGAGGCTGAGTTTGTTTTGACGGGCGCGGTGAGCATCAATCACGCGCCCCGCTACGCAGTGATCGTGGACCGCATCTCTCACAGCATTCCGTTTTACCGCGCCATCTTGAAGCACGCCGCGCTGAACGGAACGGCGGTCATCAACAATCCCTTCTGGTGGTCGGCCGACGACAAGTTCTTCAACTACGCTCTGGCCGCCCGGCTTGGCGTGGCCGTGCCCCCGACTATAATCCTGCCCCACAAGCAGCTCCCCGAGGGCGCGACCGAGCGGGCGATGCGCAACTTGGAATACCCGCTCGATTGGGAGTCGGTCTTCGCCTGCGTGGGCGAACACGGCTTTCTTAAGCCCATCGACGGCGGCGGCTGGCGCGACGTGCATGAGGTTCACAATCGCGAGGAGTTCTTCCGCGCCTACGACGAGACGCGCGACCTGTGTATGGTCTACCAGAAGGCCGTCGATTACAGCGAGTATTTCCGCTGCTATGTGGTGGGCCAGAAGAAGGTGCGCATCATGGCCTACGACCCGCGCCGGCCGCACACGGAGCGCTACATCGAGGGTGCGCCGCACTCCCGCAAGACACTGCTGAAGCGCATTCGGCAGGACGCGATCAAACTCTGCCGAGCGCTGGGCTACGACTTCAACACCGTCGAGTTCGCCGTCGAGCGCGGCACGCCCTATGCCATCGACTTCATGAACCCCGTGCCCGACGCCGATGCGCAGTCAGTAGGTCAGGCTAACTTCGACTGGATCGTGAAATCGGTCGCCGATCTGGCGATTGCCAAGGCGCAGAATGCGCAGCGAGTGCCGGAGCTGCGCTGGGCGGGCTTCCTCGACGCCGAGCCGGCAAAAGCTGCCAAGAAGAAAGAGAAGGCAGCAAATATCAAGCCGAAGAAACACACATCAGGCTGATAATCTGCAATGTGAGGTTGTAAATGACCGAAGCCGACATCCAATGCCTCAAGGAAAATGTCGACGAGCTGGTAGAGATTCGGACAATCCATGACGAGTGTCTGATCGCAAAGGTTTTAATCGTTACAGATGACGACGAGGATCATGTACATGACGTAATGTACGAGGTTGTCTCTTCGAATCAGATCGATTCTTATACTCATCTCGATAGTGCAGGCGGTTATCTATTGGATTTCGTTGAGATAGTTTCTGTAAAACCGGTTCCGCAGTCAGAAGATGAGTCGATCAGGGCCAGCCTCACTCCAGAATAACGAGCGCCTCCCGGGCATGGCTTTCATTGGGAGCAAGCGCAAGCATTCTCCGGTCCAGCGTCAACAGGCGTCCCTTGTGGCTGATTGCCAGACCAAGCAGATAGGCGTCGGTCAACTGCTTGAAGCCGTTCAGCAGTGGCAGGCTCTCTGCGCAGCCATCGGAGAAAGGTAGACCGTCGGCCCAGAAATGGTGGTTGGGGTCTAGCCGCAAGCTCTCCGCCAGCCAATGGATGGCCTCAGTGGGGCGAGGCGCATTCTGGGAAAACCCCGGGTTGGAGATGGTTCTTACCATTCCTGCTTGCGTGATGGGACAGGTTGCCCAGCCATCTCGCTCGTGACTGGCCATCCAGGCGCGAACCTTCTGATGGAAGACGTGTTCCTCCCAGAATCGGGCTACCAGAATATTCACGTCAAGCAGCC
>JBEKDX010000177.1:0-8830 GCA_050014135.1 Occallatibacter sp.
CACCGAGCGTGCGCTTCTGTCCTGTCGTGCTCATCGCGGTCAAAATAGAGCGTCCGAAGTTCTAGGCCGAAAAGTACAAACAATACGAGTGTCCATAGTGCCTTTTCGCCCTTCTTCATCTTTTCAGGGGGTCTAAAGAGCCAAGGCACGATGACCCCCAAGACGCCTAATACACCAATGTATGTTCCGACTGGCGGATGCCATTGCCACCAAGGCTGAACAACTAAAGGACAGGGATCGATCACGGGCAGATACTCTCACCGAGCACCACCATGCGTCAAGTAGAGAATCATGACTTCATTCACGCCCTAAATGGCTTAGCAATAAGCGGGGCGGGCAGGTGCCCCAGGTCTCACTCTTGAGACTTGGGATTCGCGGATGATGACCGAACCGGCCCTCCGGCCACTTACCCCACACGCCATTGCAGCGGGCAAAACTCCGCAAGCCGCGCGAAGTCCCGCGCATTCGCAGTGATGACTTCAATGCCGCATCGCGTGGCGCTTGACGCGATCAGCGCATCGTTGGTCAGCCGCGAGCAACCGATGCTCTCATAGCCGTACTTGTTCGCGATGCGGTTCAGCAGTAAACCGGCACGGGTCCAGTCGCGCTGGTTGGGAACCAGCAACCGGCGAGCCCGCACAAACTCCAGTTCAATCTTCTGGATAATCCGATGGTCTCGGGAACTCACTCCGGCGTACAACTCTTCCAGCACCACCGAGGAGACCCAGATCGGCGCAGGCCCGAGACGGCGAAGCAGGGCCAGACCGGTATTCCCTTCGTCGCGCAGAGAGCGTATATAAATCGATGAGTCGAAAAGGACTTTCATCCGTTACTTGCCCAGTACGCCCTCGCCGAGCGCGCCGAAGACATCGCGAATCTCGATGCCGCTGCGGAAAAACTCCTCGTGCGCCTTGTGCACGCGCCGGTCGCGCTCCTCTTCGGCAATCGCCAGGTCAAGGGCGCGCTCGACGGTCTCGGTCTCCGTGGGCGCATCCAGCAACTTCTGCGCACGCTTGAGCTTGGCGGCGTCGAGGCGGAAATGCTTATGAACCACGGTAGTGCTCGCCGTTTCCATATCGCCCTCCGATCACTTATCTTACCACGGATGTACATAAACGCTGGAATCATGTACACGCAATCGGCGAGTCAGCTGAATAGCGGGCAGTGAGCTTTACCCGCAGCTTGTGGGATCATTGGCCGAAGAGAAGCTGCCCTGAATGAACGCAAGAAATCTCGCTCAGCCAAGGAACTTCGCTGACTCGCTGACTCGCTTACTTCGCCGCCGTCGCGCCGTTCTCGATGGAGTGCAATTCCTTGCCGGGTTTGAAGCGCACCGCTTTACCGGGCGTGATGTTGACCTCGGTTCCGGTGCGGGGATTGCGGCCAATGCCGGTTTTGCGGGCGCGGACGCTGAAGACGCCAAATCCGCGCAATTCGATGCGCTCTCCGGCCGTTAGAGCCTGTTTGAGGCCCTCGAAGACCGTATCCACGGCAACCTCTGCCTTGATACGGGGCAGGCCTGTGCGCTCGATCACATGATGGACGATATCCTGCTTAATCAAAGGGGCACCTCGCTGGCGTACTGAATCGACTTTACTACGACCTACCGTAATGATGCTACAGGATTTAGAACGATTGTGGAAAATCTCGGGCGACAATCTCACTGCCGGCCCTCATTTTTTTCTGAGAAAATCGCCTTGGCGCAGCACTACTGGGGCCACTTTTGTCGCCATTCATGGTTTTGAGCAACATCACTCTTGAAAATGCACTCCATCTTCCGTAAGATTGTGCGGAGCCGGTTAGAAGTGGTTCGGGAGTCTACTGTTTTGCGGGTCGATGCAAGTGTTGTCCCTCTGCACGCCCGGGGCCCAGTCCTCCTGCATAGCAAGGAGGCGCTCGATGGGTTCGATCCGCAACGATCCTCCAATACGCGTGGGTGTACTGACAGATGAACCGCTCCGTGTCGGGGGTCTTGCCAGCATCTTTGAAGACCGGCCCAGCGAGAGCTTTGCGCCATTGACTCCGATCTTTGGGAATATTGAAGAGCTGCTCGCCGACACCACGCTGGCGTACCTTGTCCTGGACCTTCACTCTCCCTCGGGCGGGGTGGGAACAGTGGAGGCGATTCGCAGCAAGCGCCCCGATATGCGGTTGATCGTCATCGGCCCAGAGGGCGACGACAAACAGATCATGGACTTGATCGTGGCCGGCGCCCGCGCCTACCTTGATTTGAAGGCGGGCCCGCGGATTGTACGGCAGGCCGTCGAAGTCGTCACCAATGGCTCGATCTGGGCCCCCAGACGGCTGCTCTCGGAGTTGATTGACCGGCTGCTGAAGAATTCCGATACCAGCCTCACCAACGCCCCCCCGCATTTGACCGACCGTGAGCGCGAGGTGCTCGATTTGATCCTCATAGCCAGTTCCAATCGCGAGATCGCACGGAAGTTGGGTATCGAGGAGCGTACCGTCCAAGATGGGCGCGGACAACCGGACCGACCTTTCGATGCGCGCATCGAGCAGCTCGTTTAAGACAGCCGCCGGCATTACGGATCGCCGCCGCGAGGATCGCCGCCAAAGTGACCGCAGGCAAGGACTTTGGCCCGGAAATCCCTAGTTACTAATCAGTAAATGTGACAGGTTACCTTTGTCTACACAGCTTCCGTAATCTTGTCAGAAAATTACAATTTATAAACAATGTGTAAAGAAACAACGCAGATCTGGGGAAAGGAGTTCCCAGGCAGGATATTATCCATGAAGCCTGGGAACTCCTCTTTTTTCACTCTGACCTATTCGGATGCACGATCCGGTCTGAGGGTTGCCTGATCCTCCCCTCTCATTAGAAAGATCGAGATGACCCGTTCTCTTTCAGACTCGGCCTCGCGAATTCTGGCGATCAGCCACATAGTATTGTTTTTGAAGCAGTTCTGTCCGCAGTCTGAGACTCCATCGGAGATAATTTAGCGCTCTGGGACTATTTATAAATCAGTAAACAGCTAAGGTTACTTTTGTCTATAGGTGTTTCGTAACCTATAGAAAGAGCAACATAATTGGTGTTATGAGCCGAATTGACCACACGCTCTTTAGCAATATCGCACAGTATTGTTCTCAGAAACAAAGCAGATCTGGGGAAGGAGTTCCCAGGCTGCGTGGTGGTCATCACATGAAGCCTGGGAACTCCTCTTTTTTTGTGGATACTCTGAGATGTTTTGGTGGCTTACACAGTTAGCGGCTTCCCCCTTGTTTGCATCCATTCTTCATCTGGCGCGACTCTCGAAGGGAGTCGCGCAACAGCATTCGGTCTCCTTTTAGCCAATATTCCATATTCTGAGGTATCCATTCCGGCGAGCGGATGCGCGTTTTGGCCTGGATACTGTAGCCTGTTGTGGGATACCCTGATGTGGATCTCCGGCAGATCGGGATATTCCGTGCTACTTTCTGGTTTCAGGGCCGTGGCGTTGCGGGTGCGCGGTTCTGGCACACGGCTACACAGCTTCGACGACTCAACAACCCACGCTGCCCCAGGCCGCGGATTGGAAAGGACCCGGATATGAAGAAAATACTTGCGTTGATTTCTCTGATTTGTCTATGTTTAATCCTCCCATCAGCCGCATTGGCTGGTACCACGCGCGACAATCTGCAGGAGCGCGTTGATGCGGCCAAGGTGGTTCTGGACGAGATCATGGCAGCCGAGGACAATAGCATTCCCATGAATATCCTGGAGCGGGCCACCTGCGTGGGCGTCGTGCCGGGGCTGAAAAAAGGCGCCTTCGTTTGGGGCGGGGAGTATGGGCAAGGGGTGGTTACCTGCCGCACCGGCCACGGATGGAGTGCGCCAGTCTTTATTCGCATCGCCGGGGGCTCGTGGGGAGCGCAGATTGGCGGCCAGTCCATCGATTTGGTGCTGGTGGCCGTCAATGAGCGCGGCTTTCAAGATTTATTGCAGAGCAAGTTCAAGATCGGCGCCGGTGCAGCCGCCGTGGCTGGGCCGGTAGGGCGCAACAGCGAAGCCGCTACCGACTGGAAGCTGAGCGCGGAACTGCTCAGCTACTCGCGCAGCAAAGGACTTTTTGCCGGAATCAATCTGGATGGCACCAGTGTAAGACAGAACGCCGAGGATACCGAAATCTACTTTGGCCAGGCGCACAGCTTCGAGACGATCCTGAAAGGCGACGTCGCGGTTCCCCAGGGCGCGGTGCCATTTGTCAGCGATGTGGCGCATTATTTCGTCGAAGCCAAACACCGCCAGTAGCTCTTGATCCTGACCGAAGGAGGGGAGATTGATTGTCGTCAACCTCCCGGCTCTCAAAAATGGGAGTTTGGCGCGTCTGAAGTTTTTTGGGCTTTCCTGCCTTTTTTCAACGGCAAACTGAAGTTCCAGGTCATTTGCGTCGAGGAACTAAACTGGTCGGTTGCCTGCTTGCGATGCGAGAGAAGATCGAGTTTTTCCTGGTAGTGTTGGTGGCGCGCATTCTCGGGCGGCTGCCGCGCGAGTTCGCGCGCCGCGTGGCTGGCGTGCTGACCTGGGCTGCGTATTGTTCTCTGCGCCGTCTGCGCCGCGTGGGCCAGCGCAATCTGCAAATGGCCATGCCCGCGCTCTCTGCCCCTGAGCGCACCCGTATTCTCCGCGGACTCTTCCGCTTCCTTGGCTGGCAATTGGTCGAGTTCTGCCGCATGGCACGCTACACCCCGGAGAACACCCGAGGCTGGCTTCGCACCGAGGGACTCGACCATTATCTGGCCGCCAGTGCGCGCGGCAAGGGCGTGCTGATCGTTACTGGCCACCTGGGGGTGTGGGAGCTGTCCGGCTTCTATCACTCCCTGATGGGCCATACGATGAGCGTCGTGGTCCGCCACCTCGACAATCGGCTGCTGGACGAATTTGTGAACGACAACCGCTGCCTGCATGGCAACCGTATGCTCTCCAAGGACAACTTCGCCCGCGGCCTGCTAACTGCAATGCGCATGGGCCAGACGGTAGCCCTGTTGATGGATACAAATATGACCCCGCCGCAGGGCGCGTTTGTCGAGTTCTTCGGCAAGCAGGCCTGCACCGCAACCGGACTCGCCCATGTGGCCGTGAAGACCGGCGCGGCGGTGCTACCTGCTTTCATGGTGTGGGAGGAGGCCGAGCGGCGCTACGTTCTGCACTTCGGCCCGGAGCTGGTCTTCGAGAAGACGGGCGACGATGAGGCCGACATCCTCGCCATCACGCAGAAATGCACAAGCGCAATCGAAATTTGGATTCGGCGTTATCCTGATCAGTGGCTATGGATTCATCGCCGCTGGAAGACCAGGCCGGCGGGTGAGCCGGGGCTATATTGATCCCTTGAAATCGCAGAGGAATACACCATGAAGCTGGGCCTATTGATTAAAGCCCTCGGCGGCGAATTGATTGCAGGAGAGCCGGAACGGCAGGTTGAGGGCGTCTGCTCGGTCGAGATGGCCGGAGCCTTTGAGTTGGTCTTCGGCGATGATGCCGCATCGGCAGCCAAAGCCTTGGCCAGCCGGGCAGGTGTGGTCGTTTTACGCCAAGCCATCGCCGCTCTCTGCCCACCCGGCAAATGCGTCGTCGAGGCCGATCAGCCGCGACTCTGGTTTGCCCGCGCCGCCAAACTTCTGGCTTCAGCCCCGCACGCCGCCGCCCTCCATCCCTCTGCCATCATCGGCGAGAGTGTGGAACTCGGCAAGAAAGTCAGCGTCGGCCCCTGCGCGGTCATCGGCGAGAAGGCCAGCATCGGCGCCCGAACGCGCATCGAGGCCGGCGCGGTCATCGGCGAGGGCGTGCGCATCGGCGATGACTGCCACGTCTATCCTCGCGCGGTTCTCTATCCCGGAACCACGCTGGGCAATCGCGTCATCGTCCATGCCGGCGTGGTGCTGGGCGCGGACGGCTTTGGCTACGCGCGAGATGCAGCCACCGGCGCTTACACGCAGTTCCCGCAGCAGGGCACGCTGCTGATTGAAGACGACGTCGAGATCGGCGCCAACTCGACCATCGACCGTGGAGCGCTGCGGCAGACAAAGATCGGCCGCGGAACCAAGATCGACAATCTGGTCCATGTTGGCCACAACTGCGAAATCGGCGAGGATGTGATCCTGGTGGCAGGGGTCGGAATCAGCGGCTCGTGTACGGTGGGCAACGGCGCGGTGATCGCCGGCCAGGTGGGCATCGGCGACCACGCGCATATCGGTCCCGGCGTGATTCTGGGCGGTCAGGCCGGCGTACTGAGCGGCAAGACCGTCACCAACGACGGCCTTAAGCCAGGGACGGTTCTGTGGGGCACACCAGCCCGCCCGCTCAAGCAGGTGCTGCGCGAGATGGCCGTGGTGGCGCGGCTGGCCAGGAGAACGCCCGGGAGCAAGGAATAAAGCTACTGGCCTTTGCTGGTCTGCGTCGTCAGATAGCGCTCGTAACCGAGCTCGGCAATCTGATGCAACTGGGTTTCCAGCCAGTCCGCGTGCATCTCTTCGTCCTTAAGCAGCTTGATGAAAAGATCGCGCGAGCCATTGTCTTTTTCCTCCGCCGCGAGCAGAGCGGCCTCGTTGTACATGGCCACAGCGCCCAACTCAAGTTTCAGGTCGCCCTCGAAGATGGCCTTGACGTTTGAGCCGATCGAAAGCGACAGCGGCTCCATGCTGGGCGTGCCATCGAGGAAGAAGACGCGCTCGATGAGCGACTCGGCGTGCTTCATCTCGTCGATGGACTGCTTCTTGATGAACTTGGAAAGCCGGTCGTAGCCCCAGTTCTCGCACATCTCGGCGTGAACGAAGTACTGGTTGATGGCGGTGAGCTCCTCGCGGAGCGCACGATTCAATTGCGAAATGACCTTCGGATTACCCTTCATACCGGCGATTTTACAAGAGGCGGGAGCGAGTTGGAAGCAAAAAAATCCCGGCAGGGTACAATGACGGCAAGCGTTTCAACGGAGGTTCCATGCGCAGGATTCTTCTCACCATCATCGCCGTGTTCCTTGCCGCTTCATTCGCCGGTCCGCTCGTGGCGCAGGGCGCGCCGCCGCAGGGCAGCGCCGACCAGCCCTACACCGTCGAATACTACTACAAGTGCCAGTGGGGCCATCAGGCTGAGTTTCTGCAACTTTTCCTGAAGAACCACTATCCGCTGCTACAGAAGATTCAGGCCACGGGGCGCATTCTGTCGGTAAAGATCGAATCACCGGCCTACCACACATCGGAAGAGCTTCGCTGGGACTATCGCGTCACGATTCGCTACAAGAACTCGACCGTAGCCACCACCGCCAACCCTGACGAAGAGGCCTTCATCAAGGAGCTATGGCCGGACCAGGAGAGCTACAAGCGAGAAGAGCAGCGGCGCTTTGAGATTCTGCTCGGGCATATTGATTTGCCGGTGACTGACATTACGCCGGCGGCCAAGTAGTAGAAACAAGCCGACAGTTAACATTTGCTTCCCGACACTGCAAACTGTTTGCTGTTCCCTACTCCCTGTTCTCCCACTGCCGAACTAAATCTTCGGCGGCTTCGGGCCAGTCAGGAAACTGGAATTCAAATCCAGCGTTGAGCAGGCGGCCGGGGACGGCGCGGCAGCTCTGCAGCACCAGCTCCGGCTCGGTGCGCAGCAAGAATGCGCCGAGATGGATCGCGAGGGACGGCGCGGGCAGGCCATTGGGCACATCCCAGGCCCAGCGCAGCGCCGCCATGAACTCGCGGTTGGTGAGCGGATTGGGCGCGGCGAGGTTGATGGGACCGTCGATCTCCTCATGGGCAATCAGAAACTCGACGGCGCGGGCATAATCGGCCTCGTGAATCCAGGAGACAAACTGGCGTCCGTTGCCCTGCGTGCCGCCCAGGCTGATCCGAACCAAATTGGAGAGCACAGCAAAGGCGCTGCCATGCGTGGGGCTGAGAACGACGGCGTTGCGCAGGGCGAGCTTGCGGGTGCGCGGCGTTTCGGCGGCAAAGAATGCAGCCTCCCAGTCGCGGGCCACGCGGGCAGAGAAGCCGCGTCGGGCAGACCATCGTTCGCCTGAAGGCGCATCGCCGCCCAGTTCGCCGTCTGCTTCATCCACGGGCAGATCGGTTCCGGTTTCATCGAGGGCGCGTTTGTAAATGGTGGCCGCGGATGCGTTCATCCACACGCGCGGCGGCGCTTCGAGGCTCGCGATCACGCTGCCGAGCAACTGTGTCGAGCGGATGCGCGATTCATAGATGGCCTGGCGATTGGCCGCATCAAAGCGGCAGTTCACGCTACGCCCGGCCAGATTGATGCAGAGGTCTGCGCCTTCCAGATAATCGACCCACGGACCAATCTCTTCGCCGTCCCAATGAACGGTCTGCCAAGGCGCTGTGTAAGGGCCGCGCGTCAGCACCGTCACCTGATGGCCTTGCTCGGCGAAGTGGCGCGCCAGCACCTGGCCCGCTAACCCGCTGCCGCCGGGCAGGACAATACGCAGTGGGCGAAGCGGGCGAAGTGAACAAGGAGCGCATGCGGCAATTGTGTTCATAGATTCAGCTTACGGCGCGGGAGTGAGCGCTGCCGTCCAATCGGCCGGCGAATCCACCAGCACATCCGGCGGATAGGCCGACAAGCTCTCGGGCGCGAGGCCAAAGGTGCAGCCCACACACCAGGCTCCGGCATTGCGCGCTGTCTCTACGTCCACCTGACTGTCGCCGATCATCACCGTCTCTTCGGGCTTTGCATCGGCCTCGTTCATCAGCGCGAGCAGGCCCTCCGGATCGGGCTTCTTGGTCGAGAAGCTGTTGCCGCCATAGATGTTCAGGAAGTAAGGGGCTAGATGAAGGGCGGCGCAGATGTCGCGCGCCGGACGAACAGGCTTATTGGTGAGAACGGCCA
>JBEKDX010000178.1:0-6355 GCA_050014135.1 Occallatibacter sp.
TCTGCCGCGCTCAGTGAAGGCCAACGGCTGGCTGCTCTTCGACCAAGGCAAGATGTCCAAGTCGCGCGGCAACGTGGTGCGGGCTGAGACCGTGCTCGAGGTACTGGGCGCGGACGCCATGCGCTACTTCCTGCTGCGCGAGATTCCCTTCGGGCAGGACGGCGGCTTCAGCTTCGAGGCCCTCGTCCAGCGCTACAATGCCGACCTCGCCAATGGCTACGGCAACCTGGTTAGCCGCGTCGTCAACATGGTGCATAAATACTTTGGCGGCGTCGTTCCAGAGGTAGGCGCAGAGACACCAGCCGAGGCCGCTCTGCGTGAGTGCGCGGTGAGAACGATTGCCGCCTTCGGGCCGGCCTTCGACGAATTGAATTTTTCTGAGGCGCTCAAATCTCTGTGGCTCTTGGTCGCCGAGACCGACGGCTACCTGACCGCCAACGCGCCCTGGAAGCGGCCCACGGATCGCCCCGAAGCCGAGCACGTAGCGCTACAAGCTCGCGTGCTCGCCACCGCCGCCGAGGCCATTCGCATCATCACCGCGCTGGTCTATCCGATTCTGCCCGTGTCTGCCGCCAAGGTCTGGCTGCAACTCGGCCAGGGCGAGATTGCTGAGGCCGCGAAGAATGCCTTCCTCACCCATTTAGCCTGGGGCGGCCTGCGCGCCGGAACCAAATTTGCCGAGCCAGCGCCGCTCTTCCCCCGCGCCGAAAAGGACGCCGTCGACCGTATGCAGAAGATCGAAGAAGAAAACAGCAACTCCGTCATCGAGGCCGCTGGCGGCAGCGCGGCCAACACCGAGCCTTCGGCTCCGCCCAATGATGCATCTACCGCACTCACTGCCACTGCGGAGAAACGTAATCCGGAGGGAGACGGGGGTTTCAACCCCCGTGTAAAGCCAATTCAATCGAAAGGGGCTTTAGCCCCGGAGGTACGCACTTTGGAAAACACGTCTTCCGCTTCTCCGGCAACGAACTCATCTGACGCGGCGAAGCCGCAGTTGGCCCCACCGCAGGTGGCTTTATCCCCTCAGGGAAGTTCTTCGACTGCATCCGCGCCCGCAATTTTAACCCCGGCGGCGCCTGAAATTGCCGCGGAGCCAACGCACATCACCATCGACGACTTCATCAAAGTCGATCTCCGCGTGGCGCAAATCCTTGTTGCCGAGCGTGTGCCCAAGGCCGACAAGCTGCTGCGCCTGGAAGTCGATCTGGGCTACGAAAAGCGCCAGATTCTCGCCGGCATCGCGCAATACTACGAGCCGGAAAAGCTCGTCGGCCGCAAGATCATCATCGTCGCCAATCTGGCCCCGCGCAAGATGCGCGGCCTGGAGTCGAATGGAATGTTGCTGGCGGCTTCGCTTCCACCCGACGGCGCTCCGGTACTCGCCGGATTTCTGGAAGATGTCCCGCTCGGTGCACGGCTGAAGTAACCACCTGCCACCTGCGGTGGGGCCAGCGGCTCGCTACTCGCTCGCATAAGTATCTTGGTGACCCCGGTTCCCACAAGCAAGGGACCGGTGGCGCCGGCGCTATTCTGATCCCTGATCCCTGACCCCCGCTGCCGCATACACATAAATCGTGCTATCCTTACACATCGGGAGGCGCGCGTCATGCGGACCAATATCGAGATCGACGACAAGCTGATGAAGCAGGCGATGAAAGCCACCGGAACCACCACCAAGAAAGCGGCGGTCGAGGCCTCTCTGCGCAAGCTGGTCGCGCTCAAGGTCCACGAAAAGCAGGTCGAGGAAGTCTTCCGCCTGCAAGAGATTGACCGGAAGAAAGCCGAGCGCGAGGGCCGTCTGGAGGAGTGGCACGCGGAACTGGTGAAAAAAGGGAATTGGCCGGAGATGACTGCCGATGAGAACGAATATTGAAGTCGACGAAAGATTGATGCGTCAGGCCATGGCCCTCACCGGCCAGCCCACGAAGAAGGCCGTTGTCGAAGAGGCGCTGCGACTCGCCGTGCAACATAAACGTCAGGCAGATGCCCTTCGCAAGCTCTGGGGCATTGGCTGGGAGGGCAATCTCGACAAGATGCGCGCCACGCGCTTCCCTGACTGGGACAAGGATTGGAATTCTGAACCGCATCTCCACCACAGGTCTGTTGCATGAAGCGGCACATACTGCCGAGTCAGGTTAAAGCATGGTCATTGTCGACTCATCGGTTTGGATTGACTTCCTGAATCAGAGGGTTACACCGCAGACCAGTTGGCTCCGAGCGCCGCAAAACATCGGAACGATAGGCTTGACCTCCCTCGTGTTTATGGAGGTTCTTCAGGGGGTTCGCTTCGACAGCCGTTTTCGCATTGCTGAGCAATTTTTTCGCACGATGCCTGTCTTTGAGTCCCTGACCCGGTCATTGGCCATTCATGCAGCCAGCAACTACCGCACACTACGCGGGATGGGTATTACGATCCAAAGCACAATTGACTGCCTGATCGCCACCTTCTGCATTGAGAGTAGCTACCAACTCCTGCACAGTGACAGCGATTTCGACTATTTCGAGCAGCACTTACATCTGTCAGTACTCCATCCGCCTGCGCAGCGAATCCCCTAATCTGTAATTCAACCCGTGAATTATTTCACCATCGAGGCCTCCTTTGCTGATCGATTCTCACGCCCACCTGGACAGCCCGCGCTACGATGACGACCGCGAAGCGATGCTGCGCCGCGCCTATGATGCAGGCGTCGGCGTAGTGCTGGCCATCGGTATCGGCGAGCAGGCGCACAGGATGGACGGAGCGCTCGCGGTCTGTCGCGAGTTCAATGGAAAGCCCGGAATTCCCCGGCTCTACTCGAGCGCCGGCGTCTATCCGCACAACACGCCCGAGATCGATGACGCCGTCCTCGCCACGCTCGACAGCCTACTGGCTGAGCCGGAGGTAATCGCCTGCGGCGAGATCGGCCTCGATTACTTTCACGAGGGCGCGCCTCACCCTGCGCAGCGCGACGGACTCATTCGCCAGTTGGAAATCGCCGCCCAGCGCAAGCGGCCGATCCTGATTCATTGCCGACCGAAGGATGGAGCTACCGACGCCTGGGACGAGCTGCTGGAGATTCTGGTTGCCCACTGGCAGCCGACCGGCCTAGGAGGCGTGATGCACTGCTTCGGCGGCAGCTACGAGCAGGCCGCTCGCTCGCTCGACCTGGGATTTCTGATCTCCTTTGCCGGAAATCTGACCTATCCCAAGGCCCAGCCGCTACGCGACGTGGCCGCCCGTCTGCCGCTGAACCGGCTGCTGGTGGAGACCGACGCTCCCTGGTTGGCGCCCGTGCCCAACCGCGGCCAGCGCAATGAACCGGCCTGGACGGCGCACACGGCTCTGGTTTTGGCCGGGCTGCTGGGCGTCGAAGAGCAAGAAATCGCCTCCGCAACCACGAAAAACTTCTTTCGGCTGTTTCACCTCCAGCCGGACGTGGGAAACTGTTAGTGGGAACTGCATAAAGGGTTTGGGCTTCAGGTGAAGGGTATGGGCTTCAGGTGAAGGGTATGGGCTTCAGGTGAAGGGTACGGGCTTCAGGTGAAGGGTACGGGCTTCAGCCCGTACATCACTCAGCCACAAAGTGATTTGGGCTTTAGCCCCTGAGGGAAGGGTTGGATTACCTCCCAGACAGCAAATTCCCTCGGTGGCTAAAGCCCCGCTGAATCGAGAATCACAATGTGCGGGCTAAAGCCCGTACCCTTCAGAAATTGTTGAGGACAGGAGAGCCATGGCGCAAGAGAATTCGTTCGACATCGTCAGCAAGGTGGAGATTCAAGAGGTTCGCAACGCCATCGACCAGGCGCTCAAGGAGATTCGCCAGCGCTTTGACCTGAAGGATTCCCACTCCGAGGTCAAGCTGGCCGAGGGCGACAAGGAGATTCAGTTGGCCTCCGACGGCGAGTATCACCTCGAAGCGGTCAAGGAGATTCTTGGCCAAAAGCTGGTCAAGCGGGGCGTCTCGCTCAAAAATCTGACCTACGGCAAGCTGGAGCCGGCGCTGGGCAAGAGCGTGCGCCAAACCATCAGCTTGCAGCAGGGCATTCCCATCGAGAAGGCCAAAGAGATCGTGCGCCTGGTCAAGGACGCGAAGAAGAAGGCGCAGGCCAGCATCCAGGGCGACACCGTGAGAATATCGAGCAAGGACCGCGACGAGCTGCAATCGATTATTGCCCTGCTGCGCGGCAAGGAACTGGGCGTCGAGTTGCAGTTCACCAACTACCGGACGAACTAGCGGAGTTAGCAGGGTTTGCGGGGTTAGTTGACTGTACGTTCGATAGATGATTTGAAAGGGCACGACTTCAGTCGTGCCACAACAGCAGCAAAATTGTTGTGGGCTTTAGCCCCTGAGGGTTATTTTGGGAGTGCTTGACCTTTACCTCAGGTTAATAGGAGAAAGATGTTAGAACTCTTGAAAAATCTCGCGCGGTTGTTGAGAGAAAGCGGGGATGATTCTCTCGCAGTAGCAGTCGAATATGTCATCTCTAGGCCTGAAACTGAAATCAATCCTTTCCTTGTTTCAAACGATCTCTGGGGTGGGGCAGGCTCCATTGCAGATCAGGGCGGTCTTAAAGATGGAAAGCGCACTGATGCTACGCGGAGAATTCAACACTCTCTCATTGAATTAGGCAATGAACAGATTCGAAGGGGTATGACAAATCCACGCACCGGAATGTGGGTGAATGTTTTCCAAAAATGGGAAGATAACGGAATCTAGTGTGGGCCGCTGTAAATAGGGTCGTTTATCGATGCCCATGAACGAGATGAATTCTTTGAAAATGCATCCCTCAGGGGCTAAAGCCCAGATTCTTTTGAACCATTTACGGCACGACTGAAGTCGTGCCCTTTCAAAACATGAATTTCAATGCGAACTGCAACGGGAACCGGAGCACTTTGAGCACACTGGCGATAGCGACGGCAAAAGAGGTCTTCGAGCTGCTGCGGGACGACCTCGTGGCGATTGAGCAGGAGTTGGGCCGCGACTCGGCCTCCGGCGTCAGCACCATCACCGAGATCGCCGAATACCTGCGCGAGGGCGGCGGCAAGCGCATCCGGCCTACACTGCTGCTCTTGTCGGCGCACGCGCTGGGCTTCTCCGGCGCGGGCGCGATCCGGCTGGGCGCGGTCGTCGAGATGGTTCACTCCGCCACACTGGTCCACGACGACATCATCGACGGCGCCAACATGCGCCGCGGCCGCCCCTCGGCCAACACTACCTGGGGCAACGAAAAGTGCGTGCTGGCCGGCGACTGGCTGTATATGCAGGCCTTCAAGGTGGCTCTGGAAGAAAGCAACCTGCGCGTGCTCGAGCTGCTGATCGGCCTTACCCAGCAGATGGTCGAGGGCGAGCTGCTTCAAATCCAGAAGCTGGGCCGAGCCGTCTCCGAAGCCGAATACTACGACCTGATCTATCGCAAGACGGCCTGCCTGTTTTCGGTTTCGATGCGCCTGGGAGCGGTGCTGGCCGCGGCGGATAACGCCGTCGAGTCGAGCCTTGCCGCCTATGGGCGGACCGTCGGCCTGGCCTTCCAGATTATCGATGACGTACTCGACCTGACCGCCACCGAAGAGGTTCTGGGCAAGCCCGTGGCCAGCGACCTGCGCGAGGGCAAAGCCACGCTAGCAGTGATCCACTCCATCGACCACGGCACCGCCGCCGACCGCCAGACAATTCAGCGCGTTCTGGACGACCGCGGCTTCCAGCGCGTAAGCCGCGAGCAGATTCAGGCGATTCTGGCGCGTAACGGCTCGGTCGAGTACGCGATGAGCGTCGCCGACCGCTATGCCGAGCAGAGCCGCCAGGCGCTGTCCTCCATTCCCGACTCCGAGTTCAAGCGCGCCCTGCTCTGGGTGCCCGATTTCGTTGTGGCGCGGGAGAAGTAGTAGCGTACTGGCGTCAATCAAGATTATGGTTGCGGCGATTCTCATTTTGTGGGTGTAGTTAGGGTGTCGGAATATATGTGCAGCGGCCTAACAGCCGTGGTTTCGATCCCGCCAGAAATGGTCCCCACGAGCGTGGGATTCAAGAGACGCACGGAAATACGAAGAAGCTTCCTTCATTGGGAGCCTCTTCTGTTCATGCTCGAATCGTGATGTTGCACAGGGTATTTCGTGTCCCCGTCGCGACACCAAGGCAATCGCGTGAAGCTCTTTTGCAGATCATTTCCCTTCCCGAGCGCACAATGGAAGCATGAACCAGGCCCAGAGCGCCGGGCTTTTCCTAGTCCCCGGTCCCTTAGTCCCTGGTCCCTTGGTCCCTAGTGTGCAGCCGGGCACATCCCTGACATTTCAGACCGGGGACATCCCTGACACTTTTTCGTTTTCTGCCGCGGAATTGCGGTTTACATTTCCAGCCGACGGAGCTGAAGATGA
>JBEKDX010000179.1:0-6347 GCA_050014135.1 Occallatibacter sp.
GTCCCTTCAGTTTCTGAGCGCTTATCTTATCCGACACGTCTATAATCGCAGCAATTAATGAGAGTATTGCCTGTGGTCGCAAAAAAATTAAACCTCGATGGTGTATCGATGCCTGAGCTTGCGAAGAAGCACCTGCCGGTCCTCCTCGCCTTGAGTTGCTTGATAGTTGTGCTGCCGTTGTCGATGGCCGGCGCGCAGACTACCAAGCCGGCTCCGGGCCCGGCTCCCAGACTCGCTCCGGCTCCAGAGCCGGTCCATCGTGCGCCGGCCACGCCACCTGAGAGGAGCAAAGCTGCAGAGAGTCCTGCCTCGGCTCATGCAGCGCCTTCCGGTGAGAAGCCGTCCGAAGCCCGCCGAGTCCGGGAGACAGAGCGCGCACCTGAGAGTGAGAATGGCTCTGAAACCGAGGACGACGCAGAGCCTAAACTCGAAAGTTTGCCGTGGCATCCCGAGCCTCAATCCACTTCTACAAGCACCAGACGCGGCAGTTCCACAACAGGGAGTGACGGCTATAGCACGACCGGAACCAGCCATCGCGGAGGTTCCTCTAGCAGCACGAGCAATGATCCTCGCGATACTCGAAGCACTCGCAGCGGCTCCAGCATAGCCGGTTCTCACCCGTATTCAGGCATGGTTGGCCCTGGCGGCGTACGGAATCCCATGGAGCAGGATCCAGGCGAAGCCGAGGCAACGCTGCATCGGTTGAATGAGACGCGCGCCACACTGCGCGGCGTCAACCATGCGGCTATTCCCGAGGGGCGAGTGATCAATCGCGGCAGCGGCGTGACGGTAACGACCAGCGACGGACGCAGGTATACGCTGCGAGCTGACGGTACTTTGGCTCATTTTCAAAGCGGATTGCCGAGCGCGTTGAGCCGGGGTTTCACAACTTCCAGACCAGTCCCCCCCAACGTCCCTGGAGTCGCCTCTACTCTCATTTCTCCAAGGGCAACTCCCTCCTCCCCGATGGGCAACTTCGTCAGTTTCCGGCCCGACGGAAAAATCATCTCGATGCGCATCGGCGGACCCGAAGGACTGAATATCCAGCACGGCGTGCATGGCGAACGGGTGGTTAGTGCTCATCGTCCGGACCACATCACCTTGGTCAGCACCGGGCGGCACAGCGGCTACATAGAGAAGACGCTCGATCAGGATGGCCGGACGCTGGTGGAGCGCACCTATCTTTCCGGCAGCAGAAGCTGGACGCGCACTTACAGCAAATTGACCGCGAAGTATCAGAACGCCCAAGCGACGCGGCCACTTGCCAAGATCTACCGTCCCCGCTACCGCTATGCGCCGAGCTTCTACGGCTGGGCCAGCAGCGGATGGAGATTTCCAATCAACTATCAATGGAAGTGGGCGTCGAAGCGCTGGTACGCCCATTACAGCTTGTATTTTTATCCGTGGCCGAGCTACACCGATGGGAGCTACTGGCTGACCGACTACGTTCTGGGGCAGACGCTGGCGGACGGCTACGATATGCAGCAGCCGGACGACGGCTCAAATGACGCCAATGCTGGCGGCGATGCGAATGCAGACCACAACTCGGTGGACCCCGGACAGCAGAGCGACGATGAGAGCGTCTACGCTCCGATTGCAACAGCCATTCCTTCCGCGGTGAAACAGGAGATCGCCGCCGAGGTTCATCGCCAGCTTGAGGCGGCCAGCTCCGCCGACGCAGACCCCAATGCCGCGCAGGCCGCAGCTCCCGACGATCCAGCTCAGTTTCTGCAAGCCGGGCAGATTTTTATCGTCAGCACGCCGATCTATGTACGCATCAATGATCAATCCAATTCGAGTATTCTTTCAAGCAATCGAGATTGCAGCCTGTCGCCTGGGGATGTGCTGCGTTTGACGCGCATTCCGGAGACACCTCCTGTCGTGATGAGCGGGACCGAGTCGGGCCCAACCATCCCATTCACAGTGTTTCTGGAAGTGATGGCCAGCCAGCGCGCAGATTGCCCGGCGGGCGTGCAAGTGAGCGTGCCCACGCTGGCGCTGCAGGAGATGGAGAACGACTTCCAGGCGCAACTGGACGATGGCTTGCACGCGCTGTATAGCCAGCAGGGCACGAATGGTTTGCCCGCCGCTCCACCGATCACGGTTGCGCCGCCGCCTGCCGCACTGGCAGATCCCTCGCCGAGCGCGACCGAGTTGGTGGTTGAACTTCAGAGTTTGCAGTTGCAAGCGAATCATGCAGAGGCGAATGTTGCGCAAATGGTATCGAGCAGCCAGACGGCCGTGAATCAGCACTGAGGGCTGGCTCGGGAATCTCCGGTAGCAGGAAGCATGACTCCGATTGTGAGTCGTGTTTTCCCACCCATTCACCGGAAAAACGGCGAATGGATGGGGCACCCGGCACGACTCAGAGCGTGCGGCGTGGACCGGGAGTTCCACACGACAGCCGGCCGGGAGGCCAGCGCTACCTGATCTTCCACGCTACCATGCGAGCAGTTCATCGCCGAAGGTGTTCGAGAGGAAGGCGACGGGGGCGGCGCTGGGTTCGGGGAAATCGCCGGCGTACTGAATGGACTCGGGGCCAGAGGCTTTGGCGGTGAGGAGCGCTTGTTCGGCATCGCGCAGCACCACCACCGGGGAGCGTCCCATGCTGGAGGCGATTCCGAAGCAGGCGGAGAGGCGGATCACTTCGGTGTTAACTCGGAAGGGTGCGGAGAAGACATCCATGCGCAGGCGCTCGGCCATCATGACGGCGTTGACGCTGCTGCATCCGGGCAGGGCCATCAGGAACTCATCCTTGCCGGCGCGGCCGAGCAGGTCGTAGCTGCGTAACAGGCGCGTTGTACGGGCAACCACTTGGCAGAGCAGGTCGTCGCAGGCCTCGGTGCCCAGTCGGGAGTTCCAATGGCCGAAGTCGTCGATGTCAAAGAGTATCATGCAGAGCGAGCCTTTCATGCGCTGCACGCGGTCGGTCTCGCGAAAGAGCATGGAGAGCATGGTTTCGCGGTTGTAGACGCCGGTGAGGCGGTCGGTTTGGGCATTGAGCTGGGCAGCCTCGCGCAACAGATCGAGTTCGCGTGAGCGGCGATGGTGGCGCAAGACAGCTTCCAGGCGCAGGCGCAGGAAGGCAGGCTCGATGGCGCGGGGAACCAGGTCATCGATGACGTCCTCGGCCAGCCGGTCGATCCACTCCTGGGAGACAGAGTCGGCAATCAGCACAATCGGAAAGCGGCGACCGACGGCCTCGGCGCGGGCAGCCGCCAAGAGCTGGCCCATTTCCATGCCCGGCAGATTCACGTCGAGCAGAGCGAGCGCGGGCGCATGGGCCGCGGTGAGCGCGGGCAGAGCAGCTTCGGCGGAGAGAAAGATTTCCACGCGCGCACCGTCGCGGGCCAGCACCGGCTCAACGGTGGAGAGGAGGGTTGGATCGGGGGAAGCGAAGAGATAGACGGGAGTGGAGTGGGCGAGCATCCTGACAACCTCGATATTGGGTGCATCGGCGTTGGTTAGAAATTGTTTAGAGTACGACGAAAGAAACTTGCGTCTCTTCAATGACTTTCGGGGGGAAATGTTGAGTACCGAAGGTCATAGGTGTTGGATAATCTGGCATTACAGGATGGAATCGAGCCAGAGGCCCCAGAATCGCCGGGCGGCATTTTCGAGCGCGGCAGAGTGTTGTTGGGCTGATGCGCGCAGGCTGGAGGCGGAAATGCCGGCATGGTGCAATTCGCTGGCGTGGCCGACATACCAGCTCTCCAGGCCGGCGGCGGTTACTTCGGGATGGAATTGCAAGGCCAAAGCGAAGTCGTCGAGGGCGAAGGCCTGATGGGCGTAGAGCTTTGTGCCAGCCAGATGGAGCGCCCCAGTGGGAAGGTCGAAGGTGTCGCCGTGCCAGTGAAAGACGGAGAGTCCGGGCGCGAGCAGTGGGGCGAACCATCTTGGTAGACCGGCGGGCGGAGTGGAAGCTGCCTGTAGCGGCGACCAGCCGATCTCCGCGCCGTTGAGGCCGGGATAGACGCGAGCACCGAGGGCGGCGGCGATCAGTTGCGCGCCCAGGCAGATGCCGAGAATTGGTTGGCGCGCGGCAAGGCGCTGGCGGATGCAGGCAATCTCGTCTTTCAGGAAGGGATAATCTTGGTCGTCGTAGACGCCGATGGGACCGCCGAGGACGATGAGGAGATCGCAAGGATCAGCCTGCGGCAAAGGGAAGCGCGCCGTGGCCGCCAGGATATTATCAATCGCAAAACCCCGCTCGCGCAGAGGCGCATCGAGGGTTCCGAGGTCTTCAAAGGCTACGTGACTGAGGACCAGAGCATGGCGAGTGGGCGTCTGCATGAAAGTATTTTAAGCGGAGGGCGGCTTGGACGAAGAGGTTTGAGGTTTTCCACCTTAGCCTGTTGGTCTGCCACCCTTGGCGCAAAATTGCAAGAAGCAGGTTCTTCGACTTTGCTGCGCTCAGAATGACAGCGGCGAGGATGGGGCATCCAACTTGATTGGTGAGACCGGGGCCGGCGTCTTCAATCGACGAAGTCGACTTGCGGGGCGATGGGGATGATGCCGCGCTCGTGGCCGAGGTCGAGGAGCTTACGGATGGCTTCGCGGCCGTCGACGCCGTAGTCGAGGGTGCGCTCGTTGACATACATACTGACGAAGCGGCTGGCCAGGCGGACATCCAGGTCGCGGGCGAATTGCATGGCGTATTCCAAGGCCGGTTCACGATGATCCAGGCCGTGCTGGATGCTGTCGCGCAGGGCTTTGGAGATGATCTTGTGCGCGGCGTCGCCGAGGGAGCGGCGGATGGCGTTGCCGCCCAGGGGCAGGACAAGGCCGGTGGTCTCGCGCCACCAGACGCCCAAATCGAGAACCTTCAAGAGTCCGCTGGAGCTGTAGGAGAGCTGGCCCTCGTGGATGATGAGTCCGGCATCGAATTCGCCAGCCAGGATGGCGGGGATGATCTTGTCGAAGGGCACGCTCTCGGTCTGGATCTCGGGATTGAAGATTTTCAGCGCGAGATACGCGGTGGTCAGCCTGCCGGGGACAGCGATTTTGACGCGGCCCAGTTCTTCGGGGGCAAGCGGCTTGCTGGAGACGACCATGGGGCCATAGCCCTCTCCGACGCTGCCGCCGCAGCCCATCAGCGTGTAGTTGTCTTGCAGGTAGGGATAGGCGTGGAAGCTGATGGCGGTGACGTCGAAGAAGGCCTCGCTCTGGGCGCGGCGGTTAAGGGTTTCGATGTCGCACAGGGTATGGGAGAATTTGTAGCCGGGGACGCGGACCTTGCCGGTGGCCAGGCCGTAGAACATGAAGGCGTCATCGGAGTCGGGACTGTGGGCGATGGAGATGTCGAGCGTCTCGGCGGGATTGGGGAGTGTGGGATTCTGTGTACTCATGGAGAACCAAGTCCTTTCAACGAACAACTGAAATGAATGGCAGGAGGTAGCCGTAGGATCAGATCTCTGTATCGGAGTCGGATTCCTCGGCTTGGCCGGGTGTCGCAATGGCGCCTGCCGACGGCTTGGAACGCCTTCGAGCACGCTGCATCCAGATGTAACGCGCCCCGCCGGCGGCTGCGATGAGCAGCGCAACAAGGGAGACGAGCAGGGCAATCAGTAACCAGCGCATAGCATCTAACCAGGCTCAGAATACCAGACGAAGCGGTATTTTGAGCCTGGAGTCAGGGCTGGCGGAGGCTGGAGAGGAGCCAATCGAGGTAGGGCTGACTGGCGGCATCGACGTTGAGGACCAGTAATTCGGGGATTTGATAGCTGTGCAATTGGTGCAGACGGGCTTCGAGGGCGGCGAGCTGCTCGGGGGCGGTCTTGATGAGTAGCAGGGTTTCGTAGGCGGATTCGACTTCGCCTTGCCAGCGGTAGATGGATTGGACGGCGGGAATCAGCGAGGCGCAGGCGGCGAGGCGCTCCTCGACCAGAGTGCGAGCGATTCGGGCGGCTTCGTCGGGGTTGGAAGTGGTAGTCAGGACGATTCGGGCTGGAGATGCGGATTCAGACATTGGAGGTTCCTCAGCCAGTTTACTTGTCTCCAGTCGTAGAGAATATGGTCGAAAGTGCATTCAAAGCAAGCAAAGGCAGGATTCTTGAGGCGATCAACCGGGGTTTTTCCGGGGATTGTCGGAGGTTGAATCTCGCGATGTGGGAGAATTTGGTCTGTGCGTTTTTCAAATGGTATTGATTTCATACGGGTTGGTTACAAATTCTGCACTTCACAGTTTCACAGCTCCACAGGAAATAGGGGGGTGGGGGGGGGTACCCCAGTGGTACAGACCGGGGACATGCCTGACAGATTGAACCGGGGACATGCCTGACACTGCACAAGTCCATGGGCGTTTGATTACAACGTCATTATGGGCTGGAGAGCGAGCAGTGTGATGG
>JBEKDX010000180.1:0-6186 GCA_050014135.1 Occallatibacter sp.
CAGAATATCAAAATGCGATCGAAGCCCTGTTTACGCTTTCGTACACACTCAAATTCACAATCAAGAAAGGCCCGCGCGCGATTGACTATGGCGTGATGCCGCTGGAAGCTCTTTGGTGGGCCGACGATCCGAATTCATTTCACCTCGCTGACAAATCAAGCTGGAAGTGGACGGCGATGATCGCGCAGCCCGAGTTCATTGGGCAGTCTAACGTCGACGCGGCGTTTGCCACGGCAAGCAAGAAGAAAAATCTGGCCGCGCTTGACCGGATTCGCTTTGAAACACTCGAAGAGGGAACGGTTGCGCAAATTCTATATGTCGGTCCGTACTCGGCGGAGGGACCGACCATCCAACGCGTGCACGAGTTCATCCACGAGTCAGGAAAGGCACTGCACGGCAAGCATCATGAAATTTACCTCAACGATAAGCGGCGCACTGCTCCGGAAAAGCTGAAGACGATCTTGCGTCAGCCAATGCGCTGAGGCTTGCGCCGAAGACAGTTGACCCTACCGCAGGCAGCTACCGAATCACCTTCAGCGCCCCACGGAAGAGTCCGTCAAAATCCCCAGCCAGCCCGGCTTCCTTGGCGACGGCCTGCTCGATCGCCTTCTCCGCCGCGACCCGCTGGTAGCCGAGATTGACCAGTGCGGAGAGCACATCGTCCACCGCCGCGCCGCGCAGCGACGACTGCACCGGCGCAACGGCAAAGTCGTCGAGCTTGTCCTTCAGTTCGACCACCAGCCGCTCGGCCAGCTTTTTGCCGACGCCGGGGATGCGCGTCAGTTGCGCGTGGTCCTGGCCGCGAATCGCCTGCACCGTCCGCTCCGGCGAAAGGCCGCTGAGCATCTTGATGGCCAGCTTCGGTCCAACGCCCGAGACGGTGATCAGCCGCTCGAAGAGCCGCTTCTCCTCGCGCTCCAGAAAGCCGTAGAGGGCGATCTGATCCTCGCTGACCTGAGTGTGAATGTGCAGCGCCGCCTCTGCCCCCACCGAAGGCAGAGCCGTGAAGGTGGGCACTGAGATGGTGACGTCGTAGCCCACTCCGGCTGCCTCGACGATGGCCTGGCCGGGCTGTTTGAAGATAAGCTTGCCGCGTAAGTGAGCGATCATGATGCCCCTATCTTAGTATCTCCAACTGCCTGGCGACATACGTTCGGGACCCTGCAATCAAGGAATTTGCTGGTACAAGACCGACCTTCTGCCCGTTGCCACGTCCAAAGATCAGACCGGGGTTGGCTCCAGTCCACCTCCGCCGGATACAATAAGGTTCTAGGCTGCGTCAGACGGGCGGCAGACGATTTTTTCTTGAGATTTGGAGCAAATGCACGTGAGAAGCAGAAACTGCCGCGGTCTGCGGCTTGAGTTGGTTGCAGGATTGTTGATCGCGGTGGCAATGCCCGCCATGGCAGCTGAGTTTCCCACCACGACGACTTTGCTGACAGCCGGACCCTTGATGGCGGACAAATGTTCGCAGCCTCTTTCCATCACGGTAACCTCCGGCGGGCAGCCGGTATCCGGCGGCATTGTAACCATCAACGACGACTTCAATGGGAATGCCGTGCAACTGGCCAGCATGGCCCTGACAGATGGCGCGGTCAGCCCGACCGTCGCTCTGGCTGAGGGCAGCCATAGCCTGACCGCTGTTTTTACAGGCGCTTCCTACCAGAGTTCGACCTCAGCTCCGGTCACCGTCTCCAATGTCACCACACAGTGCGAATTTACCATCGCCCTCTCGAATTTCTCCTCGAACGGTACTGCGTCTCCGACGAATACCCTTACCCTCACGCCCGGTCAGGCGGGAACAGCCACGGTGACCATCACGCCCTCGGTGGAGTTCACCTCTACCTTGACGGCTCCGATGTTTGTCACCATCTCCTGCTCGGGCCTTCCCGATGTCACCTCCTGCGCTTTTACGCCAGAGAACCTGGAGATACTCTCCACCACCCCCGAGAGCTGCGGCGGTTCGCCCGTCTCGTGTCCGCCCACCAGCACTCTGGTGCTGCAAACCTTTGCAGCCACCTCCAAATCGTCCCTGCCGGCAAACCGGCGGCCTAATCCCGTCTCCTGGGCGCTTCTGCTGCCCGGCGTTCTGGGCCTCGGCGGTCTTGCCTTCGGCGTGCGCCGCCGCTTGTGGCTCAGCCGGCTTTCGCTCATGCTTCTGATCGGCCTGATCACCCTGCTCGGCGCCACCGCCTGTAACCCGCGCTACGGCTACTTGAATCACAGTCCGCCCGCCAACTTGCCGACCCCGGCTGGAACCTACACAGTGACCGTCACCGCGCAGTTCAGCAACAACGTGACCTCCGTTCAGCACTCCACCACATTTGTGTTGACGGTGAATTAGCGCCGCGCAAACGCAGCACAGATATGCATCCGACAAAAATACCTGCGGCCTCAAGCCGCAGGTATTTTTGTCTCCGAAAGCCCGGCCTCACACACTCGCCTGCCGTCTCGCTCCCTGCAGCCGGATCGACACGTGCACCAGGCCGAGCGCCGCCGGCGTCACGCCGGGAATGCGGCTGGCCTGGCCGATGGTCACCGGTCGCACCCGCTCCAACTTCTCGCGCATCTCTCGCGAAAGCCCGCTGATCGCCGAGTAATCCATCCACTCGGGAATCGCAAGTGCCTCAGCTGCCTTCAACTTGGCAATAGATTTTGTCTGTTGCTCCAGGTAGCCGGCAAACTTGATTCCCGTCTCAACAGCGCGCGCCTCGTTGCGAAAACCACTGCGAAGCACCCTGAATGCACTGTCATCCTGAGCGGAGCAGGTTGCATTCTCTGAAACCTGCACAGTCGAAGGACCTGCGTTTGAAACGGCAACCCATCCCGCCAGAAGCGGATCGTCGTTCAGCCGTTTGCGCAATGCGCCCAGCACCGCCTCGATGCCCACTTCAGGCCGCTTCAGCAGTTGTGCCCAGGTCAATCCCGAGGTCGCCGTCAGCTCTCCAAAGCCCGCCACCCTCAGCCCTTCCGCGTCCACTTTACAGGTCGTCAACAGGTGCTCCAGCGCGCTCATTCTTGCTTGTTTATTCTCATACTCCGTCCAGGCGTCATCATTGATCAGCCCCAGCCGCCGCCCGTGCGGAGTCAGCCGCCGGTCGGCGTTGTCGATCCGAAGATGGAGCCGGAACTCGGCCCTCGATGTGAACATTCGATAAGGCTCGTTGGTCCCCTTTGAGATCAAATCGTCAATCAGAATGCCCGTATAACCCTCGCTGCGGTCCATCGTGAATGCCGGCTCGCCTTTCAGCCACAACGCCGCGTTGATGCCCGCCATGATCCCCTGGCAGGCTGCCTCCTCATAGCCGCTTGTCCCGTTGATCTGCCCCGCCAGGTAAAGCCCCTCCATGCTCTTCACGCGCAGCGTGCGGTCCAGTTCGGTTGCGTCCACGCTGTCGTATTCGATGGCGTATCCGGGCCTGAGCATCTCCGCTTGTTCAAGGCCCGGAATCGAATGCACGATCTGCCACTGCACCTCCATCGGCAGCGAGGTAGACATTCCATTCACGTAGACCTCGTGTGTGTGCAGCCCCTCCGGCTCCAGAAAAAACTGGTGCTGCGTCTTGTCGGGAAACTTGACGATCTTGTCTTCAATCGATGGGTAATAGCGCGGCCCTATTCCCGCTATCTGCCCCGAGTACATCGCCGAGCGATGCACATTTTCGCGAATGATTCTGAGCGTCTCCGGCGTGGTGAAGGCGATGTGGCAGGAGATCTGCGGCTGCACAATCTTTTTAGTCCTGAAGCTGAAAGGCGTCGGCTCACGGTCGCCCGCCTGCTCCTCGAAGGCTTCCCACCGAATCGTCCGCCCATCCAGCCGCGGCGGCGTTCCTGTCTTGAGCCTGACCGTCCGCAGCCCCAGCGCCCGCAGAGCTTCGCCCAGGAGAACCGAGGCCGGCTCCCCGCTGCGGCCTGCGGGATATTGTTCTTCGCCACAGTGGATCAGCCCATTCAAAAATGTGCCGGTAGTAATGATCGTGGCCCCAGCCAGCATCTGCCGCCCGTCGCGCAGCTTCAGCCCCAGCACGCGACGCCGAACGAATCGACTGCGGTTCTGAACAACAATGCTGGCATCTTGAGTTATTGATCTGTCATCCTGAGCGGAGCAGGTTGCGTTTTTTGCAACCTGCGCAGTCGAAGGACCTGCGTCTTCGGTTGTCTGTTCTAAAACCAGATCAACGACCTCCGCCTGGCGAATACGCAGCCCCGGTTGCGCTTCCAGCACCTCGCGCATCTTCACGCGATATAACTGCTTGTCGCACTGCGCCCTGGGACTCCACACCGCCGGCCCGCGCGACGAGTTCAGCAGCCGGAACTGAATCCCCACCGCATCGGCCACCTCGCCCATGATGCCGCCCAGCGCATCCACCTCGCGTACCAGATGGCCTTTGGCTACGCCGCCAATCGCCGGATTGCAGCTCATCTGCGCAATCAGATCGAGGTTCATCGTGATCAGCGCGGTCTTCATCCCCATGCGCGCCGCCGCCATCGCCGCCTCGCACCCCGCGTGCCCAGCGCCCACAACCACCACATCGTATTGTTCGGTAAAGCTCATTCAGCTCCGCAAAAAGCAGCGACAAGGCTATTCTACGGATTCCGCGCGGCGCGCGCAGAAACCTGCTCCACAACCGCAGATACACTCCGATATAATTGTGTCGTCCCCAAAGAAAGAATGAAGAACGAGGACTATCCGGCGTGCTGACTACCTGTTCGTGCGGCCAATTGGTGGATGACAAATTCAAGCAGTGCGAGCGCTGCGAGGCGCTTCATGTTCTCGGGCTGGGATTGGATGCCCTCGAGCCTGAGATAAGGAAAGCCCATCGCGCGCTGGCCGAGCTCTCGCGACCGGAACGTTTTCAAGACAACGAGGAATTGAAGAACTCCGCCGCGGACAAGTTGCAGGACATCAATTCCGCATTCGAGTTTCTTACCGCAACTTCCACCGAGCGCGGCCAGTTGCAACGGCCCAAGTATCTATCCATCAGCACGCAACCCTCCAGCACCGCCTCTCAAAATGCGCCTGCGAAAGTGGAAGCCGCGGCAACAGTGGCTTCCGCTGACAATGCAACGCCTCTTGCCATCCCGAAACCGATTCCGCTCCGGCAGCATTGGCAAAAGGCAAAAGTCATTTACAAACGGACCAGATTGTTCCTGAGGATTGCGGCTGTTCTCGTCGTGCTTCTCACCGGAGAATCGATCTGGACATTTCTCCGTGCGAATCACAGCGATCAAGTGGCCAGCGTCAGCGATCAACCGAGCAACTCGAAGCCGTCTGATTCGCCAGCGGTGCAATCAGCGCCGCCGAATGTGAGTAACCCGCGCCCGATTAAGATTCCAGCCGCGCCAGAACAAATCCTGACATATATCACGGTCGGTACAACCAAAGCCGAAGTTCTGGCACAGCAAGGCCCGCCGACCAGTTCCTCGCAGAACCTTTTAATCTACGGAAGGTCGTCGCTTTACTTCAAAGACGACCGTGTGATTGGCTGGCGAATCGATACTGCCTCGACTCCAATTCGTGTCAAGCTCTGGCCGCATTCTTATGTCGATCCGAAACAAGCGCATTATTCGATTGGCTCATCAAAGGATGAAGTGCTGGCAGTGCAGGGAACTCCGACGGCCTTTACCGAGGATAGGTTCGAGTACGGCGATTCTGTCGTATATTTTCGCAATGACAAAGTAGTGAGTTGGAAGGAAGATCCGAAATCCACTCCGCTCTGGATCCAATAATCTCTCCGCGAGCGAGTGATTCGCCTGGTCTCTGCTCGCTCAATAAAAAAGATACTTCCGCCAGCGGTCGTCCGCCCGCCCCAGCATACGCATGATCTGCCGGCTGGTGTGCAGCGAGAAGGGCCGCGGCTCGCGCAGCAGAATCATGTCGTCCATCTCGTGCAACAGCCGGTTGCCCTTCTGGCGATTGCAGGAGTGGCAGCAAGCCACCAGATTCTCCCACGTCGAGTTGCCGCCGCGCGAGCGAGGAATCACGTGGTCGAGCGTGAGTTCGCCGGCCGGCAGCGCCTCGCCGCAGTACTGGCACGTGTTGCGGTCGCGCAGCAGAATGTTTTTGCGCGAGAGGGCGCGCGTCTGGTAAGGGATGCGGCGATACTCCAAGAGGCGAATCACCGAAGGCATCGCGATGCGGCTGCGTTGTGCGTGCAGCATCAGTCCATGCTCCTCCTCGGTGCG
>JBEKDX010000181.1:0-6137 GCA_050014135.1 Occallatibacter sp.
GAGATCAATGTCTGCATGGGCACCGGTTGCCTGAGCCAGCACTCGGATCAATTGAAGGAAGCGCTGGACAAGGCGGTCGAGGCGCAGGGCAAAAAGGCTCTGGTTCGCCGCACCGGCTGCATGGGTTTGTGCGCCGCCGGGCCGCTGGCGCTGGTGGACCCGGAAGAGATTCTCTATCAGCATTTGAATGCCAGCCATGCGGAAGCCGTAGCAGCCAGCCTGGGAGATAAACCCATTGCGGAGCTGCAATGCGAGCTGCGTGAGCACTTTGACCAGCAGGTTCATGTGGTGCTGGAGAACTCCGGCCACATCGATCCGGAGAAGATCGACGATTACATCTCACGCGACGGCTATCGGGCGCTGCTGATGGCGCTGAACGATATGACGCCCCACGGCGTGACCCGCCAAATCACTGAGAGCGGGCTGC
The DNA here is from genome assembly GCA_050014135.1 of Occallatibacter sp. Taxonomy (GTDB): domain Bacteria; phylum Acidobacteriota; class Terriglobia; order Terriglobales; family Acidobacteriaceae; genus Telmatobacter. Next base: position 428 of record JBEKDX010000181.1, read on the forward strand.
GCGGGCGAGGCGGCGGCGGCTATCCAACCGGATTGAAGTGGAGCACGGTCGCTAAAGCCACCGGAGACGTGAAATACGTTATCTGCAACGGAGACGAGGGCGATCCCGGCGCGTTCATGGATCGCAGCGTGCTGGAGAGCGATCCGCAACGCGTGATCGAGGGAATGGCCATCGCGGCCTATGCGGTGGGCGCCAGCAAGGGGTTTGTCTATGTTCGCGCCGAGTATCCTCTGGCGGTGAGCCGGCTGACGGCGGCCTTGCGAGATGCGCGGCGGCGCGGATTGCTGGGCAACAACATCGGCAACACTCCTTTTAATTTCGACGTGGAGATTCGCCTCGGTGCCGGAGCTTTTGTCTGCGGCGAGGAGACGGCGCTGATCGCCTCAATCGAGGGCCGGCGCGGCACACCGCGTCCTCGGCCTCCGTATCCGGCGGTTAGCGGCCTTTGGGGCAAACCGACGCTGATCAACAATGTGGAAACCTTCGCCAATATCGCACCGATCATCCGCAAGGGTGGCAGGTGGTTTGCCGGCATGGGTTCGGAGAGAAGCAAAGGCACCAAGGTCTTTGCGCTGACCGGCAAGATCACCAACACCGGACTGGTTGAGGTGCCAATGGGCATCAAGCTGCGCGAGATCATTGAGGTGATCGGCGGCGGCGTGCCGGACGGCCACACCTTCAAGGCGGTGCAGACCGGCGGGCCATCCGGCGGTTGCCTGCCGGCTGAGATGCTCGACCTGGGCGTCAGCTACGACGGTCTGCTCAAGGTCGGCTCGATCATGGGATCGGGCGGCATGATCGTGATGGATGACACCTCCTGCATGGTGAACGTGGCGCGCTTCTTCATCGAGTTCTGCATGACCGAATCCTGCGGCAAGTGCATTCCCTGCCGGGCGGGTACGGCGCAGATGCACACCTTGCTGACGCGCATCTGCGATGGGGCGGGAAGCATGGCCGACCTGGATAAGCTGGTGCAACTGTGCGACACGGTCAAGAACGCCAGCCTCTGCGGGCTGGGGCAAACGGCGCCCAACCCGGTGCTCAGCACGCTGAAGTATTTCCGCAGCGAGTACATCGAGCACATTGTCAATAAACGCTGTCCAGCCGGTGTCTGCAACATCCACGCTCTCGTGCCTGATGCATCCGAGGAGGTGCCGGCATGAGCGACGTTGTCGAAGTCAAAACACTGATCATCGATGAGAAGGAAGTGAGCGGCCTCAGGGGCCAGACCATTCTGGAAGTTGCGCGGGAGAACGACATCGAGATTCCCACGCTCTGCCATCTGGAAGGGTTGGGCGATGTCGGAGCCTGCCGCTTGTGCCTTGTGGAGATCAAGGGCAATAGCAAATTGCTGCCGGCCTGCGTGGCCACGATCTTCGAGGGGATGGAGGTCTCGACCGACACCGAGCTACTGCGCAAGCACCGCCGCATGATTTTGGAGCTGCTCTTCGCCGAGCGCAATCACGTCTGCGCGGTCTGCGTCTCGAACGGCCACTGCGAGTTGCAGGAGATGGCCCAGGCGCAGGGCTTGACCCATATAACCCTACCCTATCGCAACCCCATGCTGGGCGTGGATGCCTCGCACGAACGCTTCACCGTGGACCACAATCGCTGCATCCTCTGCACCCGCTGCGTCCGGGTCTGCGCCGAGATTGAAGGCGCGCACATCTGGGATGTGATGGGGCGCGGAACCGACTCGATCATCATCACCGATCTGCACGAGGAGTGGGGGAAATCCGCCTGCACACGCTGCGGCAAGTGCGTACAGGTTTGCCCTACCGGAGCGCTCTTCGACAAGAGCAAAATTGGCTCCGATCATCCCAAGTATCCGGATTTTCTGCCTTACCTGAACCTGATGAGGGAAGCGCAATGAGCAAACTGAAGGTGGCAACAGTATGGCTGGACGGTTGTTCCGGCTGTCATATGTCTTTTCTTGACATGGACGAGCGGCTCCTGGAGCTGGCGGAGCTGGTCGATGTGGTCTACAGTCCCCTGGTGGACGCCAAGGAGTTCCCCGACGAGGTGGACATCGCTTTGGTCGAGGGAGCCGTAGCCTCGGTGGACGACGAAGCGAAGATCAAGAAGGTTCGCGCCCACTCGAAACTGCTGATCGCGATGGGCGACTGCGCGGTCGCCGGCAATGTGCCGTCGATGCGCAATCCCATTGGACCGGAGGCGATTCTGGACCGGGCGTATATCGAGAACGCCAGCGCACAGCCGCAGATTCCCACGGTTGTGGTGCCCAAGCTGCTGCGCGTCGTCCGTCCCATCCACGAATTCGTGACAGTTGATGTCTTTTTGCCCGGCTGTCCTCCTTCCGCGGATACATTTCACACAGCGCTGACAGCGCTGGTAACCGGCGAGCCGCTGGACATTCCAGCCCTCACCCGTTTTGGAGCTTGAGTCATGAGCCAGACGATCACTATCGATCCCGTAACACGCCTCGAAGGACACGGCAAGATCACCATCCAACTCAACGGCCAAGGCGAGGTGGAAGACGCGCACTTCCACGTCACCCAGGTGCGCGGCTTCGAGAAGTTCTCCGAAGGCCGGCCCTTTTACGAGATGCCCAGCCTGATGGCGCGCATCTGCGGCATCTGCCCGGTCTCGCACCTGCTGGCCTCGGCCAAGGCCTGCGAAGCCATTATGTCGGTGCGCATTCCGCATACCGCCGCGCAACTGAGGCGGATGCTGAATATGGCGCAGATGGTGCAGTCGCACGCGCTGAGTTTCTTCCATCTCTCGTCTCCTGATTTGCTGCTGGGCATGGAGTCTGACCCCAAGCTGCGCAACATCTTCGGCGTGGCAGCCGCGCGGCCCGACCTGGGGCTTGCGGGCATTGGGCTGCGCCGCTTTGGCCAGCACGTTATCGAACTGCTGGGCACCAAGCGCATTCACACAGGCTGGGTCGTTCCCGGCGGCGTCACCGATCCGTTGAGTTCCGCTCACCGCGATGAGATTCTGGCCATGCTGCCCGAGGCCTACGCCAATGTCAAACTGGCGCTGACCACCTACAAGCAGATCGCCGACAACTTCAAGCAGGAGATTGAAGTCTTCGCTAACTTCCCGTCGAATTATCTGGGCTTGATCAACGAAGACGAGTCGATTGAATTCACCGACGGCGCGCTGCGGCTGATTGATCCCATGGGCGCAATCATCGAAGACGGCATCACCGCCAGCCGCTTCACCGAGGTGATTGGCGAGGCAGTCGAGAACTACAGCTACACCAAGTTCGTTTACTACAAGCCGCTCGGCTATCCCGAGGGCAGCTATCGCGTCGGCCCGCTGCCGCGGCTCAACATCGTCAAGAGCATGGGAACGCCGCTGGCTGACAAGGAACTGGCCCTCTTCAAGCAGATCTCCGCTGGAATGGTTGAGAGCTCCTTCCACTATCATCATGCGCGGCTGGTCGAGGCCCTTTACGGCATCGAGAACATCGAACGGATTCTCACCGATCCGCTGATTCTGGATAAGCACGTGCGCGCAACAGCCGGAGTCAACCGGCTGGAGGGCGCGGGCCAGATCGAGGCTCCGCGCGGCACGCTGAATCACCACTACAAGGTGGACGAGAACGGCAAGATCACCTGGGCCAATCTGATTGTCGCCACCGGCCACAACAACAACGCGATGAACCGCGGCGTGCTGCAGTCGGCCAGGGCTTACGTCAAGGACGGCAAGTTCACCAAGGGCGCGCTCAACCGCGTTGAGGCGGTGATTCGCACCTTCGATCCCTGCCTCAGTTGCTCCACCCACGCCTTCGGGCAGATGCCGCTGGTTCTCTCGCTGGTCAATGCCGACGGCGAGGTTGTGGACCAGCTGGTCAGCTAGCTGAAGCGATGAGCCAACCCCAAGTCCGATGCCTCATTCTCGCCTGCGGGAACACGCTGCGCTCGGATGACGGCGTCGGGCTTTGGCTTGCCGCGTGGGCCGAGCGGCGCTTCGCGGATCAGCCCGGCGTGCGCATCATCGCTTGTCAGCAATGGACTCCCGAGCTGGCCGAAGAGGTTGCCCACGCCCATTCGGTTCTGTTTATTGATTGCTCGGTCGATTCCGCTCCCGGATCGCTCAGCTTGAGCTCCGTCGAGCCAGCCGCCGGCACTCAGGGACTCGCCACTCATCACCTGGGCGCGGCGGAGTTGCTTGCGCTGGGACGCGACCTCTACGCTTCCCTGCCCTCGAACGCGAAGCTGCTGACCATCGGCGCTGGCTCAACCGAGTTAGGCGAAGCCTTCAGCGATCCAGTAACTGCCGCTCTTCCCGCCGCTTGCAAGCGGATCGATGAGAGTATTTTCAATCTGTTTGAGTAGTTTTCGCTGCGCCTAATTGTGAGTCTCAGGGAATGCGATAGAGATTCAGTTTCCTAGGGCTGCCGCAGAGAAAGAAGCTGCCGTCTGCGGAAAACGCCGACCAGGAGCGCGCCTCGTCCTGCTTCTCCAGTGCAACGGTCGCCACGCTCTCAAAATTTTCTGAGTTATAAATCGTAAATAACTCATCCGGCTTGTAAGACGGGTCGCCGATGGAGTAATCGGAAGAGACTATCGCAAATCTCGATCCGTTGCGCGAGACGCCGGCAAAGCTCCCTTTGGCGGCGGGTAGGGGAAACTCCTTGAGCAGCTTGCCGCTACTGTCGATGACTGTCACCTTCCCGCATCCGATGAAAAGAATCTTATCTTCAGCGAGAAAGGCCGGTTGCCCTCCGCACGGGCCGCGATAGACGAGATGCGGCATAAGCACGTCGATCAGCGTGACAAAGGTCAAGTCCCGCGGAAACTGGCTGGCCCAGCGCGCATCGGCGGAGAGCACGGCGTGCAGGCTCACAGCGGCGGCTTCTGGTTCAGCGATGCGCACTCCGGTTGGAGAAAGGGTGTGTGCATCCAGCAACTCGGTCACTGCGCCCGTCTCGTGTGCCAGCACACTTCCATCCGGCGAGATCAGCATTGTCCTTCCGTGCCCGGTCTCGACGAACTTCTCGCCACTTTCGGTCAGGTCAGGATTGTAGCAGGTCAGCGAAGTATGCCCGAGAATCAAGTGATCGTCGCTGGATGCAAAGAGATAGGGACATTTCTGACCTTGAATATCTTTCTGGCCCTTCACTTCACCGGTTTTCAGATCGAGGGAAAGCAAGCGAAAGGTGTGGATCGGGCGGCCGCCGTGCGAGAGCTCGGAATCCGTCTGGAAGAGCGCAACCACGCGATCACCCGCGATGACCGCGCTGCGCGTGCCGGCAAACTCGGCCTCGGTCGGCAAGACCGCCGGAGCATCCGCCGCCAATGTCACCGACCAGAGCAGAGTAGCACGCTGGTCATTCGGCGGCACTTCGCCGGCCAGATGCACTTGCGCGACGGGTTGAGCCGGTTGCTTTGAAGCCTGCGTAGGAGCCGTTTGTTTGGAGGCTGTTGGCGGCTGCGCGGGAATTGGCGCGGGCGCTTGCTGCCCCGCAGCTTCGAGCAGGCCAAAGAATAGCAAGGCCAGCAATACCACGACTGTTGCCTTCCCAACCGCGTGCATACGTGCTCCTTCGCCTGAGGATAAGTTTCCGCCAAGCAAGGAGTTAATTGCACGTTCATCGCCAAAAGGCGCGCGCATTTCTTCAGGGTAATTTGCATTTTCTGAGTGATGCTTTTTTGAAGTTAGGAAACCACATAACTTGACTCGCCTCGCAGGGCAATCGCTTAAAGGGAGATCCTCCACGACCTCGTTACTAATTAAT
>JBEKDX010000182.1:0-6121 GCA_050014135.1 Occallatibacter sp.
GTCGGCTGGAAATGTAAACCGCAATTCCGCGGCAGAAAACGAAAAAGTGTCAGGGATGTCCCCGGTCTGAAATGTCAGGGATGATCCCGGCTGCACAAAAGCAGGGGATAGGGGTTAGGGGTTAAAAAAGCCCGCGACTTTGGTTGCGGTTCATGCTTTGATTGTGCGCCGAGGGATGGTAATTATCTGCAAAACAGCTTCATGAGATCGCCCGGGCGTGGCAGCAGGAAAGACGGCGCTATGAAGGTTTCCGGGGTACAATGAGAGTAGACCCACGTTTACAGACCCGGCTTTTGCACGAAGAAAAGCCTGCTCGGCTCTGGCCGCCCTACCGCTCCTGACGAGTCCGCACCGCACGCAACAATTACCTGTTGTCTGGAGTGAAGTCCATGCGTTCCGACAAGATACACCGCGCGCTGGCGCAGGGAATGAATCGCTTTGAAGTCTGCCAATTAGTCGCCAAAGGCGTGAAAGCCACGCACAAAACCGGCGGGCGCTTTGAAGATTCCATCAACGATGTGCTGCAATACCTGGGCACCCACGTCACGCTGATGGAGAATCTGCACCCCGCCGTTCCGCAGGTCAGCGTGAAGAGCCTCAAGCCGGCAGCGTGACGACAGTGGTCAGGGGTCAAAGATCAGTCTCTACAGTCCCTCCGAGATGAGACACGCAATGGAATCTGAGTGGGCGCGGATGCGTAAGAGAATTCGGTCTGCGAAGTATGCCTTTTTCTTTGCGATCAAATAGTACATTCCATCCTTGAGTTTTGGGAATGAGAAACGGCCTGCATTCCGTGGCTATAGCAAAATCATGATAGGTGTACCCAAGGCCAAAGTCTTAAAGTGTTGATTTTCTTAAAAAAATCAAGACCTCATGTCAACTTCATCCGGGCATGGAAATCGTGGTTTTGCTCTAAAGCCATCGTTGATTCAATTGGTTTACACGGGGGTTGCCCCCCCCCCGTCTCCCTCCGTTTTGAGTTTTTCCGCACTCTGTGAGAGTCCCGCAAATTCCACCAGACGCAAAAGAGGGACGGCATTGTGCCGTCCCTCTTTGTATTCATCCAACCAAGCCGGAAGGGGGTTGTTTCCGAACTGGGTGAAAGGGGGTTAACCCTTAGACAACCTGAACGTTCTCAGCCTGCCAGCCCTTGGGGCCCTTGGTTACGTTGAATTGGACGCGCTGGCCCTCTTGTAGCGAACGGAAGCCGTTCGACTGGATGGCGGTGTGATGGACAAAGACGTCCTCGCCGTTTTCACGGCTCAAAAATCCAAAACCCTTGGCGTCATTAAACCACTTGACTGTGCCTGTTTCCATTGTGCTTACTGCTCCTTGATACTGATTTACCGCGAACGCAATGTGGAAGTTTGCGAGTAGGCGGTAACCAAAACAGGCAAGAACTTCAGATCGAATTCTACGATTGGATAGAGTATAGCACGATTTGTCAACCTGCCACGAGATTTTCGGAAACGGCGATGAAAAGAAGCCGCTTCGGCGCCAATTTGGGTCTGAAAAGCGCTTTGCATCCCCACGAAGGCGGGTGGCGTGGGCGGGGTACAGGGTAAACTCGATAGGGCAATGGAGAACTGACTTTGAGCGACGAGAACAGCCATGTGCTGGCCCTCAACCCCGGATCGACCTCGACGAAATTGGGCGTGTATACGCCACAGGGCGCTGCATGGGTGAACACTATCCGTCACGGGAATGAAGAGCTGGCGAATTTCCGCGGGCAGCCGATTCTGGCGCAACTGGAGTATCGCGGGGCACTGATCGCGCAGGCGCTTGTCGAAGCCGGCTACGCAGTGAGCGGATTTGCGGCAGTGGCTGGCCGCGGGGGGATGCTGCCGCCGATGCCCTGCGGCACCTATCTGGTGGATGAAGCGATGGTCGAGGAGCTGCGTCTGGCCCGCCGCGGAAACCACGCCTCGAATCTGGGCGCGGTGCTGGCGCTCAAGTTTGCCCAGGAGGCTGGGGTGAAGGCCTACATCGTGGATCCGGTGACGGTGGACGAGTGGCAGGAGTCTGCACGCCTCTCAGGGTCGCCGCTGGTGGAGCGCACGTTCGTCGGCCACGCGCTCAACGTCAAGGCAGTGGCGCGGCGCTACGCGTACGAGCAGGGGAGCAGCTACCAGGCGGTGCGGTTGATCGTCATTCACCTAGGAAGCGGAATCACCGTCTCCGCCCACCGGGACGGACAGATGATCGACAGCAACTCGATCGAGGAGGGTCCATTCGGCGTGGACCGCAGTGGGGGATTGCCGGTGCGGGCGCTGGTGAAGCTCTGCTACAGCGGCAAGTTCACCGAGGCGCAGATGGACCGCCATGTCTTTGGCGACGGGGGTCTGTTCGCCTATCTGGGCACGCGCGACCTGATCGAGGTGGAACGGCGGATCGACGCTGGGGAGCGTGAGGCCGCGACCGTCCTCGATGCGATGATTCACCAGATCGCCAAGGAGGCCGGGGCAATGGTTGCGGTGCTCAAAGGCAAGGTGGACGCCGTGCTGCTGACCGGCGGAATGGCGCACTCGGAGCGAATGGTGAAACAACTCGGCGATTATCTGGAGTGGATTGCGCCGATTCGGGTTTATCCCGGTGAAGACGAATTGCAAGCCCTGGCCGAGGGGGTATTCCGCGTGCTAAGCGGCGAGGAGCAGGCAAAAATGCTGGGTGCGAGAGCGGCAAATCGGATTGACCTGTCCAGTAACTCAAGGCGTGTATCGTAAAGAGATATGGCGATAGAACTCTCCTGTCCTCCTGAGCCGCTCAGCATTGCAGAAGTTTTGCATACTCTGGGTACCCCGGACAGCACCGCCGCCTGTGATCAGCAACCCTATCTGGTAATTCCTGGAAACAGCGGCCCTCGCTGGCTGATTCCAGAACCCCCGCGCGCCGCCGCCTCGGTACTGAGCGCATGGCACCCCTACGATTTCTCCAGCCGCATGAAATGGTTTGCTGTTCGCATGGCTGCGCGCGCTGGAGTCTTGAAATATTCTCGCTCCGTATCGAGCGTCAAGTTATCTCGCCAAAGTGTTTTGCGGTGGTTCGAGCTATGCGGAATTCCTTCATCGGCAGGAGAGATGGTAATCCTCGTCGGCAATCCATCCGCCAACCGGAAGTTAGTCACATTCCTGCTCGATGAAGCGCGCCAGATCGCTGCCGTACTCAAAATAGGACTTTCCGCAGGAGGAGGAGCTTGCGTCCTCCGTGAAGCGGACGTGCTCGGCAAGCTGGAACAATATAGTTGGGCGCCAAAGATTTTGTCTGTTCATTCCGAAAAGTGGGCGGCCGCGCAGGAATATGTGCATGGCTCCATGCCTGATCGGGAATTTCGTCCGGGATATATGGAACTGCTCTGTAACTTGCCGCGCAGCGGCGGCTGCAAAACTCTCTCAGCGGTCGCCGCTGAAATGTTCGGCAGGCTAAGTCCACTCAAGGATGAACTGGATAAGATGGTTCCCGGCTTGCTCGACCGCGCTCTTGACCGCCTCGATTTCGATCACTCCGTGCCAACGATGCTGGTGCATGGGGACTTTTCGCCATGGAACATTCGACGCAATCCAAAAGTGGGTGATGTGCTCGTCGATTGGGAGCGGGCCGACTTTGCCGGACTTCCCGCCTACGACCTGCTTCACTTTCAGTTCAATGACGATCTCCTATTCGGTGAGAAAGCTGGAGGTTATTCGGCCATTCGATCAAGGCCAATTTGCGCGGAATACTTTCGCCGCATGGATCTCGATGCTGAACTTTTGCCTCGCGTCGCCATTGCATATTTGCTCGATCAGCTCGCATCAGACTGCCAGCCAGAGCACGCCGCTTATCTCTTGCGTCAGTTGGCGGTCATCCTCGACTAAAGCAAGTTCCTTCCAATCGAAGGAACCAATTCCCAAATCCTGCTAGTGTTTCGAAATCTTTCATTGCGACGAGACACTTATCGGCACGCTGGCTATAGAACGCACCAAAGCCGCATCCATCAGCAGCTCTGCCAGCCTTTACGCCTGGCTGCGATCGCTCTGGCATAGATTCCGGTCAGCGCAGTGTAATTGATCTCTGCGGTAAATTTGCATGAAAACAGATTGCGGCAATTCGTTTGCATTCGTTCGTACGCCTCGCCGCCGGGAAAGCGAAGCGCTGCAGTTATAAGCGCATCGGCATTCCCGGGTGGAAAGCAATAACCAGTTATGCCTTCCTCGACTAACTCGCGAATACCGCCGAGATCAGCAGCAAGAACAGGTGTGCCTTGTGAAAACGCTTCAACCACTGTGCGGCCAAAGGTCTCAAACCACTCGGATGGGAAAATCAGAAACTTTGCCCTTGCCATCTCGCGGTAGACGGATTCTGATGGCTGCGAGCCCATATATTCGACGCTGGTGTTGCTGGCGACGCACCGGCGCACTTCCTCTGCCATCGGACCATCGCCTATGATCCTGAGGCGAAGTGGAATCTTACCCGTGTTCCACGCCGACAGCAAAGTCCGTATACCCTTCTCAGGCGACAGCCGTCCAACATAAAGAGCTACGTCTTCTCTATGCCTCACCGCATTGCCCGTCTTCGTATTCACAAAATTCGGCTTTACCACAACCTTCTCTGAAGGCACCCCCCCACGGACGAGAATATCCCGTTCAAAGTCAGAGACCGCAATAAAAAGATCGACGCGATTCCAAGTGTGAGCAAGACGGTGGAAGGCGTATGCGGCAGTGACAATCGCGCTGCCCGCGCGACTGCCGCGATAACATCCATGGATCACGCCACTGAGTGGAATCGATTTCCCAACGCAATCCGTGCAGACAACTCCATTGCGATAGAGCAGCGCATTCGCGCAAAGCATCCTGAAGTTATGCAAAGTTTGAACGGTTGGCAATGCCGACGCGTCAGCCTCGAGGATGATCGAAGGTGATAGTATTGGGAACCAGTTGTGGACATGAAATATCTCAGGCCGAAAGTCATGAATAGCCTGCACCATCCGCTTTCGCGAATGGGAGGAATAGAAGATATTCGCGGAAGCAATTATTTTTCCGCGAAGACCATGAATCGCGTCATTATTCTCTTCCAGCAGCTCCACGCTATGGCCGCGCAGCCGCAGCAGTTCGACCTCGTCGCGCACCACCGCGTCTTCGCCGCCGCTGAATTGATACCTGTTATGAGCTACCAGAATTCTCATCACGCTACCAATAATTCACTGTCTACTGTGGCTTATAGACACCTTGCTGCTGATTAGATTCCATGTTCCCCGGCTAATGCCTGAAGTTAGACCCAAAGTACTCCAATACCCATTGCCTTTTGGCCAGGATGGTGTACAAACTCTTTGTGAATGTAACTCTGTTTGATCTCATCCCAGAACTTGTAAACTTCCTCCGGTCCTTCAGATTGTGCTATGTCATGAAATGCAATCAAGCCGCCCTTCCGAACCAGCGGGGAATACATTCCAAAATCCATCCGCACCCCTTCGTATCTGTGGTCCCCATCGATAAAAAGGAAGTCCAGATTGCGCCCTTGCAAGACTTTCTTTATGTTCGCCAAGGTTTCAGGCTGGTGTGAGTCTTTCCGCATAAGGAAGAGCGATTGCCCCTTGCGGATGAATCTGCGAAAGAGCGGAGCTTGACAGGCGCGATACAAATTGCCGATAAAAGTCATTGACAGATCGATGCTGATTACTGTTGCATCGGCTGCGGCGCTTTGCGAAAATACAAAGAGCGTGCCGCCCTTATAGGTACCAATTTCGAGTATGTACTTACATTGCTGCGCCTTCACCAGGTTGACCAGTTCCAGGAATTCAGTAGTGCATTGTTGAGGCCGGATCGCGGGACACTCCATTGCGATCTCAACAAGTTCATTTGGACTTGCGCATTCCTGAAGCCCTTTGATCTTCCTCAATAGGGAAACAATCGACAATGAGCCAAGAAACACGGTGGAAAGTTTCATTTGAGTTCTCCATTCTTAGAGCACTGATGCTTGACGGCTTTAATCGCGATCATTTGGGGCAATATCACTTGGCGATGGAATAATTCCGGGCGCGCGAGGCGACAAGAAGCCTAGTAGAGTCACCAAGAATGATAGCGACAATAATGTTCTGGATATAGAAGGCCGTCCTTAAAGGAATGACAGCGTCTGCGGCATCAAATCC
>JBEKDX010000183.1:0-6116 GCA_050014135.1 Occallatibacter sp.
ATCTGCCCGCCTAACTGCTCGACCAGACGGCGAGCCAGCGCGAGGCCGAGGCCGGAACCCCGTTCAGAAAATGTGCTGAAGCGGTCAAAGATGGTGCCCAGCCGTTCAGCCTCGATGCCGCGGCCGGTGTCGCGCACGGTGAGCTGCACAAAATCCTTGACCTCTTCGGCGGCCAGCAGAATCTCGCCCTCGGGCGGCGTGTAACGGATGGCATTGGAGAGCAGGTTCTCCAGAATCGAGCGTAGCGCCCTGCGATCAGCCCGCACATACGACAGATCCGCGTAAGCCTTGACGTCGACGCGAATGCGTTTCTGGGCGGCTTCGTCGCAGAAGCGGTCGCGGACCTCGCTCAGAGCTTGCAACGGGCGCAGCCGCTCCAGCGTAAACTCGCGGCGCCCGGCGTCCAACTCGGCCACTTCAATCAGGTCGCCCATCAGATCGTCCAGCTTCTCGCTCTCGTTGCTGGCCGCAGCCACCAGTTCGGTTTGCAGTGGCAGCAGCTCGCCGGCAAATCCCTGGCTCAGCGCATAAAGGCCGCGGCGCAACTGCAAGAGCGGATCGCGCAGCTTGCGGCTGGCCACGCTGATGAACTGCGACTTGAAACGGTCTGTGTCTTGCAGCGTGGTCACGTCTTCCAGCGTGGTAACGGTGCCCAGCAATCTTCCCTCAGAGTCGCGCATCGGCGTGGTGCGCAGACGGTAACTGCGCTCCAGCTTTCCAATGCGCATCGGTAGCAGAGACGCCTCATCCTCGGCAGCCACGGCCTTTTGCATCGAAACCGCGTTGCGGATGGCGCTTAAGATCTTGTCGCCGCCGGGGGTGTTGGCCAGAGCCTTGCGGTCGCCGGCCGCTTCGCCCAGCAGTTCGGCCGCGGCCTGGTTCACCTTGAGCAGTTGTCCCTTGCCGTCGGTCACAATGATCGGCTCGAAGAGCGATTGCAACACGGCATCAGAGAGTTGAAACTCCATCTGGCGGCGTCCGGCCTCGGAGTCGCGCAGCTCACGCAGCCTTACCGCGATCCGGTTCAGCTCGCCGGCAATTACACCGAAGCTGTCGCGGCTGCTCCACTCCACGCGATGCTCCAGATTGCCCTGGGCGATCCGGCGTGCATCGCGCGCCAGTCTTTGGATGGGACGAAGCACTGAGTAAGCTGTTCCCGCCGCGGCCACAGCCGCGAGAGCCGCTATGATCCAAGCGAGCCTGAGCTGCCCGGCCACCGCCAGGACATGGTGCGTTGCCATCACCAGCCCTGCCGTGAGGCCGGCAAGCAAGACGCAGCCGAGAATCAGTCTCTGGGACAGGTTGAACATAATCCGGTTTCTGCTCCGAAAGACAGGGATCAGGGGATAGGGATTAGGATCAGTAATCGATGCTTCCTGATCACAGATCGCCAATCGTTAATCATCGACCACCGTTTCCTCAAAGCTAACATGAAACAAGAGATCGATTCTGCCGTAGCGAACTGACTACTGCCTTTACGGCACCCGGCAGACCGAGACAACGTCGTTGTGCCACTCGCAGGCTAACCCCGTCGGCTGAGGATAAGCAACCACCACCCAGCCCACGCCAAACTCCGTCTTCAGCCGCTCGAAGTCCGCAAGCTGGAAGCGGCTCCAGCCTTTCTGGGCCTTGACCTGCCGTGACCACACTTCGCCCAGTTCCGGGACCTGCGTCACAACCGCCGTGTCTTTAATGTTATCCGCCAACTGGCTCCGCTCGGCCAATGCGCGGAAGCTGTGATAATCCTCTCCGGGCGCGGCCAGATAATTTGGGTCAAGAGCAAAATAAGCGTCGGTCGGCGTGTTCTGGCGAATCCATGTGAAGGCTTGCAGCCACTGATTCCCCGAGACACGTCCGGGCAACTCCAGGTGCTCGCTGCTCGGGAATAGCGCCCGTTGCGAGATGAACATTCCCGCATTGATCGCCAGCAGAAAAACCACCCAGCGCCAAATGCTGGCCTTGAGCAGATACTTGCCCAGCAGACAGCCACCCATCAGAGTCATGAAAACATAAATCAGTTGCAGAAAGCGCATCGGCTGCAAGGGATAGAGCCGAATCATGGCCGGGATTCCCAGCATGACCATGGCGACCGCCAGTTGGAAGATCCCAAAGAGGAAGACAGCCAGCGCAAAGCGTGCCAACAGTGTTTCTCCCTGCTTTTTGGCGAAGCGCCAGAGCAGCCAGAAGAGAAGCAGAGGCGCCAGCGCGCCCAGCCACTCATACCAGGCCCATTTATAAAGGAAAAAATAGGTACGAGTCTCCAGAGCCTCCCGCCATACGGGAGTGGGCGGTTCGAAGATCCAGCCCAGGGGGACAAAAGCAGCCGCCATATAACCGCCGCCTGCTCCGTGCCACTGTCGCAGCCAGCGGTGGAGCGGTTCCAAAAAGACCAGCGTCAGAAAGAAGCAAAAAGAAATACCCATTGCTCCCATGATGGGATGCAACACAAATGCCAACAGCAGCAGAGGAACCGCCTGCCACTTTTTCTCGGCCAGAATGCGCGAAATCGCCAGCAGAATAATGGCTGTGGCAACATTGCGCGGATGCAGATGCTGATCGACCAGGTAGAGCGCCGTGCCGGCCACCGGCAGCGTGAACATGGCCGTAACCAGGGCAACGCCGGCCCATTGCGCCCGCGCCTGCTTGAACAGCTTGCGGGCAATTGCCCAGCAACCGAAGACGATCAGCGCGATCGATGCAAACTGCAAGAGGAACTCCACGGCAGTCAATGGAATTGAACTCCAGCGCACGAAGGCAGCAACCCATTTGTCGAAGAAGGTGGCTTGTAGTTGAAGACGAAAGAACTCGGCGTCGCGGGGGTAAAGCGCGGGATTCAGGATACTTTTCACCGAGGTCAGATACACCCCGTCGTCTTCGATTCCGGGATGGTATCCCATTACGGCCAGACTGAGCATCGAAAAAAACATGGTCAGCAAAAAGTTGACCGGAAAGTAGCGTTTCAACCGGATAAACCTCGTATACTCAAGCTAAGTATGTCGCCAGCAGTGATAATTCCATCGTACACGCCTGCCGACGGGGCGGCAACGCGCCGCGCTTCGCTCCAGGTGCGCGCCCAGCAGAAGCCGGAAATGCTGGCACTGGCCATTCCTACCCTGCGCGAGGCGGAAAACCTTCCTCGCCTGCTCAGGCACCTCAGCGCTGTTCTCGATCCCATGGGCATACGCTACGAGATTCTGGTTGTCGATGACGACAGCAGCGACGGAACCGAGGAGATCGTCTCCGCCATCGCCCTTGCGGACCCGCGCGTGCGCTTGCTGGTGCGTAAAGGAGAGCGCGGCCTCTCCGGCGCCATTCTCCATGGCTGGCGGAATACTGACGCGTCCATTCTCGGCGTGATTGATGCCGACCTGCAGCACCCTCCGGATCTGCTGCCGGAGTTGATCTCCGCGATTCTCGCAGGCAACGATATGGCCATCGGCAGCCGTTACATCGCGGGCGGCCGGCTGGGCAAGTGGAATCTTGTTCGGAAGCTCCTCTCTGTCGCCGCCGTATGGGCCACTTGGCCTATTCAAAGGGCGGGGATTCGCGCCAAAGACCCCATGACCGGCTTCTTCCTGGTGCGCCGCGAATGCCTAGCCGGCATCGAGTTTCAGCCCTCCGGATTCAAGCTGCTTCTGGAGATTCTGGTGCGCGGCCGAATCCACTCGATCAAGGAGCTACCGCTCTGCTTCGGCCTGCGCTCCCAGGGCGCAAGCAAAGCCAACTTCAAAGTGGGCTGGGATTATGCCCGGTTGCTGACCAGGCTCTATGCGGGCAGATTCATCCTGTTGTGGCACTGACTCTGGGCTGAATCTCCGGCCTATCTGAGATCGAATTGTTGGATACGAGCGACTGACTCATCCAGCGGATGGAACTACGATCTCCTCTGATGGAATAGTGCCGGGAAGTGCGTCTTCTCCAACCCGTTTGAACAAACGCAGAATCGCATAACTGCCCAGAATCACAATCACCGGATCAATCGGGCGCAAGCGGTACGCTCCCGGATTTACAAAGTAATACATCAACGGATAAATGAGTAGAACTACCCCATACCGCATCGCCTCATGAGGATTTCGTCGCCAGGCAAAAAACACGCCGAGAAAAGCAAGCAGCGACAAACTGGTGGCAACTGGAATGTTGAACGGATCAAGCGGCTCCCCCAGCAGATAGTCGTGGTCAAAGCTCCAGTAGCCGGTCCAGAGATAAAGCGCGCGGCGTCCGCACATCCATACGAACCAGCGCGGATTGTCACGAATGAATGTCTTTGCCTGCCGCGATTTGTGGCTCATGTAAGCAAGCTCGCCCACGCTGTTGTACTCGGCCAGCTCTCGCGCGTTGTGCATCGGGCAATACTCGCAGTTGACCCAGTGCTGCGAGTAGCCGTTATTGCCGATCAGCAACTCCATCCCCATGCTGTCACGCATGGGAATGAAACGATGGAAGACCACGGCGTTGCGGATGATCCAGGGCGAGAGAGCCGCGGCCAATGACAGCGAAGCCACCACTCCCGGCAGAAACCAGCGCTTGCCCGCGTGGGCCAGCCGCCAGGCCGCTAACACCAGAAGGAATGGAATGATCGAGAGAATCGCGGGTTCCGTCAGCCCGGCAAAGCCTGCCAGAAGACCGAAGGCAGCCCAAAGCGCGAGCTTAGGTGACCGCTCCAAATCCTGCGCCAGATAGAGCAGCCAGCAAAGGCAAAGCAGCAGCAGATGCGTCGACCACGCCCACTCTGCCGAGAAGTAAATGCCGTAGGGAGAAAAGGCCCAACCCCAGCCCGCCCACAAAGCCACACGCGGGCCAAAGCTGCGCCGCGCCATCAGAAGGACGGGAATGCAAGCCAGCGACGAAAGCAGACTGTTGAACGAGAGTATGGCAAGTATCGAGGCTAGCGTATGCACGCCGAAGATGCGAAAGAAGACGGCCACCACCATGGGAAAGACCGGCGTCATCATTGCCGAGGGCTGAATCGACGGCAGCGGACTGCCAAAGCCCTGTCCGGCCACCAACGCCCGGGCAATGTTGCCCTGCTCCCAATGAGTGACACGAGTCGGCTCCATCCATTCGTCATAGACAAACGGAATTACGGCCAGACGGATGGCAAATGCAATCAATACCATCCATAGAACAACGGGAACTTTGCGGAAGCGGCAACGCACGGCAGAAAGCAAACTATTTTCTCCTGGCGGGTTCACGCAATGATACACGAGCGCTCGCATCCTGCGATAGACGATAGACGAATGAGTGTAAGCGAAGGATGACTAAAGCGCCGGCAACAGCATCCGCAGCAGCAAAAACGCGCCCACGCCCGCAAAAAACACCAGCGCCATGTGAATGCCCGGCTCGCGGTTGACCTCGGGCACCAGGTCGGTGGCGGCCACGTAAAGCGCCACGCCTGCCGAGATAGGCAACCCATACGGCAGCCAACTGGGAATCAGCTCAATCACCAGCACGCCGGCCAGAGTGGCAACAGCAAGTGCCACGGCGGAGAAAAGAGCGGAGCTCCGCGAGCGTCCGCTGGCCAGCATCACGCTCGCCATCGTGAAGCCCTCCGGCGCCTTGTGCAGCAGAATCGCCAGAAAGATCAGCCAGCCCAGCCACCCCGAAACCAGAAAACCCGAGCCAATGGCTACGCCGTCAAAGAGCGCATGAAGGCTCAGCCCCGCCATCACCGAGTTGCCGGTGTGGCGCGAGACGAACTCGTCGCCATGCGTCTCCTCGCCAAAGTGAAAGTGGGCGTTGATGGTGTGTTCCAGCAGGTGGACGACGCAATAGCCGGCCATGATGAGAACCGGCCCCAGGCCTGGACTCCGCTTCAGGCTCTCGGGCACCATCTCGATGATCGCCGTGGCCATCAGGAAACCGGCGCCCAGGGCCACAAAGTAGCGCAGGTAGCGCTCCACGCCCTTGGCGCGCACCAGCACCAGCCCGCCGGCAACGTCAGCCAGCGCGGCAATGGCGCCCAGCAGCAATGAAATCTTGAGCATTCGCGCTTACCCGCTGTGCCGGATGTGCATCACGTCCCCATCCTGCACCACGTATTCCTTGCCTTCCAGGCGCAGAGTGCCCTTGGCCCGCGCCGCTGCCTCGGAGCCGGCGGCCAGCAGGTTGTCCCAGCG
>JBEKDX010000184.1:0-9710 GCA_050014135.1 Occallatibacter sp.
CCGCGCATGCTTTTCAAAACTCGGCTGGCAGGCAAATGTAATCTGGCGCATCGCAATCTCCACCCACATACCATTTGATGCAAGTGCAGTGCGGGTGGATGACTTAATCAGAGGTTCCTTAGCGCAATATCATGTTAGCTGTACCCAGTTATGACAAGTTCTGAACCAAGCAGTGGCGTTTTCTGCAGAGATTTGCGGGAGTGCGTTTCTGATGGCCTGGTAGAGCTCATGGCTGGTCTGCGCTTTGGCTGTACGTAGTATTTCTTTGAGTTTCGACCAAGCCTTTTCAATCGGGTTCAAATCCGGCGAATAGGGTGGCAGATATGCTGGAACTCCGTCGCTGGAGTTATTGACAAAGTGGATAGAGGTGGCCGCATTTCAGCCCATTGATCGCGATCACACCGAAAAGGGAACCGGCGATCAGGAACCATGGGTCGGAGGCCCTGAGCAGGAGGCAGTCCGCCGCCATTTTATTGAGACTCTCTATCAACTGATGCCTTATCTCTATACTCTTGCCGACGAGGCTTCGCGCACCGGACTTCCTCTCCTGAGACCGTTGTTCTTGGAGTTTCCCGATGCCGCGCCTGATCGTCACCCAATCGACATTGACCGCGAAGCGGCCAGTGTATTTCTTCTCGGCCGGGACTTACTCATTGCTCCTGCGCCTTATCCTGACGAACTCGATGTCTACAATGTTGAATTTCCTTCCTCCAATTGGTACGACTACTGGACAGGCATGAAGATTGTCCCACCGGTTACACCAGCCGATCAAATCATGACTGCCGTTCCCGCACAGTCAGCACCGGTTGTGGTCCGTATCTCTCCTGAGCTTGCCAAGCTTCCAGTCTTTGTTCGCGCAGGGTCCATCTTGCCGATCGCTCCCATCGTACAAAGCACAAACGAAACTCCGAACGGGCCGCTCACGCTTCGTGTCTATGTGGGAAATCAATGTATGGGGGAGCTATACCAGGATGACGGAAAGACCTATGCTTACCAGCGTGGAAACTATTTGAGGATGAATTTTAGCTGCGAGGAAACCATGGGGGCCATCACCAGCTCGAACACCATCGGCGCCTGCACGGCAGTGCCAATGGCCAACACACCTGTCACCGTGGACGCGGTCAATCCGGAGGGCATCCTGAGCGCATCACGGATCCCGCCGGTCATCTCCCCTGAGTATCGCCGCCAAATGCAAGCGATGCCCGTGGACAAGGCAAAGCTATCTGCCCTTTCGGAGATCGCAACGAGTTACCTGTTCATTCGCGATGCGCATACGGTGCAGCAGGGGGTTTCCGCCATTCTCCAGGCCCGCACCATGGACGAAGTCCAGGCACAGAGCGTCATTTGCGAACGGACAATTCGTCATGAGCACCAGGGACTGCTCCAGGAAGCCTGCGCCACTGTCTATGAGGCCTCGATGGCGCAGATCGGCTTCACCCAGGTAGAGCGCACGGTAACCGGCTCCGGCGTAATCAGGACCATCGGCATGGACGTGCGTGGCCGCACGCTGGTCAACGAGATCTCGCTGCACGACGAGGAAGTGGCGACCGAAAGCGAAGTACTCGGCGTGGGCGACAGCACCTGCTCCGCGGTCCTCGATGAGCTTGGTAGGGCGCTTGAGCGCAACGGCCTGCGGTCAGGGGATGCTTCCCGAAGGCCGACCGGCGGCATTTGTCAGTCCCAGGCAGCCCTTGACTACATCGGGAAGCACGCTTCCTCCGTTCTCCGCCGCAGCGGCAAGAGCCTTGCGAAAGTTGGCTTGCAATGACAATCGATCTCCCTGGCCTGATGCTGAACCCCTACGAAGCCGGATACTCATCGATTTCTCTGAGTGGCCGGTCCATCTACGACCTGGCGCTGATCCCGAATAGCCAGAGCGTTTGCCAACTCATCGACATTCTGCGAACCGCTTGCCGGCAGCACGGGCTTCACCTGATTACCTTTTGTCCGCTTGGTCTCGATGCTGGCACACAGCATCTGTCTGATCTCGATCGCGCAACGCTGGAAAAGGAACTGAACCGCCATAGCCTGCTGGTTCGCACCGACGACTCACAGGAGCAGTTGATGCGCTCATTGCGCGGTTTGGCTGAATTGGCAAAGTCACCCCCCGGAGAGCGCAAGTGGTCTGACGGCAAGACCATGAGCCTTTGCATTCTGTTGGAGTTCGGGCAACATATCCTCCCCACGCAGAATGAGGCTGCCAACCACAATGACCTTCAGGTTCTTGCCGCCGAGTTGCTCCATACCGCGGCGCAAAGTGTTGCACTCAACAGCGGGAACAACTACATCATTGTGCATACCGCCGACTGCACCCAGCTCGACCCGTTGGTTGCGAGTGTTCTTCGACCAGTCCGGCTTCCACAACCCGACGAAGAGGAGAAGGCGGCGTTCTTGGCCGCCGCGATCTCCGCCTATCCCGACGCCAGCTTCGTGCCGGGTGTCGATATTCGCTCCGCCTCCAACCTCAGTTCGCGCACGGCAAACCGCAGTTCGCACCAGCTTGTGGTAGAGTCGCACCTTTTGAAGCGGCCCATTACCCCCCTGGACCTGTTTCAACAGAAGCAGCGAGATGTCGCGGCCCAAAGCGAAGGCACTCTGCGCCTGCTCGACACGCGACGCATTCAAGGCATCACTCTGCACGGCAGCAATGTGCGGGTAGTGCAGAAGATGCTCGGCCACTTTTCCAGTGGATTGCTCCGCGGCGACACCAAGATGCCTTGCAACATCTGCTTGTGCGGACCGCCCTCGACAGGCAAGACCGAACTTGCCCTGCAAACTGCTGTGGCGGCGCGGGTGCCGGCCTTTGAACTCGTCAGCGCCAAGTCCGGCATCGTAGGTGAGACGGAGCGCAAGGCCCGCCTGCAACAGCAGCTTCTTGCCGACTACGGTGGCGTGGTTTTTGCGGACGAACTGACTGAGATTCTGCCCACGCAACGGAATGAATTCGACGGAGATTCGGGCGCGAGCCGGGCGGTGGGTGGCGCACTGCTCCAAGGGCTGAGCGACACTTCCCGCCAGGGACGGCTCCTGTTTATTGGCGCCACGAATACGCCCTGGAGAATCGGGGAAGCGCTCCGCTCACGTTTCCTGTTTATTCCCGTTCTGCGGGCCACAAAGTCGGATTATCCTCTCATTGTTGCCGCGCTTGCACAGCGCATCGACTCCTCTCTCCAGATTGAATTGAATGATCCGGGTTTCCTTCGCTCCGCCTACAGTTTCTATGAAAAGTTGGCCAGCCCCCGTGAAATCCTGAGCGCCTTGCAAGTCACGCGGGTTCTTTCGGGCGGCCGGCTTGACCTGGAAACCATCGAGCACGCCGCCGCAAACACCTCTTCAGTGGGCGACCTGCGCAGTATTATCCACTGTGAACTGGCGGCCATTCAGGCCTGTCCGCTGGACAGTTTCCTGCCCTGGGCAGACGATCCGATGGGCTACGACTGGCCTGACTACTTCGAAGGCATCGTTGATAAGAGAACGGGCAAGGTGGACCGCGGGATGCTTTCCAAAAAGTGTGCTGAATTGGCGGAGGTCTCCAATGTCTGACTCTGCTATACCACCCATTGTCCAAAGGATGGCAGAGTATCTGAACGGCCCGGAAGACACCATGCAGGAGCATTTGCTGGGCAACGGGCCGACGGCTGCTCTGGAGAGGCGTCTGCGGGACTACTTTGGTGTCAGATACGCTCTGGCGCTTGCCAATGCAACGTCGGCGCTCTTCGCGGTGCAACTCGCCTTTGGGCTTCAGGGAACGGAGATCGTGACGGGTCCCTTTGCTTATGGGGCGAGTTTTGCGGGTGCGCTCCATCTACGCAACAGGCTCCGCTTTGCAGATGTCGATGCAGGATTGAACATTGAGGCCGAAGCAGTGCGCGCAACGGTAACACCACGTACACGCGCCATTTTGAGCTTGGACTTCAACGGCACGCCCGCGAACACAACTGCGCTGCGGAAAGTTGCAGACGACTGCAACCTGCTTCTGCTGGTCGATGCTGCTCAAAGCGCCGGTGCTATGATCGGGAATGCGCCGGCCACTAAAGGTGCCGATGCGACCGTAATCTCCTTCACTTTTGGCAAGACCATTGCGGCCGGTGAGGGCGGCGCGATTCTGACCGACAACCGGGAACTCTACGAACGCCTGATCGCTCTTACGCAACATCCGCTGCGCCAAAAAAGAGATCTGAGTCTGAAGGGGTTCGACGAATTCAACTTCAACTTCCGACTTCACCCACTCGCTGCAATCTGGGCGGATGCAGTTTTCAATCAGTCGATCGAATCCCTAAGACAATGGCAGCAAGAATGGCGTCAAGTGACCAACCATCTTGCCTCCTGCGGACTCATCGTCAGTTCGGAGCATTTTTTCAACTCACTCCCATCGCGATTTCGTCCCACTATAATCTCCGCCGATGGCACAAATATATATGACCTCAACGAGGCTCTACATTCCATTGCTCCTCAATTGTGCCTGCAACCGCTCGCTTTGATCCCTGTATACGCAAATAGATTCCAACAGCGGAAAGCAGGGGGGCTGATTCAGAAATCACACTGCCCCGTAGCCGAGAAGTACTCACGATCTGCATTTACTTTTCGATTAATTCTCGATAAACAACCCTGGACAGCCTTTAAGGATCTGAGATGATTTTTGCGCTACCGGCAAGATTCGAAGGTACGGAAACTAGAGTCCGTGTCCGATTTTCTGGAGTCGGCCTTCCCTTTCAAATCTGGCAACAATCAGCGTTGGCTTTATCGTGATGTAATTGCAGATTGGCAAACAACGTCGTGCCAGCTGAGTCTGCTAGTGCGGCGTTTTTGATGATTTGCATACCTGGTTGCGATGGCGGTTGCGGGAGAGGCGGTGGGGGAATTAGCCAGTCCCCCCATATGCAGCACACGAACCATTGTTCTATCGCTTCCGCTTCTATTAGCGCATAACTACCCATCAATCCTCAGGTGAAAACATTCATGCAGACAGCGCCAGCATATTGATTTCTTGTTCCAATGCCTCCATCCCTGCGAGAATAGCTGCAAATTCAGGCGGCTTTCGGTAGAACATTTCACGCATTGCACTGAAATCGCGTTCCAGTGCCGCAATCTGACTTGGGCGCGGATTCAACCGGAATGAACCTGGCTTCGCCAGGTCGTAGTGTGCCCATGACGAATAGTAGAACCGCTCTTTGAACTCGACCACGGAATCGAGCAGGGCGTGATCGGCAAGAGCCGCCGCCTTGACCGGGCTTTCTGCCAGCTTGTACAGGTCGTAGTAGTGGCGTGAGTACCGAGCAGGAATTGTTCCCGACCGATGGGCCTCCTGATGGAGGATGGTGGCCTTCTCCCAGAAGGTGCGCTCAGCGTCGATCGCGACCACCGCGCAATCCGCTTCAGCAAACGCCTTCGGAAAGGATGAGGCAGCATACGGTTGAATGGTTCGGGCGTGGGATGGAACCCAGGACGCGAGCGGTCCAATCTCCAGTCGAACCTCGGGGCGGATGTATGAGGCTGTGAATGCCGCTGGGTATCGCACATTCACGGTGTGTGGATCGGCGTCGTCGATGCTGGCGGCAATGCCGGGGACCAGCGCAAAGAGCTGATTCAGTTGACTGAGCAGTGTGCCGCTAATGTATTCCGCAGCCTTGGCATTCATTTCCTGGTTGTAGCGGCTCCGCTTTGTCTTCGACTGGATGATCTGGTAAGGATCGTTGCCTTCCTCATGGCCATACCCAAGTAGGCGCCAATCCAGTATCAGGTCAATGTCCTCGGAAAAACGGTCGATCAGACCAAAAACTTTGGAGAGACTGGTTCCGCCCTTGAAGACCATCTGCCCCTTGAGTGCCGGCTCCGCAAAGAGGTGTTTGAGAATCCAGCAAACCCAGAAATCCTTTTCGACAATGGCGGGATTCATGCCGAGCCGGCTTGCCGACTCGCCGAACAAATCCCGCCTATCTGTTGCCGATCCGATGGCGATCCTATCCATGTTGGCCCTCTTCTGCGATTTGCTGAATTGCGTTGTAGACCCAGCCTGTCGCAGTTTTCGTGTCGGCCAGCACCTTGGCGCGCAGCGATTCCGGCAACCATGCCCGAATTTTCGCGATGGCCTCTATTCCTTCAAGGCCGTGTGCTCGAAGACCAGCGCCATGTTGCCGACTTGATAAGCCCGATCTGGCCCATCCGACAGATAGACGGCGCGCGCCGGTACTTGAGTTGAAAGCCCAAGGAAGTTCAGCGCCGTTGCACCGCTCGGTTGGATGCGCCAGCGGAACTTCCGCGCCAAGGCCCGCGCAACCTGGTCAATATCTGGGCTAAGGTGCTGATCGAGGAGCTTGCTGAAGCGCGGGTAGTCGTAGACGCCGCGAATGACCCGGCGAATCTCGCCTCGCTTTTCCAGCCGGTGAAGTGCGGAATCGACAGTGGGGCGGCCTCCGAGGTCCAGGAAGTCGCGCGGCGAGAACGCCCACCCTCCTCCTGTTCCACAAATTCGATAGGTGATCGTATTTTCAATCGTTTGGCTCATATAAAATCGCCACCATCTGCAAGAAAAAATACCATATATATCTTGCAAATGCAAGAGGCGTCTAATAAGGATTTAAGAACTTGCAGGATAGCTCCATGCTTTCCACAGGCCGATTTCTGCAAGTATCTATTCCAAACGGTCATAGCCTACTTCCAAAAAGTTATTGGACGCGGAGCCTGAATTGGCTTTAAGTTCACGGCATATCGCGGCCTTCTGGCCGCTGGAGGTGCCGATGAACGTCCTGCATACGCCCACCGTTCGGAGCTTGATTGCCCGCGGGCAATCGTTGCGCCGGCTTCGTCCCACGCTCAGCCTCTTTACTCTGCTGATCCTCTTTCCGGCGCTTGCCGTTGCGCAGTCGCCGTTCGACAGCGGATTCACCGCCATGCAAACCCTCTTTACCGGCACGGTTGCGAAGGTTGCCAGCTTGATTGCAATCGTGGTTGGCGGCTACCAGTTCGCACACGGCGAACCGGGCGCCAAGAAGACCGTGAATCATGAAGTGGGCTTTCTGCTGCGCATTCTTGGCGATCCAGGAGACTTGATTCGCATCCGGCTCCGCAAGAGAAAGATGCTCAAGCTCAAGGTTCGCCAAACAGTAGGGAAGGCTTTCACGCCAGAGGAAAAGAGCAGGATGCTTGAAGAGGCTCGCAAGGCGCGTTCTCCTCACATCTATCTCGCGCTGACGTTGGCGCTCAACGCCGGAATGCGCGATGCCGAGATCAAGACTTTGACTTGGGGGCAAATCGACTTCGCGAAGAAATACCTGGCCGTGGGCCGGAGCAAGACCGAAGCTGGCGAAGGGCGGACGATTCCTCTGAACTCAACACTCCTGGAGGTCTTCTCCGAGTACGGCGAATGGTATCGAGACAAGTTTGGGAAGCCTCGCGCCGAGTGGTTCGTCTTCCCCTTCGGGAAACCGAGTCCGAGCGATCCCACCCGCCCTGTCACCACACTAAAGACGGCATGGAACAACGTGCGCACGAAGGCCAAAGTGACGGGCCGCTGGCACGACAACCGGCACACGATGATTACTGATCTTGCCGAGAGCGGTGCCGGCGATCAGACGATCATGGACATCGCCGGGCACGTCTCCAAGCAGATGCTCTCCCACTATAGCCACATTCGCATGGAGGCAAAGCGCAGCGCCTTGGAGGCCATCGTCAACCGGCAACCGGCTAAAGTGAAATCGAGCTAAGAGGACCAGGCTGAGGGGTACCCACAAAAGTCCCCACATGGATTGTAAAACGGGAGAAAACGGGCCAACATAACGTGGGCAGCAGCGAAGGACGGAAACGCTCCCGCAGCCAGCAACGCCGAGACAGAGTGCTCGGAAACACTCAAGAATATGCAGCATTTTGATGTAGGGTACCCACAAAAGTCCCCACAATTGGGTATCTTCGGAGTTTTTCGGGGAGTGGTGAATGCTCGTAAGTCTAAGATTCTAATTGGCTCCTCAGGTAGGACTCGAACCTACAACCCTTCGGTTAACAGGGGAATTTTCCAGTTTGCACCGCGTTGCACGGGATTGCACATTCGCTGATTATAAATGACTTAGATGGTTTCCATTTGCACCGCGACGCACCGAAAAGCATGAATTCTCAATCCGAACAGCCACCAAAACAGCCACCACTACCCCCCTTCGGTGTCATAGTTAAATACAGCGGAACATGGGGTGGGAGACGATGGCAAACGCGATGGTCAAGAAACCGAAACCGATCAAAGGAATCTTCGAGAGGCCAGTTGAGAGCGGCATCTGGTGGATCAACTATTACATAGATGGCCGACGATTCCGAGAAAAGGTTGGTCGGCGGTCAGACGCAGTCACTCTCTATCAGCGCCGCAAGACAGATGCCCGGATGGGCGTCAAGATGCCGGAGGTCCGCGCTCACCGTGCGGTGCTCTTCGAGGAGATCGCGACGGACGCCCTCGTCTACTCGAAGGAGCACAAGGCCTCCTACCCCGGTGACCGCTCGACAATCGGGAAGCTCCTGCCCGTCTTTGGCAAGGTTCCCCTCGGCGACATCACTCCGCAGTCCATCAAAGCGTACCTGGATACGCGGGATGACCTGACGAAGACGACAATCAATCGCTATCGCGGAACAATATCGATGATCTTTCAGGAAGCCATCCGCAACGGTAAAGCAAAGGCCAACCCTGCACGGCTGGTCCGTCTCCACCGGGAGGACAACAGCCGGGTTCGATTTATTTCCTTTCCAGAAGAGGCGGTCATCCGCGCCATCATTCGCGAGCGGTGCCCAATTCATGAACCCGAGTTGACCCTGGCCCTCGAAACTGGAATGCGGCGGGGTGAACTGTACTCGCTCGATTGGGACCGCGTCGATCTGGAGCGCAGGCAATTGCTCTTGCTGAAGACCAAGAACGGGACTGCACGTGTGGTGATTCTCACCGCCGCCGCCGTGAGCGCCGTTGATGAACTACGGAAGCGCCGGAACCCGGATTCACCCAAGGTCTGCCTTACCCGATACGGAGAGCCGATGATCTCCCCCCGTGCCTGGTTCGAGTTGGTCATGGAGGAGGCTGTAAAGAAAAATCCTTCGCTTCAGGACGTTACGTGGCACATTTTTCGACACACATACATCTCTCGCCTCGTCATGGCCGGGGTCGATCTGAGGACGATACAGGAACTCGCCGGACACAAAGACATCAAGATGACCGTGCGCTACGCTCACCTTGCCCCAGCGCACAAGTTAGCGGCCGTAGACAAACTGGCCGAGTATCGCCTCAAGCAGGAAAATGCTGAAGGCACAGTGACGCCAAGCATCAGTTCCGTCGCTGCGTAACCGATGCCCAGCTACCCTTGCGGGCGCGAGGGGCGGAGATCCTTAGGAAGGGTTTCTAAAGGGTAGGCGTTGCGGACAGGACAGGTCCGCTTGAGGGGTAGCGCAAGACGCGCCGTTTTTACCGCAGCGCACCTGGAGCGTAGGCCAGGAGTCCTCACTATTTTCGTTTTTAGGGCATATCGCTAATAGCGGCTGGGCGCTATTTGCGCCCGTGAAACCAAGGAATGTCGGCGAGTCAATATAGTTCCATCCTTGAATGATATTGGCGAGAATGACCCTGCTGATCGCGGGGACACTTCGTGTTCATTCTGGCTGACTGCGGCCCAGCAAGGGGCCGCTAGGCCGGTTGTCACCGCAATGTTTTCTGCTGTACGAGTCTGCATTCTGGCGAGACAGAGTAG
>JBEKDX010000185.1:0-6074 GCA_050014135.1 Occallatibacter sp.
ATAAGGGGCTTCGGCCGCATAAGCAACGCTCGCCAGACAGAACAACAAAGTGGCGCACATTGCAGGTAAGATCAAGCTCGCTTTTGTCCTCATCGATCTCCTCATTTCTCTGATACTGCGGGTGACTGGCGCAATTTGCGCTCCAATTTGCTTCGCCATGACCGTATCGCTTACGGCATGAACGATGCAGCTTTGACAACAACGGACATCTGAACGATGCTGCCTGGAATAGCAGCACCGCATTTGTGAATGTTGATTACAAAGAGTCGGTGGCCGATCTCTATCGCTGAACCGGGAGTAGCCGCCTTCACACGCCTCCTCTACCGGCTTCTCTGCGAAATCGGACGCTGGCGTTATTTCGAGATGATCGGAAGGCTTACTTCACAATCATGCAGTAGTTTGGGCTAGGCAGCAAAAGACTGTCAAGTATCATTTTGATCAAATTGTTGATTGATTGATGCGGTCTACGACAAAATTGATGCAGCCAACGACTCTGACCTTATGCAAGCGGCGGTTCACAGTTCAGATTGTTTGGGCGCAGGTCCATCCAATGAAAATGTGTGCCCTATCTCTCGATTCTGAGATGTCGGAATCCACCAGCTTGGGCTTCCAAGACTTAACTATGCGGGATCGCCCGTTCTAATCGCCTTGGCGGCGGAAAAACCTGACTCTACCACTACTGAATGGATCGCAAGTAAGCCACAACCTGCCAGCGCTGCGCCTGCGGCAGGCTCGACCAAGAGGGCATTCCATGGCCAAGATCACCCTGGCGCAGGAACCACTCGATGTCGCCGTCGCTGGCCGCGCGCAGCCGATCGCTCCGTAGCGCCGGGCGCTTGTGCCCGTCGCCCCGCGCATTCTGCCTGTGGCACTGCTGGCAATGATCGCGGTAGACCAGAGTCCCGGCCGCAACCGCCTCCGGCTGGCCAAGCAGAGGATTGGGCCGGAGGTGATCTTTCGCGGGAACGCGTTCCCAATGCGAACCGGTAACCGCGCCCAACGTGAACACCAAGCTCAACGCGCCCAACACAATCGCTAATACCCGAAGCCTCATTGTCCATTCTCCTGTGCGGCATGGAACCAGCCGCCAACCTGATCGAATTCATAAGCCAGGCCCACGCGATAGACTCGCGCCAGGCTAGTGCTGGTCAGACCGAAGCCCGGCGAAAAACTCAGCCGCACACTCTTCGGCAACTGCCAGCCAATAAGCAGACCAAGGTAGTGCGAAGTGTCGCGCGTGGTCAGTGCGAAGGTGTCGCCCAATCCGCCGTAGCTCTCCGCTCCGGCAATAAATTTTTCCGCGCAAAAAATGCACTCGTGGCTGCTGGCCGCGCTGCGCAGCGGGCGCGCGGCTCCCACCGCGTAGCCGAACTCCCACGGCGCATGGCCAAGATTCTTTTCCGAGATGAAGTTTTCCGCGATGTTCCAATCGCGCAGGTTCGAGGAGAGGATCAGCTTCAGCTCCGCCTCGTGCTGATGCTCCCGGCGCAGAACGCCATTGGCCGGCGCCAGATCGGCCTGGCCGTCGTGGCCCACCACTTCGAGAATGGTTTTATCAGCGCCGGAGGTGTTCTCATACTCCACGTAGAAGACCGGGTTGAAGGCATGATCCCGCATCAGCGGACGGATACGGTTCTCCAGCCTCCAGCCTGTGAATATCGTGGAGTCGCTGCCAGTGGCCTGCCCGTCCAGGTACAGCTCGGTCGTCCACCAGGCGCGCGTCCCGTACTCCAGTTCCGTCGCCGTGGCTCCGAAACTGTTTCCTCCATCCGGCTGCCCAAGAGCCGTCTTGGTCTCAATCTCCAGGTTGCCCGGCTCCTCCAAATCGTGCGAGTAGGTGACAAAGTAGGGTTTATCCTGCGCCCTGCCTGCGGCGGTAATCAACAAAAGTAAGACGGTCAGCCAACCGGCGGGCCGAATATGTATCCTGTATCGCCTTGAATGCAAACCTGAACCCTCCTGAGTATAGGACTAAATTTGTCGCATTTCATAAATAAGACTAATTTAGTCCTACATAATTTGCAAATTCTTCGCGACCCAACTCTGCCCACTAAAATATATGGCGCCATTTCTCGATTTTGAGATGTGCGAGACGACCCTCAACTTGCCGCTTTCAGTACCTCGCCAACTTGGGATCGATCTGCTCGCTCCACGCGTCGATGCCGCCCGCGAGATTGACGACTCTGGCGTATCCGGACTGCTTGAGGAACTCCGCGACGCGTTGTGAGCGGACACCGTGGTGGCAGTGCACGATCACCTCGCGCTCCCGGTCGATCTCCGCCAGCCTGCGTGGCACCTCAGTCATTGGAATCAGCCTGCCGCCGATCTGCGCGATCTGGTACTCGAACGGCTCGCGGACATCGAGGATGTAAAGATCTTCGCCCGTGTCGATGCGCTCTTTCAGTTCCTTCACGGTGATCTGAGGAATTCCGTTGATCATTGTCTTCTCCTCTTGGGTCTCACGCTTGATGCCGGCAGCCGGTAGCCGATGCTCATGCAACCTCCCAAAGCCGTTCCGAGAGATCCTTGTCGGCCGCGTCCGGCAACACCGCGACAATCACCGCCGTCCGTCCCGCCTCAGCCTCCTCGCGCGCAATCTCCAGGCTAGAGGCCACGGCGGCAGCCGCAGAGAGGCCCACCAACAGGCACTCCTCACGCGCCAGCCGTTTGGCCATCGCGCAGGCTGCCTCGCTCTCGACTTCGAGCGTGCGGTCGGCCAGGTGCGGGTTGTAGATCGCCGGAACGATCGACGAGCCCATGTGCCGCAACCCCTTGATGCCGTGTGCAGGCGAACTCGGCAGCAGGCTGACAGACTGGAGTGTCGATTTCTGCCCCTTCAACCACCGGGTTGTGCCCATGAACGTGCCGCTGCTACCCAGTCCAGCCACAAAATGCGTGATTTTCCCGCCTGTTTGTTCCCAGATCTCCGGGCCTGTGGTGTGGTAATGTGCCAACCAATTCGCGTCGTTCGAGTACTGATCGACGTAGCAAAACCGCTCCGGATCGTTGCCCGCCAGTTCACGGGCGCGCAGAATCGCCCCGTCGGAACCTTGTCTCGAGTCAGTCCAATCCACCGTCGCGCCCAGCGCCGCAAGAACCCGCTTGCGCTCCGGTGAGAGGTTCGCCGGCACGGCCAGGTGAACGGGAAATCCCAGCGCCGCGCCCAGCATCGCCAGCGCGATGCCGTTGTTGCCGCTGCTTGAATCCAAAAGAGTTTTGCCGGGCACAAGCAACTTGCGCGCGATCGCGTCGCGCACCATCGCCAAAGCCGCCCGATCCTTCACGCTGCCGCCGGGGTTGGCCCATTCGGCCTTGCCCAGCAAGGTGACCCCCGCCAAACCGCGGACAATCTGCTCCAGCCGGACAAGCGGCGTCTGGCCAATGAGATCAGGCAGCGAGCAGCCAAGTTTCGTGAGTGCGTCTTCGATCTTCATGGGTTTGCCGTCAACGCTCCGGGTATGCGAGATTGAGTATGCGAGCCTGGAATTTCAAGAGGATTCCGCCGATCTCCATTTCAGTATCCTCGCAGACTGGATGGCCCCGTGAACCGAAAATTCTACAATCCGAATTTCGATCAGACTTTGGAGATTCTGCGCTCGCAGTCCTTCGTTGCCTCGCCCTCCTCTGAAGTTGCCGGCGGCATACTGGTGGCTAAGTACGGGGCTGGCGCAGTTCTGCGGGAATCCGGAGACCTGTCGGCTCCAGTGTGCATTGTCGTACACCCCGGAGCGCTGATTGCGGGCAAGGTAGCGCAACTGCTCGACCGCGGCTACCAAAAGTTCATTAAAACCTCCCAATTCGAGCTTCCCGCCACGGCCAGCCAGTTGCACGCCATTCATATGTTCACCGAAGAGCTGAAGGCATTGACCCGCACCGTCGACCTCTACAATGAATCGCTGGGAACCACCAGCGACCTGTATCTGTACGACCGATTGCAGGGCCGTGAAGCCGAACCACCGGCGGCCCAGCGGCCTTGGGAACTGGCGGGAGGACATTAATCTTTCTGGAATGTTGGCGGTGACGGCAATGGAGTTGCCTTTAATTGCGGAAGAGCTTGCGACCGGGCAACCCAGCCGCCGCGCCACTCCTCGCTATGGCGTAGACGAAGATGCCCGTCTGCTGCTGGTGCAGCACGGTTCCAGCCATGCTTGCCGCATCGTTGATCTCAGCTTGACCGGTTGCCGCGTCCGCACCAAGGAGAAATTTCCTGCTTGCGCCAATCTGCGCGTCGAGGTCAACTTCAAGGTGCGCGGACTTGCCTTCCGCTTCTGCGGCATGACCCAATGGACTGATGGGCGCCATACAGCCGGCATTCGCTTTGTGGATGTGCCCCAGAGGCGCAAAGACGACCTGGTCGAGGCGCTCGGCGAGGTTGCGGAAGAGACGGAAGCCAAGGCTGCCAGACTGGCCGCGGAGAAAGTTGCCGCCGAGCAGCAGGCTGCCGAGTTGGCCGCCGAGAAACTGGCTGCGGAGCAGCGGGCCGCTGAAATGCAGGCTGCGGAAAAGCTCGCCGCTGAGGAGTTGGCCGCTACCCTGAAGGCTGCCGCCGCCGCGCGGCAGGCCGAAAAAGCGCTCGCGCAATCTGTGCCTCAGGCCCCGGCTCCCGGCAAGGCCGCTGGCCGGGAACGGCGCGAGGAGACGCGCGAACTCATCGACACTTCGGCCGTGATTCATCTCATCAACATTGCCTCCCGGCTGCAAGGGCGAATCCTCGATCTGAGCCGCAGCGGCTGCCGCATCCGCACCGGAGAACGCTTTCCAGTGGGCATATACACGCGCGTCGAGACCGAGTTTCGCCTCGACGGGCTGCCCTTCCGGCTCGGCGGTGTCATTCAGTCCATCCACGACCGGAACACCGTCGGCATCCGCTTTCTCGACATGAGCGACCGCCGCCGGGAACAGGTCGAGCAGTTGATGGAAGTCATTCATGAGATGAAGGAAAGGAACTAGTGTAGTCCGCCACACACATGGTCTTTTTGTTTTGAAAGGGCACGGCTTTAGCCGTGCCGAATAGGTTGCAATAGAACCACGGGTTTGATAGCAAAATCACGATTGGCGTACCCAAGGCAAAGTCTTGAAGTGTTGGTTTTCTTAAAAAATCAACACCTCATTTCAACTTCATCCGGGCATGGAAATCGTGGTATTGCTCTAAACGCGGGCCGCGTGCAGGATTGCCTCCACGGCCTGCTCCGGCGTGAGCGCGTCGACCGGAATCGAAATGTGCGCCATGCGATAAAGCGGCATCCGGCGCTGGTAGCGGCTGACGAGATTGACCTGATCGGCAAGGATAGGGCGCAACAGCTCGGTTCCTTGGCAACGCGCGAGAGTGGTCGCTAACTCCACTTCGAGATGAATCAGCAATGTGCCGGGAGTAGCGAGCAGCAGCGTTCGCGTGGCTGCGTGCTCGATGGCGCCTCCACCGAGGGCCAGAACCAGCGCATCTTTGGCGGCAAGAGCTTTGATGACCTTATGCTCGCACTCGCGAAAGGCCGCTTCGCCATAGCGTGCGAAGAGTTCCGCGATGGTCGCGCCGGCCTCGGCCTCGATCACATCGTCCGCATCCACAAAGCTCCAGCCCAGCCGGCCGGCGATCAGCGGGCCGACAGTCGATTTGCCCGAGCCCATGAAGCCCGTGAGGACGATGCGGCGGGGCAGTGCGGATTGGGATTCATCAGTCATGCGCTATCTTCTCAGTATAGAGAGCGCGCTTCGGAGCAAGGCTAACGCACTCGTTCAGCCCATCGCGATCACCACAGCTCCGGCTGTGATGAGCAAGCCGCCGATCAAGGCCGGAGCTGTCAGTTTTTCGCCCAGCAGCAGCCATGCAAAGACGATGACCAGCGGCACGCTGAGTTTGTCGATCGGGGCCACGCGCGAGGCCGGACCCAGTTGCAGAGCGCGGAAATAGCATATCCAGGACAGGCCGGTGGCGAGGCCCGAAAGAGTGAGAAAAAGCAAGGTGCGGCGGTCAAGTGAACGGATTTCGCCGTGCTTGCCCAGCGCCAGCGCTATGCCCCAGGCAAAGACGACCACTACGCTGGTGCGCAGGGCAGTTGCCAGGTTTGAGTCCACAT
>JBEKDX010000186.1:0-6064 GCA_050014135.1 Occallatibacter sp.
GCCGGCTATTGGATCGGCTCAACGCCGGCGGCGCAGCAGAAGGTGAAGTTTATCGGCGTCATTGCGGCGGCAATTGCTGGCGGGCTGACCATCGTGCTGCTTGCTCACACCTATCAGTTTGGCGAGGCAGCGCCCGGCGACTTGCGCACAGTTCTGCCCGCGCCGCAGGCTTCCATCATGAAGGCTCTGGTGGTGGGATTCATGAGTCACCAGCCGGTCGCCTATATGCTCTTCGGCATCGGCGCCGTAATTACGCTCATCCTTGAAATGCTGGGCAAGTCTTCGATGGTTTTTGCGCTGGGAATCTATCTTCCGCTGGGGCTGACCTCGCCGATTCTTGCCGGCGGATTTTTGTCGCACTTGATCAACAAGCGCGCGGATAAGACGGGCAGCGAGCGAGGAAACAGAATTCGCGAGCGAGGCGTGATTCTGGCTTCCGGCTTGATGGCGGGCGGCGCGCTGGGCGGGGTTTTGGGCGCATCGTTGAAGCTCTTTCACTGGTATCGCGAAGATCTGATTACGACGCCGTTCTACACAAACAATCTTGTCTCGCAATCGGTTTCCGCGCTGCTATTCATTGGTATTTGCATTTACGTGTGGATTTTTTCAGTGAAAAATGAGAAGGAGTGAGTGATGGATCAAGCAGCAAAGCATATTGCCGACGCGGTTCTTGGCATCGATACACTCTGGGGTGGCGATGTGATGTGTCCTTCGGGCGTGGGACGCTTCATTGCCGATTCGTGGTTTTCTGATCTTTCGCTGCCTATTGCTTACACGCATCCTGCGGCTGCGCGGCTGCGCGAATCAGGCGGCGTCGGCGGCAAAAGCATCGATAGGGAAGCCGTCGAGGAGTATCTGCGCGCAGTCGATCTGCCGCAGGCCATTGCCGGTGTTCGCGCCGAGGCGGAGAAGCTGGGCGGGCTGCGCCAGCCATATCTGGTCGGCATGGCGAATTCCATCCAGACGATGCTGGATCTGGCGATGGAGGTTCTGGGCAAGGGAGATCCGGTGCCGTACGCGCGCTGCGTCGAGACGGCCACTGCCAAGCCCCCGGAGCCTTCGCAGCCGCAGCCGAAGCGCGAGCGAGTTGCCGAGCTGCTGGGCCGCGCCGGGCACTCTGGTGAGTTGCTTGAGGCGGTCGATGCATGGCGACGCGAGCGCGTGGTTCCCATGGCCTCGGTGCGCGCGCTGGGCGCGGCGGTGATCGCGTATTTTGACGCTCTCAGCGCCAAGAATCTTCTGCCGCATCTGCCCGTCGAGCTGGCGCGAGTGCCGCGTGCGAATATCGATTTTCTGCCCATCAAGGACGCCTGGTTCTCCGGTTCAATGAATTATATTGGCCGGGCACGCAATTTCGATGACACGCCGCAATACGAGGCGAGTTACGAGATCAATGCTTCGTTGCAGATCTCTTATCCGGAGTTTGAGCAGCTTGTCAGCCACGAGGTTGTGCCGGGTCACGTCACAACATTCGCCTACCTGCAAGACTTGTACGCGCGCGGACTGGCTGGATTCGAGGCGACGATTCTGACGATGAACACTCGCGCCGCCACGCTCTTTGAGGGGCTTGCTAACAATGCGATTCTGATTGCGCATGGCGTAACCGAAGTCGAGCAACTGCCAGACGAGGAGTTACAGATCGGCGTGCTGCTGGCGCTGTTGCAGGATGACGCCAAGAACCAATCGTCGTATATGACCTGGGGCGAAGGCAGGCAGCAGGCGGAGGTGGCGACGGCGCTGCGCCGCGATTTTCTGGTCACTGAGGAGCGCGCCGATAAGTTGTCTGGGGCGTGGGGACGTCATCCGCTGCTGGGCCGGATGTATCTGCCAGCCTATCGTTCGGGCACGGAAAAGGTTGCCGAGCTGCGGCGAAATTATCCAGCAGAGAAAGTGCTTCCGGTGATCTACGGATGCAAGGGATTAGTGGATATTGAGACGATTGATCTGGTGCTGAAAGCGTAGAAGTTCTGGTTCATCTATCGTGCTGTTCAGTCGAGCAGCTCGAAGGCGGCGCGGATGCGCTCGGGCAGTTGAATCGCCGCGATGCCGAGCTTCGAGCTGACTTCCAGCACCACGGCGGGCTGTGAGGCGAGGGCGTTCAGCGCCGCTGCCGTGGTCGGCCAGTCGATGGAGCCGTCGCCGGGAAACAGATGCTCGTCCTTGAGGCCGTGGTTGTCGTGCGTGTGGACCTGAACGATGCGGCCAGCCACGGTCGAGATCGCCTCAGCCACACCGACAGTGAGGTGCGCGTGTCCCAGGTCAAGGCAGACGCCGATCGAATCCAGATGGCCTTCGGTGAGTGTCTCCATCAGGTGCTCAGGGGTGGTGGGCGCGCCGGTCAAGTTCTCGACCAGCGGGCGCACACCCAGCGGACGGGCAAAGGCTCCCAGATGTTCGAGGGCGGTGAGGGCGTATTCGAGGGTGCGCGGCGACCACTCGTCGTATTGCTCGCCCAGGTGCACGACCAGGTTGCGGAAGGGGATGGACTCGGCGGCTTCCAGGGCGCGCTTGATCTCGTCCATGGCGCCGATGCGGCGGGATTTTTCCGGGTGTAGCAGGTTCAACATGGGAGAGCCGCCGCGGCCCATCTCGCGGTCAGGATAAAGCGGGGCGTGCATCGACCAGGGCGTGACGGGGTTGGAGCGAAACCAGCCAGCCAGCTCGGCCACCTGCTCGCGGCTGGTGTAGTCAAAATGCTGGCGGGCGGCGAAGAGCTCGACCGCTTGCGCGCCCGACTGGGCAGCCATCTCCAGCAGCCCAGAATGCAGGCGCTGGTTCATCCAGAGATGAGTAGATAAGACTCGCAGCTTGGACAAGATTGCCCCCGCGCCGAGGTGATGGAAGGAACAAACCGGGCGCTGCTTCCATTCTCGCACTTTGCCGGCAGCCGACGGAGAGCGAAAGAAGACACAGGGGACCGTCCGATGCTGAAGGAGTCATGGGGTCGAGGAGGGGATTTCATTGATTTTTAAGCAGAATTAAAATAATTATTCATATTCTAAAAATCAATTTGCATAAAGTGTGCAAAAAAGAACAGATTTTAAATTGTAAATAAAGAGATGTTTTATAGGTAAGGGTCATCGGGTGTATCGTACGACCGTGTTGGAAAGGCGGTGCGAAGCGGGCGCTCTAATACAAGGAACCCGACGGGGGCACGGAGGAGAACGGAGAACTCGGATGGCGGGGTTGGAGCAGGCGCAGTTCGATCCGGCTGTCTTCCTAGCGCAGGCTGGGTTGGGGCGGAAGATTGTGCAACTTAAGCCCAAGCAGGCCTTTTTTACGCAAGGCGATCCGGCCGATTGTGTCTTCTATCTTCAGAGCGGCCGGGCGAAGCTGACAGTGATCTCCAAAGAGGGCAAAGAGGCGACTATCGCGTTGCTGGGAGCGGGCGACTTTGTGGGCGAAGAGTCGCTGGCAGCAATGCCTGGATTGCGGATGGCAACGGCCACCGCAATTGCTCCGTGTACAGCGCTCAAGATCGAGCGCGCGGAGATGATTCGGGTGATGCACGAGGAGCGAGCTTTCACTGATCTGTTTGTCAAGTTTCTGCTGGACCGCAGCATGAGAACCCAAGCGGACCTGGTCGATCAACTCTTCAACTCGAGCGAAAAGCGCCTAGCACGCATTCTGCTGCTAATGGCCGAGTTTGGTCTGTCGGGCG
This sequence comes from Occallatibacter sp., assembly GCA_050014135.1. Lineage (GTDB taxonomy): Bacteria > Acidobacteriota > Terriglobia > Terriglobales > Acidobacteriaceae > Telmatobacter. The sequence continues at coordinate 3,662 of JBEKDX010000186.1, forward strand.
AACCGGAGAGCCTGATTCCGAAGATATCTCAGGAGACTCTAGCAGAGATGATCGGGACGACGCGGTCGCGCGTGAGCTTCTTCATGAACCGCTTTCGCAAGATGGGCTTTATCGACTATAACGGCGGCATCCATGTACACAAATCTCTATTGAATGTGATTCTCCATGACTAGCAATGCCGCTCCCGGGCACACCCAGTGTTGCGCTATGGTACTACGACCCACCTGTTTTTCAGACGAGATTGTCCGGTTCGCAATACAGCTTGATGCGGAGTGGATGTGCCGGTCATGAGTGATCGAGACGCGGACCCTGGAGGGTCTCGGCGACAGTCTGCTCCGATGAGTTAGTTTGCTGGTCGTTGAAACGATAGCCGACGTAAGCTTCCGTCAACAGATACCGAGGATTCCTTGGATCGTCTTCGATTTTTTTTCGGAGTTGCCGGACAAATGTACGAAGGTATTCCAGTTCGTTTCCATACTCAGGTCCCCATACGGACTTTAGCAGGCGGGCGTGTGGAATCGGCTCGCCCGCGTGCATCATCAAGTAATGCAGCATCTCAAATTCCTTTGGGGTTAGATGAATCGAGCGCCCACTTTTCATTACCCGGTATTTCACGGGGTCCAGTTCGAGCCGGCCGTGGTGAATCGGCGCGTCCCGATTGGTGTCTTGAGAATTTCTTCTACGTACCGCCGAGCGCAATCGCGCTGTCAATTCCCGCACCTGGAAGGGTTTCGTAATGTAGTCATCCGCGCCCGCATCAAGGGCCAGCACCTTGTCATCCTCACTGTCCATTACTGTCAGCATCAGAATCGGCAAGCGTGCAATCGCACGCCGGATACTTCGACAGGTTTCCATTCCACCCATTCCTGGCATATCAACGTCCAATAGCACCGCATCGAACCACGAAACGCGGACGAGCGATAATGCCTCCTCGCCGCGAGCAGCTTCAACAATTGTGAAGCCCATTCCAGACAATGTTGTGCGCAATGCCCGGCGAGTAGAACTGTCATCGTCCACCACGAGAATAGTGCCCTGTCCGGTGTTCACAGACTCCGAGTTCATTGCTACCTCCTTGCGTCCATCGGAATGGAAAGAAAGAATGTCGTGCCTTCCTTGTCGTCACTAATTACCCACACATGGCCGTGATGGGCCTCGGCTGCCTTTCTTGCCACGGAAAGTCCAATGCCTGTGCCGGGAATGGCATCCTTTAATCCGGGCGCTCTATAAAAACGGTCAAATATTCGCTCCCGATCTTCTATCCGAATTGTCGGGCCAAAGTTATGCACGGAAAGAATGACCTCGTTATGACCTGCCCGGGCGACAACATCAATCGGCGTATTGGGCGTTGAATACTTTAGAGCGTTATTGACATACTGCGCAAGAATCATCGCCAGCAGCTGGCGGTCAACGTGCAAAGTCAACTGAGGATCCCGAACGTCAATATGCATACGGTTGATATCCGATTCTTCTGGAGTACTGGCCAAAACTTCCGTGATCACCTCTTTGACGTTGACCGCAGCCACCTGCAAGCCCATCTGCTCAGCTTCGAGCTTTGCAGTCTGCAACAGCCTTGTACATAGTCGGTTCAAGCGAGAGGTTTCGTCATCGATAAGTGTTACCAGATCGCGTTGCAAGCCGGATAATCCGCCCAACTCGAGCAAGCCGGAGCTGGCAGTATGTACCGCTGTTAGCGGGGTTTTCAACTCATGTGCGAGCGCATCCATCACGGCCGCGCGTAATTGCTCACTCCTGCTTGCAGTCTCTGCCCTCTCTTCCTTTTCGAACCACTGGTAACGATCTACCATAATTGCGGCTAGCGATGCAAGCGCATCAACCACTAGCGAATCGAGCTGTCCGCGTATCACCAAAGCACCTACCGAACCAGTTCCAGCCTGCAATATGCGCCGTGAAGTATGTGACTGAGTATCATCCGACGAGATGTTATGGAGAAAGCATTCCTTCGCCAGATTCTCCTCACCCTCGTCCCACTCTCCAGCCCTATCCTGACGACCCAGGTTCATATCAAGCAGGGCGACCGCATGAGCGTCGAAAAGCCGGTGAATCAGGACCACCAACTGCGGCCCGGGAGCTTGGCGCAAGTCCAGCAACAACGAATTGCGGCTCAATTCATACAGGCGCTCCATCCCGGCGCGGTGAATTGCGGCCTCCCTAGCATTTCGCAATTCTTTTGCTGACAGCCTGCTGACGATAAGCGCGGTCAGCTCAAACTCCGCGAGCGCGACCCAGTCCATTGGATCGGCGATATTGAAATGAAATATCGGAGGAATAAACAGATAGTCAAGACAGAGAACCGCCAGCAACGACATTAACGACGCCTGCCAGAAACCGTACAGTACTGCAATCGCGATGACAAGCAGCAAATACTCAAAGCTGATTGTCATC
>JBEKDX010000187.1:0-7627 GCA_050014135.1 Occallatibacter sp.
GTGGGCAAAACCGCCTATGTTGGCTCTAACAATGCCTCACGAAACTCCGCCAACAACCTGATAGAAGCCTCCATCCGTACTACCGATCCGGACGCTGTCGCCGCTGCCCGGAATTTTGTTGCTAACCACAGTCTTAACGAACTGGGCCCAGATGCATTGAAGCAACTTGAAGCGATTTATGAGCCACCAAAGTTTCCAGGAGACAGACAAGAGCGAGGGCCGCAAAAGAGCAAGCGGGGGCCGACGGTTTCTCGTCTGTTTCTGACCCAACTTGTTTTGGGTGAGTGGTCAGAAGAAGAACAGCAATTACACGACCGGGGGGAGCCGATCGCCAGGAAAAACTGTCAACATCCCAGGAACTGGGTTCTAGATTCGTTTCCGCTATACAGTAGGTGTTCATATTCCGAAAATGACAGAATCATCAAGGTCACTGATGAGGGAAATGGAAAAATCCTGGTTGATTGCCCAGGGCACATCACGCGCATTGAGGGTCCCGAGAAAATCAACAACCGGCTGACCTATTTTGTGTTCATTGAGCACCCGAACCGTAGGCGGCGTTCGGTAAGAGCTATCGCAAAGGCGGTCGGGTGTACGCAAAAGATCATGAAGGAGGATCGCCGGGTCAGCCAACCCCTTGCCCGAGAACTTCTGAAGGTTTGGGGCTAGCAGAATTGTGCCATTTTATCGTGATTATCCAGGATTATTGCCGACCACATGAACGTTTATAAGGACCGATTCTGCTTTGGTGCGTAACTCACGCTGGATGATTTCAGTGGATACGCAAATTGACTTGGCAGCCATCCCTAGCCCGACATTTTGGATTTATTGCACGCTGTGTAATTCATCAGCGCCGCTTTCGCTCTGCCTCAAAATAGACATTACACACAGAGAAGACGATAATATCGGGATTTTTGATGAGCACGTTGTCACCCGGAATCTCAGTTGTGCCCTCCCACTCTTTTGAATTCGGGTGATTGAGACTAATTTCTGTCGTTTGATTTGCTTGAATGCCCAGCACCTTGAAGTCAACGTAAGACTGACTTCCACTGTTTTCGGCCATGAACTGATCGGCAGTAACGGTTTTGACCTCGACTTCCGGGGTGACGGCGCCCTGATCCTTCCACCGCAGCGTATCGGCTGAGTACTCAATTTCTGTGCCAATCAGCTTGTCCGCTTGGTCCTGTCCCCAACAGGAGATCGTCGAGGCTGGCAGTTCTCGCTTTATAGTCCAACTGCCCAGCAGAGACTTTGGAATGTTTTGTGCTGCGACACTTGTCGGAGATGTGATTGTTGCCGTTCTCTCGTAAGAGTAGGTGCCACATAGAGCCTTTGAGGTTTCAAGTGCTTGCGTTTCAAGGATAGGCTCGGCACTGCCAGAAAAGAAGGCTAGGCTCATTTCGTCGCTCTGGTTCTGGTCACTATGGTGGGTAATTACGAGCGCCCATTCCGCATTGGGAGTGCATATTGTGTTGCCGTTTATGAACTGTACCGAGGACGGGATTGCCGTTTTAAATAGGTTCCCTTTTATACTTGGAAAATCTGACTCCAACATCGATAACATTTGCGCAGAATCATGAAGCTCATTTCCCAGGAGTATCCTGACCGGCTTCAGCGGGTATGTTTTGCCTTGCAAGGTAATTGCTCCTGAAGATATATCTATATCACCCGTGATGGGTTCTGCTGTATGGCTCGTGGCCGTCCACTTGCCTATTGTCTCGACAACATCGTCAGTCAGGTTCTGCTCATGCTGTTTGAAAGGGTCGTATAAAGATATACTTGAGAATTTAAAAATAAACTCTGGAGATTCCACCTTCCCTCTTAGTGTCATGCTGCTTTCGAGTAGGCAGGCGTCTTCTCCACTAGGGAAAAATTCTCCTGAAAAGAGCACTATCTGCCCAGGTTTCATCAAGGATGCGGATTTGAAAACAGGGCTTGTCGGATCGATTAGCGTTCCAGTGCCAATATCAGATAATGCGTTATTCCACGTTTTTACAGTGACGCCCGGAGTTATCTGGATCGCCAATACCCCCTTGCCGTCACTGTTAGAATCAATATTTGTTACCGTCCCAATCCAATCTTTGACCTCCGGGAAGCTTATCCCAGCGCATAGAGCTTTGTCTCTATTGGCCCTTATTCCTCCACGCTGCATATCATTTGCGGCATTTATCGAATCTCTCTGTGCTGCTGATACGATGCTTACAAATCTCACCTCAACAGAGGGAAGCTGGGCGGGCTGGTCTTTTTTGCGGCTATGAAAAAGAAGCACTGTAACAAAGATCGCAAAAAGCACCATGAGTCCAATCAGTGAGAAGCGACGATGCAACCCCGTAGTAGCGTTCACTGGGAATCTCCTTTTTCAGACCTGATTAGCTCGGAATACACGGCCTGGCGCCGGGTGCCTCGGGTCTCTGTTCTGAAACCTGGAGAGCTCAAAGGCCTCAACACATATATATTACCCCCGAGAAGTCGGCTAGTATTCAGAAATTCGGCTGTCAACTGTCGCTAACAGCCCGTAGCACTCACCCAGACCATTGGGAACCGGATATCCCGTGGTCAGGTCTTCTGTTCCCTGTTCCCTGTTCCCTACTACCTACTCCCTATCCCCTCCTCCTCCATCTTCTCCCGAATCGCCTCCACCAGCTTTCGTATCCGCCGTTTCCCCGTCTCGCTCTCAACTTGACTTTGCTCCATCGACTTGCTCACCTGCTCCATCGCCACCGTCAGCCTCCGCTTCCGTTTTCGCGCAGCCTGCTGATGCCACACCGCCCGCTTCACGTACTCAATCGCCTGCCCCTCGAAGATTCCCAGGTACGGCGCATCACATACTGATCCCTGACCTCTGACCGCACCCCCGTTCACCCGCCGCCGCACTACAATCGATTCGTGAATCCATTTGTACATTCCGAAGCCCAGCGCGACTCCCTCGATGTGGTGCTTGTTTCCCCGCGCAACCCGCTCAATATAGGAGCGGCGGCGCGGGCGATGGCCAACTTTGGCTTCTCGCGGCTCACCGTGGTCGCTCCCTTTGCGCCTACCTGGCGCGAAGCCCGCTCGGCCATTGGTGCGCCGGAAGTGCTCTTGAAGGCCGTGGAAACAGCGACTTTGGCCGAGGCAGTCGCGGATGCGACGCTGGTCGTCGGCACCGGCACGCTCACCTATCGCAAGGCCGAGCAGCCGCGCGTTGTTTTACCTCTTTTGGCCCCCTTGGTCAGTCAAGAGCTGGCGAGCTGCGGGCGCGTAGCCGCGGTCTTCGGCTCGGAGAAGCATGGACTGACGCGCCAAGACCTCTCTTTCTGCCACATCCTGGTTGAGATTCCCACCGACCCCCGCCAGCCTTCGATGAACCTCGGCCAGGCGGTTGCTGTCTGCTTGTACGAGTTGGCATCGAGGGTTTTTTCCACTCCAGCTGCTTTGGAGGCAAAAACAGAGGCACTCACCGCGTCCTCTGGCCGCTTGGAACTGCTGGCCGGGCTAGTGGAGGAGGCGATGCGGGCGGCGGGCTACTCCCCACGCTCGATGCAGGCGGCCAACCAGCACGATCTGCGCCTGATGCTGCGGCGCATGAGCCTAAGCGAGCAGGATGTACAGCGGATTCTGGGAGTCTTCCGCCGGATTTTATGGCGTCTGAAATGGCTTCCGTGAGGGCGATTGCAAGCGCTTGCGCAATTATTTAGACGGGCGAAGCAAAGCTCTGATAGAGTGTGGCACAAGAGACTCTCCATGCTTATGGCTACCGTTCGTTCTCCTTTGGCTTTTTTGGCGGTCCCGGCGCGGCTGGGCGCTATTGTCTGCGCGCTTGTTCTCGCGCTGGGGATTTCCATTCAGGCACAGCAGCAGACTACATTGCCAGGCGCGGCGCCTCAGGCGGAGCAGCAGCCGGCGCCGCCAGCGCCAGTCGAGAAGCCCCTGCCCGGAGCCATGACCGAAGAGGCGCTCAAGCAATTGCTGGTGGGAAAGGAGCTTTACCTGCGCGGGGGCTACCAGAGCGACCTCCTCAGCTTTGACGAGCATGGGCGGCTGATTGGACATTCTCCGCAAGGCTCTTACACGCTCAGCGCAATTCAAATCGACAAGGCGCGGCTGACCAAGCACAAAGTCGAGCTGGAAGGCGCGCGCTACGGGCTGCACTTTGTGGGGCAGTTGGCCAATGAAGATCCCTCGACGGCTTTCGACCGGGTGCGGATCACGCCCAGGAAGAAGGTGGTTCGAATCACCATCGACCGCGAGATTGTGGTCAAGGCCAAGAAAGAAAAGGCTGCCAAGCCTGCGAAGGAAAAGGGCAAGAAGGGTAAGAAGGGCAAAGCGGCGGTGGTTAACACGACGGCTGCACCAGAGACAGCAGCTCCAGAAGAACCGCAGGCACAGACCGCCAAACCAGAAGCTCCGCAGACGCAGGCTGCCCCAACGCAGGGGCCCGAGTTGAGCGAGGCCGACCAGCTCAAGGCCTCGATTGCCGCCGCGCCCGCGGCCGAGCGGCCAGCCGACGCCAAGAGCGTGACCACCACCTTCTCGCCGGCGCACGCCACCCAGGTGCTCCGGGACGCGCTCGATCAGATCTTCGCGCAGGGGCTCGACGAGCGCATGATGGCCGCGATGCCGGACTTCTGGAAGCTCTACTACCAGGCGGTGGCCGACAAGGTCGATTACCGGCCAAAGGACCCGGCCATTCTCCGTCAGGGGATGGTGGACAAGAAGGCGCGGCTGCTCTCGATTACCGTGCCGGACTCCAATGAATTCGCGCAGGCCAACAGCGTGGCGGGGATGGCACAGTACCACGTTGTCGTCGGTCCGGACGGTAAGGTGAGCGAGGTTGCGGTCAGCCGCCCCATTGGCTTTGGATTGGACGAGAACGCCGAGGCCGCGATCCGCAAGGCGCAGTTCGAGCCGGCCATCAAAGACGGCCAACCGGTGCCGGTGCTGCTCAATCTGGACGTGCCTTTCCGCATCTTCTCCAAGCGCACCAACACTCAAGCCGCGCCGCAGCCGCCCGACAAGCCCGCCGAGCCGACCCTTCCCGGCCCCTACAGCGTACCCCGGGATTGAGGCAAGCTCCGATTCAGTTGATATTTTGAATGAACGCGGCTGGTAGGTCAGCGCTTTACCGGCTATGGAAAAACTCAATACGGAGGGAGACGGGGGTTTGAACCCCCGTATAATGCCAATTCAATCAACGATGGCTTTAGCCACGGAGGAACGCTTTTCACCAATCCTGCCCGATATACCGAGTTTTTTCGCAGCCTGTTTAGCCTCCGAGGGAATACTATCTCAGAGAAAGAACTTGTTCAGAGCTTCCTAAGAACTCCAGGCCTTCCAACGGCCATAAGAAGCGAGCAGTCAAGTGCGAAGCATTGACCCCTCCAATCCGAACGCCGCACCGGTCGACTTCTCCTACCATGGTGTCCCCGTTGGCAGTTCTTCGTCATCTGGGTGGGACGCCTCGGGCACCCGCATCGCCAAGGGCGCCATCACCGCCTGGTCCTACGACCCCGCCCGCAACATCACCTGCGACGGCCAGAACCAGTACCTCAGCGGCGGCCAGAATCACGATCTCAACAATGCGCTCCGCGCCCCAGGCCGAAGACCACTGGCCCCACCGCAGGTGGTCGGCCTCGGCGGCGAGCAGCTCACCGAGATGGGCATCGGCGACGCCAACTCCGCCACCACCTCCAGCTCCGCCAGCTCGTCGACCACCGCGCTCACCTGGCAGCACGCCAACATCTGGGCCGGCGGCAAGCTCCTCGGAACCTACGACAAAGATGGCCTCCACTTCTACTTCGACGATCCCCTCGGCACCCGCCGCGCCCAAACCGACGCCTCAGGAGTCATCGAACAAACCTGCTCCAGCCTTCCCTACGGCGACGCCCTAGCCTGCAGCTCCCAGCCCGACAACGCAACCGCCGGCCCGTCCCCGTACTTAGCCTCCCTCTACGCCCCCACCGAACACCACTTCACGCAACCGCCGGCCCGTCCCCGTACTTAGCCTCCCTCTACGCCCCCACCGAACACCACTTCACCGGCAAAGAACGCGACACCGAATCCGGCAACGATTACTTCGGCGCTAGGTACTACGCAAGCAGCATGGGAAGGTTCATGTCGCCGGATTGGAGCGCCAAAGTCGCTCCCGTGCCGTACGCGAAGCTGGACAATCCGCAGACGTTGAATCTCTATGCGTATGTTGGCAATGACCCGATGACGAGGTTTGATGCGGATGGACATGCCATCCAGTTGCTAGGTGAAAAAGCGGCCCAAGGTGAAGAACTTCATGAAGTTCAAAACGAAATGGATAACAATGAGGCGAGGGAACGGCTGTATTCAAATTCGGGAACTAACGGCAGGACTTTCGTAGGGGTCAAGGGCGATCTTGCTAGCTTCGAGGCACTGGGACCATCTGAGAAGAGGCTTGGTGAAGTGATCAAAGATCAACAAATAGTTGAGTTTGGATTTACGAAGAAGGATCTCTCTAAGTTTGGTGGATCAGCCACCTTCGATAAGGGTGAAGACGGTGGCAATCAGAACATTCGCATTCTCATCAACAAGCAACAGACCCTCGACATTGGCGCTTCAAATCTGTGCTGTACTCCGTGGGGCCAAATGAAGTTCCTAGGACAGATGAAAAGTCCAGCGTGGGACATCCGAAATCTCACAATAGATATTACGTTTTGGCATGAACTCGGACATGCGTGGGCCGGGCTTCATGGGAAACCTGTGACTCAAAAAGATTCTGGTCCTGATGCCGTCGAGTGGGAGAATGAGAAGCGCAAACAGACTTACGGAGATTTTGGACCAAACAACGCTCCGAGGGCAAAAGATTGAAAGCCAGATTCAGACCAACAGCAGTAATTCCTTGGTCGAGCTGCGTTGGATCGACTGTCGCGCTAATCTTCTTGTGGTTAAATTGCAGCGCTCATTGCGCACCGGCTGCACATTTTCTAAAAATAATATGTTGGCCGTTTCTGGTGTCATCTGACTGGATGGTCAGTACACTCTTTGGCCACAGCCACACTATCGGAATCGCGCCCATCTCGGAGGTAGTTCTTTTCGAATTCTTCTTTGTTCTATGTTCCGGGCTTGCATTTGGGCTTGCATCCGGCTCAATTCTGCTGCTAACCCAGGTATTCAGAAAGAAACATTAACCTCGGTGGGTTCAGATGCCCATCCATGAACCTGGGTGGGCGGGTGGCGCAGGTCCCCATCCATAAAAGTGGGTGGCCCATCTCCCTCGCTTTTGGGGACATGGGAACGACGAACCTCACCCCGCCGTCTTTTTCTGACCACTGATCACTGTTCACTGACCACTGTTTTCGCCCCCCCACCCCGCCGTCTTTTCCTTCAAGAATTTTGCAGAGAATTATTCCGCGGGTGGCCCAGGTCTCACCCCTAAAATTGGGTGGGCGGGTGGCGCAGGTCCCCATCCATAAAAGTGGGTGCCCCATGTCCCTCGCTTTTGGGGACATGGGAACGAAAAACCTCAACCCGTCTTTTCTGATCACTGACCACTGACCACTGACCACTGATCACTGACCACTGTTTTCGCCCCCCCCCCATCCCGCCGTCTTTTCCTTCAAGAACTTTGCAGAGAATTATTCCCTCTTCGTGCATACTATGGAAGAAAGGGAGAGATGCATGA
>JBEKDX010000188.1:0-5912 GCA_050014135.1 Occallatibacter sp.
ATACAGGGCATATTTCATGAGATTGACCTGGTTCGCGCCGAGCTTCTGCCTCTCTGGGTCGCCTCATGCGATAAGCTGGGGATGCGAGAAATCAAGGAACAAGTCAACGATGAACGTGGTTTTGGGAATCGACGGCGGAGGGACGCGGACACGCGCCTCGATCGTGCAAGGGGAACGGATTTTGGCTCACGCGGAGAACTGCTCGATCAAGCGCCTGCGGGTCGGCGCGGAGGCCGCGGAGGCGAATCTGCGGGCGCTGCTGAAGGATGTCTACGCACTGGCGGGCGTGACCGGCGTGCGCGCCGCCTCGGCGGGCGTGGCTTCGGCTGCGATGCCCGGCGTCAAGGAGTGGATTACCGAGGTCTTCAATGACTTTGCCGTCGAGCGCTCCGAAGTCGTCGGCGACGAAGTGATTGCGCTCGACGCAGCCTTCCACGGCGGCCCTGGAATTCTGCAAATCGCCGGCACCGGCTCGAATACCATTGGCCGCGCCGCCGACGGCTGCTGGGAGAGCGCCGGCGGCTGGAGTTCGCGTCTCGGCGACGAAGGCTCCGGCTACTGGATCGGCGTCAACAGCGTGCGCCGCGCGCTGCACGCCTATGACCGCGAGAAGCCGACGAGGATTCTCGAGAAGGTTGGCGAAATCTGGGGCACTCCCGACCTTGGCGATCTGATCAACCTGGGCGACAGCACGCCAGGACCGGACTTTGCCGCGCTCGCGCCGGCGATCAGCGCGCTGGCCGAGGCCGGCGATCCGGTTGCCGTCGAGGTTCTGGCGCAGGACGCCGCCGATCTGGTCGAGTTTGTGCTGCTGGTGCGCTCGAAGCTGCGCCGCAAACATAACATAACCGGCGAAGTTCCAGTTGCCTGGACCGGCGGCGTCCTGTCGCACATGACGCTGGTCCGCGAAGCCTTTTTCGCCGGACTGAAGGCTGCCGCGCCGCTGATGCCGGTGAGCCGCGAAGAGGCGGTCTCGCTCGATGGCGCGCTGTGGCGAGCCAATCGGCTGGCGGAAGCGGCGAGTTAAAGCAACTCCATCGTATTTGGAATCACGGCGTCGATTGATTTCAGACTTTGGGAGCCAGATTTCCATTCACAAAGGAGCCGGCCAGCTTTCCTGCCTGATCCACGGCAACCAGGCTGGCTGGCTGACCGACGGCGAGCGAAGCCGTCTGATCGCCGAGTCCGGTCATCAACGCCGGGTTGACGGTGGCGAGGCGCAGAGCCTGTTCGACCGTCGCTCCAGTGAAGGTCAGGAAATTTGTCAGCGCGCGGTTCATCGTGAGGACGCTGCCGGCAATCACGCCACCGACCGTGGCGCGGCCCTCCGCCACATGCACCGCGAATCCGCCCAGTTGATACTCGCCGTCGGGCATTCCAGCTGCGCTCATCGCATCGGTCATCAGAATTCCGAGCTTCGGACCCTTGGCGCGCCACCACAGCTTCACCATCTCTGGCGCGGTGTGGATGCCGTCGCAGACCATCTCGGCATAGAGCGAGTCGCAGGTGAGTACAGTCCCCAGAATGCCGGGTTCGCGATGGTCGAGCGGACGCATTGCATTAAACGTATGCGTTGCGCTGACGGCTCCGGCCTTAATTGCGGCACGGGTCTCGGCGGCCGTGGCGTTCGAGTGGCCCACGGAGATGCGCACCCCGCGCGCGGTGGCGTGGGCGGCCAGCTCGACTGCGCCGGGCAGCTCGGGCGCCAGCGTCATCAGCCGGATGCGGCCTTCCGCGGCCTCGAAAAAGCGGTCGAAGAGCGCGATGTCGGGTTCAAGCAGATAGGCGGGCGGATGGACGCCGCGCTTGGTGTGGGAGAGAAACGGGCCTTCGAGATGAATGCCGATGGGGCGGGCCTGACCCTCGATTGCCGGCGGCTGCGCCATCAGCTTGGCCAGCCCGGAGAGCGAGCGTAATGTCGCATCCAGCGGCGCGGTCACCGTGGTGGGCAGATAGCTGCCCGTGCCGCAGGAGGCTAGGAAGCTGCCAATGGCGGTGAGCGCCTCGGGCGTTGCTTCCATCACATCGTGGCCCTTGGCTCCGTGCGTGTGCACGTCAAAGAACGCGGGAGCCAGAGTAGCGCCGGGGAAGTTGAATACGTGGGCCGCGGCAGGCAGATCGCCCCCGGCGCGTGAGGAGATGGAGGCGACCCGGCCGTCTTCGATGACTACTACGGGCAAGGCAAGCAGCCCGCTTGCATCCCAAAGCCGCTCCGCTGTGAGCACAATTCGCATATCAGAATTATTACAGGCGAGGCGGCCTAGGCTGTCAATGGATCAGCGTAGTGCGGTCCGGCCGCAACGTGCCGTTCTGTGTATGCACGGCTTTGAAGGTTGCCTGCGTGGCCGCCAACTCCGCGCGGCAAGCCGTCAACTGCGCCGAGAGATGCGCAAATTGCGACTCGAGATGCAGGCGCAATTCCTCGATGGCGTTCTCCAGCCGGTCGTTGGCGGCGATCTGCTCGGACTGACTCACCTGCACGCTTTTCAGGTTAGGCAGGATGATGTCGCGCAGGAGGCGAGTGATGGGGTCAATGGTTTCGTTCATGAGGGTCTCGTTCATGAGGAGATTCTAAGCACAAATTGCAATTTTCGCCTGATTACGGCTGCCCGAATCTTGGTAATGGGATGCGATTACGTTCGCGGGCCAGTTACACTATCCGCATGACGAAACGCATCGGCATCCATCTGGGCACAACCGGCGGGGCCTCGAACGCCGTCGAGCAGGCAAGGGCGATTGGCGCCAATACCTTTCAGATTTTTTCGTCGAGTCCGCGAATGTGGCGCGCGCCGAAGGTCGATCCCAAGCAGGCCGCGCGAATGCGCGAGTTGCGCTCCAAGCTCGACGTGGGACCGCTGGTGATCCATACCAGCTACCTGGTCAATCTTTGCAGCCAGTCGGAGGAGGTGCGCGAGAAGAGTGTCGCGGCCTTTCGCGGCGAGATCGAGCGGGCGCTGGCCTTGGGCGCGGAGTTCCTGGTACTGCATCCCGGCTCGTGGAAGGGTCTGACGCGCGACAAGGGGCTGACGCTAGCCGCCGAATCGATTAAGAGAGCCATCGACGGGCTGGCCTGGCAGGGAACTTCGTTCCACATCCTGATTGAAAACACCGCTGGGTCGGAGTTCTCGCTGGGCGGCAGCTTTGAACAGGTGGCCGAGCTGGTGGAGCGGCTGAAGGTCTCCGCGCCGATGGGCGTCTGCCTGGACACCTGCCACACGCACGTCGCCGGCTACGATCTGGTCAGCGATGAGGGCTACGAGCAAACCATGGCCCAGGCCGCCGCGACCGTCGGGCTGGAGGCGGTGCGCGTCTGGCACGTGAACGACGCCAAGGCCGCGCGCGGATCGAAGCTCGACCGCCATGAGCAGATCGGCAAGGGAACGATGGGGCTGGAGCCATTCCGGCGGCTGCTGAATGACGCGCGTTTTGCGCATTGCGCGTTTATCGCCGAAACTCCGGTGGAAGCGCAGGGCGACGAAGAGCGCAATGTGCGGGCGCTGCTGGGGCTGGTGGAATAGTTGTAATCATTGGAGTAATTATGCTGAGTACCGAGCGCAAGCCGGTGAAGGTGGGCGAGATGCTGACCGAGGAGTTTCTGACGCTGATGAACCTGACGCAACGCGCGCTGGCTGCGGCGATGGGGGTCGAGCGCAAGCTGGTCAATGAGCTGTGCAACGACCGCCGCACCGTTACGGCAGACACCGCGCTGATGCTGGCGAGGGTCTTCGGCAACTCGCCCGAGTTCTGGCTGAATGTGCAACGCCGGACGGACCTCTGGGAGGCGCTGCACACGCCCAAGCGGCGAGCGAGGATTGAACAGGCAAGGGCGCTGGCGGTGGTTGGATAGGAGATATGTTATTAAGGAGGCTCGAAACCCGATTTCTCGCAAGGGGGATAGTAAATGAGTAAAGGACCATATACGAAGCCAGGTAGACTTGCCGATGTACTTGCGCTAATTCAGGTTTTAGCTCTTGATCCGGATACACGGCGTAGCATAGATGGCATCACGAAAGAACTTCAAGGTTCCCCGACATCAGCGAAGGATTGGCTTGAGGTTGCCAAGGAGCATCGCGAGTTCTTCAGAGTAGATTCCGGTAGCGGGCATCCACTCTCATTGGTTGCTCGATATGTCCTGCCATATGGAGATGAGGCAAAACGCCCACAGTTGCCGACAGATTTTACGTCTCAATTATTGCAAACTGCGATTACCCTCCATGATAGACAAGTGGCAGCATCTGAATGGTGGTGGAAAACACTCATCCCAATTGCTAGCACGGTACTAGGAGGTATTTTGGCGCTCGCTGGAGTCTGGCTTACAAATCATTCTCCTAAATGAGTCGTTATGAAGATTGAACCTCGCCTCCCATTTACACTAAAGAAGTTATGGCGGAAGAAAACGAACTGCGTTACGACCCCTCGGCGATTGAACCTAAATGGCAGCAGCGGTGGGCTGCCGACCCCAAACTCTATGCGGCAGAGCCCGCCGACTGCGGCAAGCCCAAGTACTATGTGCTGGAGATGCTGCCTTATCCCAGCGGCGTTTTACACGTGGGCCACGTGCGCAACTACATGATCGGCGACGTGCTGGCACGGCAGATGTGGATGCGCGGCTACAACGTGCTGCACCCCATGGGCTGGGATGCCTTCGGGCTGCCGGCCGAGAACGCCGCGCTCAAGAACAACATCCCTCCGCGCGAATGGACGCTGAGCAATATCGCCGTGATGAAGCGGCAGTTTGAGCGGCTTTGCCTGGGATTCGACTGGGCGCGCGAGGTGACCACCTGCCTGCCCGAGTACTACCGCTGGAACCAGTGGTTCTTTTTGCGGATGTACGAAAAAGGGCTGGCCTACAGAAAAAAATCCAAAGTCAACTGGTGCCCGGAGTGCGCCACCGTGCTGGCCAACGAGCAGGTCGTCGACGGCTGCTGCTGGCGGCACGAAACGACGCAGGTTGACCAGCGCGATCTGGTGCAGTGGTTCTTCCGCATTACTGCTTACGCGCAGGAGCTGCTCGATGGCCTCGACAAGCTCGACGGCTGGCCGGAAAAAGTCCGCACCATGCAGCGGAATTGGATTGGGCGCTCGGAAGGAACGGATGTCGATTTTTTCCTGGAAGAAGTCCTGGAGGCAGGAGGCAGGAGGCAGGGATCAACCGCAGGTCCTTCGACTCCGCTGCGCTCCGCTCAGGATGACAGTGCTGCTGTACGAATTCGCGTCTTTACCACGCGCGTGGACACAATCTTTGGCGCGACCAGCGTGCAACTGGCCCCGCAGCATTCTTTGGTCGCCGAGTTCACGGCTGCGAATGCTGAGTTGAAGGCGCAGGTAGACGAGTTACTCGAGCAGCAGAAGAAGGCGCGCGAGGCTGGCGACCTGGGCGCGATTGAGAAGCACGGCGTGGCAACGGGACGATTTGCGATTAACCCTTACAACGGCGCGCGCGTGCCCATCTGGGTGGCCAATTACATTCTGGCCGACTACGGCACTGGCGCTATCATGAGCGTCCCGGCGCATGACGAGCGGGACTTCGAGTTTGCGACGAAGTACGGGCTGCCGATTACTCAGGTGATCATGCCGATCGACCCTGCCGTCTCACAGCAGTTGCCCTTCTGCTCTGAAGACGGAGTGCTGGTAAATTCCGGCGAATACGACGGATTGGGTTGCGAAGATGCGCAGAAGCGCCTGCAAGAAATTGCACTTGCCGAGAAGTTCGGAGAGCCCAAGGTCACCTTCCGGCTGAAAGACTGGGGGGTGAGCCGGCAGCGCTACTGGGGCACGCCGATTCCGATCATTCACTGTGAAAAGTGCGGTTTGGTGCCGGTGCCGGACGAGCAATTGCCGGTGCTGTTGCCTGAACAGATCGAGATTACGCAGCAGGGCGGATCGCCGCTGAGCCGCGTGCCGGAGTTTGT
>JBEKDX010000189.1:0-5890 GCA_050014135.1 Occallatibacter sp.
GCCGCGCATGCTTTTCAAAACTCGGCTGGCAGGCAAATGTAATCTGGCGCATCGCAATCTCCACCCACATACCATTTGATGCAAGTGCAGTGCGGGTGGATGACTTAATCAGAGGTTCCTTAAATAAATTTCCCTGACAGGCACCAGAGAAGGGTTCTCTCGGGACTGCCCCACCGCTATTAAGTCGCTGTGCAAAGTTCAATACAGTCCAACAATCCCCACAAGATAGCGGGAAATTAATCCTCCATAATAATTTACCGTTAGGAGCGACACCGTGGTGAATGACAAGGCTTATCAACTCAGCTTTGCCGGCGGACAGTTACTGTACTTATTCGTGCCATATCTGTGATGCGTGCCAGTCGAAGGCAGTTGGCCGCACCGTCTGGGCCGGAACTGTTACCATCAATAACCGATGAGTGAAGAAGGAACACAGCCTAACTCTAGCAATCGAGAACCGACTCCAGCGGCTCTGGTTCGCACCGAGGAGGCGGCCCTAGAGGCTCTCGCCGCACGCCTGGAAGGGCCGATGGCCGCCGGCTTCGACCGCGCCGTCGAGTTGATTCTGCGCTGCGGCGAGGAGCGCGGCCGCGTCGTGGTCACCGGCATGGGGAAGAGCGGAATCATTGCGCAGAAGATCGCTGCCACGCTCAGCTCGACCGGTTCGCCGGCGCTGTTTCTGCATCCCGCCGAGGCGCTGCATGGCGACCTGGGCGTGCTGATGGCGGGCGACGTGGTGGTGGCTCTGTCGGCCTCGGGCGAGACCGAGGAGATACTGCGACTGCTGGCCACACTGAAGCGCAAGGGCGACGCGCTGGTCAGTTTTTGCTGCCGTATGGATTCGACCTTGGCGCAGGCCAGCGACGTGGCGCTGGATTGCGGCGTGGAGCGCGAAGCCTGCGGGCTGAATCTGGCGCCCACCGCATCGACCACAGCGATGCTGGCGTTGGGCGACGCGCTGGCGATTGCGGTGAGTCTGCGCAAGGGCTTTCGCGCAGAGGATTTTGCCGAGCTGCATCCCGGCGGCAAACTGGGCAAGCGGCTGGCCAAGGTCCGCGACCTAATGCACGCGGGCGATTCCGTTCCCGTGGTAGCACCCTCGACGCCCATGACCGACGTGATCTACGAGATGTCCTCGAAGAAGCTGGGCGTCACGACTGTGCAGGAGCAAGGACGTTTGCGCGGTGTCATCAGCGACGGCGACTTACGTAGACTGCTCGAGCGCGAAGGCGGCGCGGCGCTGAGCAAGACGGCTGGCGAAGCGATGAACGCCCATCCGCGCACGATTGCCGCACATGAACTAGCCGCAACGGCGCTGGCGATTCTTGAAGAGCGGAAGATTACTTCGCTGGTGGTGGTGGGCGCGGAGAACAAGGTCGAAGGCGTGCTGCATCTGCACGATCTCTGGGGTGTGGAATTGATTTAGCGGGGCTATGAAATTATTTTTATTGTCACGTTGTCGAGAAAACGAGACTTTTCAGTGCTTTGTGTGTTCCTGTATTGTAGTTGAGGGTTCAAAGCCCGAAACGAATTCAGAATGGAGAATGACGAAGATGAAGAAGATTTTTGCTACTCTCGCTCTTACCCTTGCATTCGCAGCTGGTGCAGTTCTGTCAGCTCAGGTACGCGACTGGCACGATCTGGACGCAGTTCACAAGCACGTAATCGAATCCATTCACGAAATGGAGCGCGCCCGTGCAGCCAACCACTATGATATGCTCGGCCATGGCGCCAAGGCCGAACAGTATCTGCGCGATGCAGAACGCGAACTGGGCCTGGCCGTCGACGCCGCCAAGGCTGAATCCAACAAGTAATCTACACGGTCCGCACTCCAATTGGGCAGGGGCGAGCGTTCTGCGCTCGCCCGCTTGCTTATAAGGGAGCATTTCTGGAAAAAACAGCACTCATTACCGGAGCATCGAGCGGCTTTGGGCTGCTTACAGCCGTCACGCTGGCCAAGCGTGGCTGGCAAGTACTGGCCACCATGCGCGACCTCGACCGGCGCGGAAATCTGGAAGTCGCCGCGCGGGCGGCAGGCGTGCTGGGCAGCATTGAGTTTCTGGCGTTGGACGTGACCAACGCCGGTCACGTAGCCACAATCGCCACGCAGATGGCCGAGCGCCCATTGCCGCTCGATGCGCTGGTCAACAACGCGGGCTTTGCGATGGCCGGATTTGCCGACGATGTTTCCGACGCGGAGCTGCGCAAGCAGTTCGACACCAACTTCTTTGGCGCGGCGGCGGTGACACGAGCGCTTCTGCCCCAATTTCGGCGGCAGGGTTTTGGTCATATCGTGATGGTTTCGTCTATCTCCGGGCGTATGGGCTTGCCGGGTACGGGCAGCTACGTGGCCTCGAAGTTTGCGCTGGAGGGATGGGCGGAGACTCTGCGACTTGAGATGAAGCCGCTGGGAATTCAGGTGGCGCTGGTCGAGCCAGGATCGTTCGAGACCGACATCTGGAGCCGCAACGCCAATCTCTCCAAAGGTACTGAAGACGCGCACTCACCCAATGCAGCCCGCGTGGCGCGCTTGCTGGAGCGCTTGAAAACCAGCAAGCCAAGGGCCAACCCGGAGATTGTCGCCGACGGGATTGCGGCGATCCTCGACACTTCGCACCCGAAGCTGCGCAACGTTTACGGTAGAGACGCACGGGCCGGCCTGCTGCTTAAACGACTGCTGCCCGAATGGGCGCTGGAACGGCTGCTGATCAAGCTGAGCGGAATTGATGCGTGAGCTTTGCCGCCGGCGTTAGGATACCTCCATGCGATTTTTTGCCCTTCGATCTATTGCGTGGCTGCCGCTGCTTCTTGTCGTCGGAACTATCTCTGCCCAAACCGCGCAGCCAGCGACGAGCCAGACAGTTACGCCTGCGGTAACAGCCGCTGCATCCAAACCCAGCGCACAGTCGAGCGACGCGGAGCCTCCCGCGCCTACGCGTGCCGAGATGCTGCGCGGCGCATACGGACCTTATCGCGCCAACAACGACCTGCTCTATTACCACCTCGATATCCGCGTCGATCCGGAGAAGCAGTTAGTCAGTGGCAAGAACACGATTCGCTTCAGGATGCTCGCCGATGGAAATCGCATTCAGCTCGACTTGCGCGAGACGCTCAATATCGACAAGATACTTCTGGGTTCGACGCCGCTCAAGTATGAACGGGAGTCGGGCGCGGTCTTCGTTAATTTTCCGCAAACGTTGCGCACAGGTCGTATCTACTCTATTGACTTTTATTACTTCGGCCATCCGGAGGAGATCGGCCGCTTCGGCGGCATGACCTTCAAGAAAGACCCTGCCGGCCGCGTCTGGATCAACACAGCCTGCGAGGGCGACGGCGCGAGCGTTTGGTGGCCGAACAAAGATCAGTGGCGCGATGAGGTCGAGAGCATGGACATCAGCGTCGCGATACCCAGTGACTTAGTGGATGCCTCGAACGGCAAGTTTGTTGGCAAGACTGATCTGGGTGACGGCTATACGCGCTGGGACTGGCACGTCAGTTATCCGATCAATAACTATGATGTTTCTGTGAATATCGGGAGTTATGTTCACTTTGCCGATCAACTCGATGATTTGCCGATGGATTTCTATGTATTACCAGAGGATTTGGAGAAAGCGAAAGTCCAGTTTGCGCAGGCCAGGGGAATGCTGGAGGCTTATCAGCATTACTTCGGCGAGTATCCCTTTGTGAAAGATGGATACAAGCTGATCGAAGTACCTTACTTGGGCATGGAACATCAGAGCGCGGTGGCGTACGGGAATGGCTTCAAGAACGGCTACATGGGCCGCGACTGGACAGGCGTAGGAATCAGCATGCGCTTTGACTTCATCATCATCCACGAAAGCGGCCATGAGTGGTTCGGCAACAGCATTACGGCAGCCGATCCATCGGATATGTGGATTCACGAGGGGTGGACGACATATTTGGAAAGCCTCTACGTGGAATACCGCTGGGGCAAGGACGATGCGATCAAGTACCTGAACGGCGATAAGTCCAAGGTCAAGAATCAGGGGCCCATTATCGAAGAGCGCGGCGTGAATGCCGAGCCCACGCAGGACCAGTACTTCAAAGGCGCGCTGATGATTAACACCTTACGCAGCGTGGTGAACGACGATGCCAAATGGTGGGCGCTGCTGCATGGCTTCTATCAGCATTTCAAGTATCAGAACATCATGACCGAAGATGTGGTGAGTTACTTCAACCAGCAGACCGGCATGAACCTGACTCCGATTTTCAATCAGTATCTCTGGCACAAGGATATTCCGCGGCTGGAGCTGCTCTTCGGCGAGGCTCCAGGCATGGTGATGTATAAGTGGCGCGCGGATGAAGAAGACTTCGCGATGCCGGTGCGTGTGGGCAAACTGGAGCATTGGCTGATCATTCATCCGACGACCAAGTGGCAGTGCATGCGGACGCCTTTGACCAAGGATGAGTTTCAGGTGGCGACAGATCTTTATTACGTTGACGTGAACAAGCAGTAGATTGGCGGCTCTGCGGCGCAGAGGTAAACTAGAAGCATGGCGGAGATTCGGCGCAGGAAAACAGGCACGGTCAAAATCGGTCAAGTTAGCGTGGGCTGGGAGGTTCCGGTCGTCGTGCAGTCGATGACCAACACCGACACTGCGGACGTAGCGGGCACAATCGAACAGGTTGCGGCGCTGGCGCTGGCCGGCTCGGAGATTGTGCGCGTCACGGTGAACAACGATGAGGCCGCGGCGGCTGTTCCGCATATCGTTGACGGGCTGGACAAGCGCGGCCTGCGCGTGCCGATTGTGGGCGACTTCCACTATAACGGCCACTTGCTGCTGAAGAAATTTCCCGCGACGGCGAGGACGCTGGCAAAATACCGGATCAATCCTGGAAACGTATCGATTGGACGCCGCGACGACGACAACTTCCGCATCATGATCGAAGCCGCTGTCGAGTACCAGAAGCCGGTGCGCATCGGCGTGAACTGGGGCTCGCTGGACCAATCTCTGCTGACGCGAATGATGGACGAGAACAGCCGTCAGCCGCAGCCCTTGCCAGCGCGCGAGGTGATGATGGAGGCGATGGTGGTGAGCGCGCTGGAAGCAGCGGCCGCCGCCGAGCGCTACGGGCTGGGGCGCAACCAGATCATCTTGTCGGCCAAGGTGAGCGGGGTGCGCGACCTGATTGATGTGTATACCAATCTGGCTGCCCGCTGTGAGTATCCACTGCATCTGGGGCTGACCGAGGCCGGCATGGGCGCGAAGGGGCTGATTGCCTCGACGGCAGCGCTTGCGCCGCTGCTGTTGGCTGGCATCGGCGACACGATCCGCGTGAGCCTGACGCCGAAGCCAGGCGGAGACCGGACCGAAGAAGTCCTGGCCGCGCAGCAGGTCTTGCAGTCGCTCGGAATTCGCAGCTTTATGCCACAAGTTACAAGTTGTCCAGGTTGCGGGCGCACAACCAGCACTTACTTCCAGGAGTTAGCCGAGCAGATTCAGAGTTATCTGCGTACCTCAATGCCGGAGTGGCGGAAAATATATCCCGGAGTTGAGGAGTTGAAGCTGGCCGTGATGGGATGCATCGTCAACGGACCGGGCGAATCCAAGCACGCCAATCTGGGAATCAGTTTGCCGGGAACCTTTGAAGAGCCAAAAGCGCCGGTCTATGTGGACGGCAAACTCTACACCACTCTGAAAGGCGATACGATTGTCGCCGAGTTCAAGCAGATCCTTGATCACTACGTGGAGAGCCACTACAAGCCGCAACTGAATCTGGTTTAAGGAAGCTCAGAACAAGTTCTTTGCCGATTGTGCTGGTTACCAAGTTTTTCCGTAGTGTCCTTGCGGCCTGAACAAACGTTGCGGAAATTATTGATTCCGGGTTGGTTACGATGTGATTCGGCTTTATATGGTGTTATCGAGAAAAT
>JBEKDX010000190.1:0-5888 GCA_050014135.1 Occallatibacter sp.
GCTGACCACAGTCTTTACCGACGCGCAAGCGGGATCAAACCAGATCATCGCGATTTACAATGGAGATACCAACTACCTTGGCTCCAGCAGCGGCACGCTGACGGAAACCGTGATGGCCTTCACGCTGACTCCCGGCTCCGGCAGTGTAACCACGCAAACAGTCTCCTCCGGCGGCCTTGCAACCTATGACTTGAGCATCGCTCCAACCTCCGGCACAACCTTCCCGGAGGCGGTCACTTTAACCATAAGCGGAATGCCCTCCGGAGCAACGGCAACCATCACTCCAGCCACCTGGACTCGCCTCACCAGCAACACGTGGTCCTTCCCGGCAAATACCGCCTTGTCCGCGATCGCGCTGAGCATCCAGTTGCCGTCCTCGGCGTCAATGCTCGATTGGCACGGCCCGTCAGGCCGCAAGCTGCCACCCGTGCTGTGGGGCCTTCTGCTCCTGCCGTTCGCGTACAAATTGCGCCGCGCCGGCAAGCGGATGAGCCGCACCATCTCCCTGATGCTGTTCTTGGCGGTGAGTCTCGCAGCCGTGACGGCACTGGGCGGCTGCGGCGGCAGTTCCTCATCCAACACTCAACCGAGCGACTACACGCTCACGGTGACCGCAACTTCGGGCACCGTGTCAAGCTCCACCATACTGACCTTGATCGTCAACCAATAACGAGTAGCAGAGAATCCGCAGTTGTCCTGAAGCAATTCATGACAACTGCGGTTTTTCTTGCCCCCAACTCGCCGTGATCTTCTGAATGGCCTGAAGCTCTACCCGCCTGCTTTTAATGCTCACATTTTCAACCTGAGATTCATCTTCGCGGTGCATACTGAAATCCGGCGAGGTGATCGATGGCGAGCAATATCCTCAAGCTGATTTCCTTTTTCTGCGCGGCGGTTGTTTCGGCCGCACCCATGCTCACCGCTCAAAGCGGCGTGAGCGCCATCCTGCCCAATGGCCGCGAGATTCATCCGGCGGGCAATTGGATTCCTCTTGCGCCTTATCCCTTTGCGCTGGCGGTGCGTGCCGATGGTGGCGAGATTGCCGTGCCGTCGATTGGTTTTCCCTTCGCGCTTAACGTGATCGCCGATCCCGGCGGCGTCACGCCCACAGTTCGACGAATGCCGGCGGGAGCGCATAACGACCCCGCCATCGAGGTCCACGCGGGCCTCGTCTACTCGCCCGACGGGGCTTTGCTCTATGTAGCCACGGGCGATTCGGGCAAGATTCGCGGCTATCGGACGAGCGACTGGCAGCCTGCCGGCGAAATATCGCTCGACGGCGCCATTCCTGGCGAGGCTACCGGCAAAGAATTCAGCCGGAGTTTTGCGGCCACGCTCCTCATCTCCGCCGACGGCAAAACACTCTACGCTCTCGACCAGGCTAACTGGCGCATCGTGATTCTCGACGCGTCCTCATTGGCGCGCATCAGCGAACTCCCCACTGGCAGCTATCCCTTCGGCCTCGCACTCTCTCCCAATGGAACCACGCTTTACGTCACCAACACCGGCCTCTTCGAGTACAAGACCATTCCCGGCGCCAGCGCCAAAGACGAACTGGGAACTGGTTTGCACTTTCCCCCCTCCGCCTATCCGTCCAAGGCCGCGCGCCAGGGAACGACCGCCGAGGGCAAGCAGATTCCCGGCCTTGGAGACGAGAACTCTCTCCAGGGCAGCTCTCTGTGGACCTATGATGTCAGCGACCGCGAGCATCCATTGCTGACCGCGAAGCTGCGGCTGGGAACCAAAATTTCCGGCGAGACCTTGGGCGGCGCTGCCCCTGCCGGAGTAGCGGCGGATGCCGATGCCGTTTATGTCGCGTTGGCGCATGAGGACGCGGTTGCCAAAATCAGCGCCGATGGAAGGCGCATTCTCGCTCAGGCGGAGCTTTCGCCCTTTACCGAAACGCGCTTTCAAGACAGCCACGGCCGCCCCTTGCGCGGCGTGATGCCCAGCGGTCTGGCGCTGAGCGATGGCCGGGTTTACGTCGCCGAGGCGGGCATCAACGCGGTAGCCGTACTTGATGCCGCAACCCTCCAGTTCGTCGAGCACATTCCGGTTGGCTGGAACCCCTCGGCCATCGCATTCTCGCCCGACGGCAAAACGCTTTATGTGGTCAACACCAAGGGCAAAGGAGCGGGTCCGAATGGCGGCTCGCAGCACGACCCCAACGCGCCCACCTATATTGGTTCGCTCGAGTTTGGCAGCCTTAGCGCGATTCCTCTCGCAGCCATGCCCTCGCCCGAGACGCTTACCCAATCCGTGGTTGCGGCCAACACCGCAGCCATCAATAACCGCCCGCCGCTGCCCCGGCTCAAGCACTGCTTTCTGGTAATCCGTGAAAATCGCACCTACGACGAGGTGCTGGGTGACGTCGCCGGAAGCGACGGCGACCCCACGCTGGCTCGCTACGGTCTCGACGGCTGGGCTCAGGAGGACAAGGCAGCGACGCATCTCCAAGTCACACCCAATCTGCACGCGCTGGTGAGTCAGTTTGCCATGAGCGACAACTTTTTTGTCGATTCGGACGTTTCCGTAGACGGCCATCGCTGGTTGTTCGGCATCAATCCCACGCCCTTCTTCAACACCGCCTGGACCTCCGATTACGGACGCCGCCGCCATGCGGATTCCTGGGCAACCCAACCGGGGCGGCGCGCGCCCTTTGGTGCGCACGATTCGGCGATGCCCGAGGATGAGCCGCAGTTCGGCTCGCTTTGGGAACACATCGTCGCGGGCGGCAAATCTCTGCTCAACTACGGCGAGGGCCTCGACCTCGAAGGCAGTGATGATCTCGACGGCAGTGAGCCGGAGGGTCATCGGCTTTTTCTCAACGCTCCGCTGCCCAAGCCGGTCTTCCAGTCGAGCGACCGCCGCTATCCCACCTTCAATCTCGGCATCCCTGACCAGTTCCGTGCCACCGAGTTCGAGCGCCACTTCCGGCTCAAGCTGGCCGCCGGCAAGCTGCCCGAGCTGATCGTGATCCGCCTGCCCAATGACCACACCACCGCGCCGCGCCCCGCCGATGGCTATCCCTACCGTGCCTCCTATGTCGCCGATAACGATCTGGCTCTGGGCCGCATCGTTGAATTTTTGTCCAAAACGCCCATCTGGAAAGACTCCGCGCTCTTTGTCACCGAAGACGACGCCCAGAGCGGCGTGGACCACGTCGACGCCCATCGTAGCATCCTGCTCGTCGCCAGCCCTTGGGTCAAGCAGGGCGCGGTCTCCCATCAGCACACCAGCATGGGTTCCATCACCCGCACCATCGACGAGTTGCTCGGCCTGGGCGCGCTGAATCTGGAAGACGCGCTGGCTGGGGAGATCACCGGCATCTTCGACACTGCTCCCCAGCTTGATCCTTTCGTCCTTCGACCCGCCGACCCGCGCGTCTTCTCGCCAGCCAAGGCCCGTTTCGCCCGCCCGAAGACAAAAGAAGAGGCCACGGCTCTGCTCGATGTGGACGACGCAGACAAGATTCGCAAGGAAGTCGAAAGCTCCGGCCCCAAACTGCATAAACCCAAGAACGACGATTGACGGGAGAAAACCACGGCTCTGCCGGTCCGATCCCGTTTTTTGACCACATACCTGTTCCACGACAGGACCACATACCTGTTCCACGACAGAAAGTTGTTTTGTTTCCCCCATTTGTGCCCCAACTCCTTATACTGGGAGGTACGCCCAATGCGGCAAGGCTGGCGTCGAGCTTCCTATCGCCGGAAGTACGCCGTGCTGGATTGGGGATCGCAACCGATTAGTAGTTTGCCCCGCAGAGGGGAATTTGATACGCTCAGGCAATCTTCAAGCTGAGCGAAAGGAGAGTTTTCATCATGGCAGAGGATAACAAGATTAACGGTCTAGCGTGGTTTGTGGCTGGATTGGGCGTCGGAGCGTTGGTGGGGATTCTTTATGCCCCCAAGGCTGGCCGCGAGACACGGGAGGACCTGATCAATGGCGCCCGCGAAGGTACCGAGTACCTGCGCAACCGCACCCGGCAAGCCGCCGAACAGGTCAGCGACCTAGTCGAGAGGAGCAAGGAGCATGTTGGCGATTACGTTGATCGCGGACGTGCGCAGTGGGAAGAGTTTGTCGAGCGCGGCAAGAATCTGGTCTCCGAACAGACCGGCCGGGTAACAGCCGCCGTCGAAGCCGGACGCCAGGCCTATAAGACGCCTCCTACCGCCGCTCCTGCTCCCGCTGAGTCCAAAGAGGTTTAAGCCGGCGTCTTTCTCTGGACCGAATCATTTCCGGATTTCGCTCCGATGCTGCCCAGGGAAATATCTGTACAACCACCCGAAGCCGTGTCTGAGCTCGCAGCTCAAGCACTGGCTCCGGAGACTGCGCTCGGGCCTGCCTGGGAGAGCGCATCAAAGTAAGCCCGCAGTTTAGCTGCGCGAGGCCATTGCAATGCAAATTCCAAAACTGGACATTCAAATCATCCTGCTCGCCTTTGCGGTTGTCACCGGGCTGGCAGTCTTGATGCAGACGATCTTCCTGTTTGCCATTCTCCTCACCGTGCGCAAGGCGGCCAAGGGCCTCCGCAACGAGGTCGAGAAAGTGCGCTCTTCCCTGATGCCGGTCATCTACGACACTCGCGACATCCTCACCGGCAC
The DNA here is from genome assembly GCA_050014135.1 of Occallatibacter sp. Classification (GTDB taxonomy): domain Bacteria; phylum Acidobacteriota; class Terriglobia; order Terriglobales; family Acidobacteriaceae; genus Telmatobacter. Next base: position 4,608 of record JBEKDX010000190.1, read on the forward strand.
GCGCGAAATATTGGTCAACACCCAGGATTTTCTCGCTGGCGCGCGCGGATTCATTACCCGCGTCGGACCCAAGGTCGAAGCGGCCGCGGGCGATCTGGCGGATATCACCCACAAGCTGCGCGAGCAGAGTACGCAATTTCAAACCTCGACCCATCAGATTCTGGAACAGGTGCACAAGCAAAGCGACCGCGTCGATGGCATGATCACCAGCCTGCTCGACACTGTAGATCGCGCCGGAGGCTTTGTCGCCAATGTTGTTAGTACGCCGGTGCGCCAGATATCGAACATTTTGTCTATGGTCAAAGCCGTCGTCGAATCGCTGCGCGGACCAGGAGCGGCGAGGCAGTAGCTCTACACAATCCATCCCCCGCCGACCACCTCGACGCCGTCATAAAAGACCGCCGACTGCCCCGGCGTGACCGCGCGCTGCGGCTCATCGAATGCGGCTACGACCTCGTCCGCGCCCGCCGGTTCCAGGGTCGCCCAAGCTGGCTCATGCCGATGGCGAATCTTGATCTGCACACGCATCGGCTCGGTCAGCTCCGCAATCGAAATCCAGTTCAGGCTGCGTGCGCGCAGTGTTTTTGTCGCCAGTTCCTCATCCGCGCCCACGGTCACGCGGTGCGTCGCCGGATCGATTTGCAGTACATACAGCGGCGAAGGCGAACTGACGCCCAACCCCTTGCGCTGCCCCACGGTGAAATTGAAAATACCCTCGTGCCGTCCCAGCAGATCACCGCTGGAAGTGACTAACTCACCGGCCGTCTCCGGCAACTCCCGGCCCTGCTCTTCGAGATATGCAGTTAGGAACTGCTTATAATCGCCGCCGGGAATAAAACAAATCTCCTGTGAGTCAGGCTTTTCGGCCAGCGCGAGGCCATGTTGACGCGCAATCTCGCGCACCTCCGGCTTGGAGAGAGACCCCAGCGGAAAGAGCGTGTGGGTTAACTGCTCCTGCGTCAATCCAAAGAGAAAGTAAGTCTGATCCTTGGCCAAATCGGTGGGTCGCTTGAGAATCCAACGGCCCCGCGCCGGATCAAATTCATTCACCGCGTAATGCCCCGTCGCGATGCGACTCGCGCCGATCGACTGCGCCGTCGTCAAGAGCTGATCGAACTTCAAGTGGTTATTGCACAGCGAGCAGGGAATCGGCGTGCGTCCGGCGAGGTACTCGGCGACAAAGGGCCGGACGACATCCTGCTCGAAGCGCTGCTGCTGATTGACGACGTAGTAAGGAATCCGCAAATGCTCAGCCACGCGCCGTGCATCATACACATCATC
>JBEKDX010000191.1:0-5870 GCA_050014135.1 Occallatibacter sp.
TCTCCGTCATTCCGGTCATCCTCGTCGTCACCCGCCTCTTCCGAGACCACGTCCGCGAGAGTTATCGCCGCGTCCGCACCGCCATCGGCCGCATCAACAGCTTCACTCAGGAACACATCAGCGGCATGAGCGTGGTGCAGCTCTTCAATCGCGAACAGCGCGCCTTCGACGATTTTGAAGATGTGAATCGCCAGCACATGATCGCCTTCAAAGACACCATCTTCGCCTACGCTCTCTTCTACCCAGCCGTCGATATTCTCTCCTCCATCGCCATCGCGCTGGTCATCTGGCGCGGCGGCTTCGGCGTCCTCTCCGGCGTGGTCACCGTCGGCGTATTGAATATGTTCATCCAGTATTCACTGCGCTTCTGGCGTCCCATCCAGGACATGAGCGACAAGTACAACATCCTGCAATCGGCGATGGCCGCCAGCGAACGCATCTTCCGCCTCCTCGACACAGTGCCTGAGATCGTCAGCCCCGCCCATCCGCTCCCCGGCGACGGCAGCAACCGAATCGAATTCCGCCACGTCTGGTTCACCTACCAGAAGCTCACGCCCGACCAGCAAGCCGCCGTTGCTCAGGTGAAGGGTACGGGCTTTGACGTGAAGGGTACGGGCTTTGACGTGAAGGGTACGGGCTTTAGCCCGTACATTAATCCCGCTCAAGAGAGCGCGGCTTTAGCCGCCGAGGGAATGTTAGCTTCCGCATTCAAGTCTTCCGAAACCCATAAGCGTCAGGGCACGACTTCAGTCGTGCCGCAAATGCCACAAGATAAAAACGGGGCTTTAGCCCCTGAGGGAAATCCCTCCGCCACCCTCGCAGAAATCCACGGCATCGAATGGGTTCTCAAAGATGTCTCCTTCACCGTCGAACCCGGCCAAACCGTTGCCATCGTCGGCCACACCGGCGCGGGCAAAACCACCCTCACTAGCCTGATGATGCGCTTCTACGACGTCACCGCCGGCCAGATTCTGCTCGACGGCATCGACCTGCGCCAGCACGACCTCACCGCGCTCCGCCAGCACTTCGCCGTCGTCCTGCAAGATCCGTTTCTTTTCACCGGCACGCTGGCCGAGAACATCCGCTTCGGCAACCCAGCCATCACCGATACCGATCTGCTTCAGGCCGCCCGCGACGTCAATGTGCTCGACTTCATCGAGAGCCTGCCTAACCAATTTGCCGAGCCGGTCCAGGAGCGCGGCTCGTCCCTCTCTACCGGCCAAAAGCAGCTCATCAACTTCGCCCGCGCCCTCGCCTACAATCCTCGCATCCTCATCCTCGACGAAGCCACTTCGAGCGTCGATACCGATACCGAACTGCGCATCCGCGGCGCGCTAGAGCGCATGGTCGAGGGCCGAACCAGCGTTCTGATCGCACACCGCCTCTCCACCATCCAGCGCGCCGAAACTATCCTCGTCATGCACAAGGCCCAATTGCGCGAGATGGGCACGCATCAGCAGCTCCTCGCCCTCCGCGGCCTCTACTACAAGCTCTACCAGCTTCAATACAAGGAACAGGAAAACGGTGCAGTGACCGTAGCCGCAACTCCGCTCTCCCAGCCCGCCGTCGCGCCCGCAACGTAGTGCGTTTTTCTAAGAACATCTCCGTGCAGAGGTTTATACTCTGCACTCGCTCAAAAGATTATGGGTGCCCCAGCTCCCGTTTTTGGGAACTGGGAAACGATAAACCTCGCCTCGATATTTTAAGTTCTATGCGAGTAAGAGTTTTGCCGATTTTCAGCTCTGAAAAACCACGCCTGGGATAGCCGGTAGTCCTTCCGAAAATCGTTGCAGAGAATTAGCGCCCATCTCGGCATAATAGATGAGGAAGGCTGAATGGGGATCTTTCGTGGCAGAGGGGTACCCCCCCCCACCCCCCCCTAAAGATCCTCAAAATCTTGCAGGTAATTAAATAGTAAATAGGCATATGCCTGCTCAAATTGTTAGATAATTGGCTGACATCTCAATTTGTGAAATGAGAGAATACTGCGCAAAAACCCGCTCAGAACGCGCCTGAGTATCGCCAAACTCTGCAGAACGTTCGGCCGAGCGGCGGATGCGTGCTGCGCGCCAGCCGTTTCCTTATGGATTTCGATGTGCCTTGAGCTGCTCGCGAAGGCTCAGGGCATCCGGATTCGCGGGATCGATTTGCAGCGCCTTGTCAATCGCTAAGCCGGCCTCGGAAAAACGTGATTCGCTGGTCAGTTCATCTCCCAGGTTGATCCACGCCTTGATGAATCCAGGATTGCTCTCAACTGCTTGACGGAAGAGCCGCTCGGCCTCGGCGTTGTTTCCTTGCCTGCGATAGAGGGTGCCGAGGTTGTTCTCCGCATCCGCATAGCGGGGATTCAGCTCGATTGCGGTCTTGAATTCCTGCTCAGCCCGCGCCGTCTGCGTCTCATGGCTGTTGGACAACAGGGCTATGCCCAGGTTGTTGTGCGCATCGGCATAGCGAGGGTTCAGCTCAATGGCCTTGTTGAATTGCGCCATCGCATCATCGCCACGGCCCAGCCTGGCCAGAGCGATGCCCTTGTTGTTGTACGGCTCGGCGTACTCTGGCTTCCGCTCAATGGCCATGTCAAATTGCGCGATTGCTTCGTCCAGCCTGCCTTTTCTGGCCAGAATATTTCCGTAGCTGTTGTGCAGATTGGGCCATGTTGGATAGATCTGCAAGGCTATCTCAAACTGGCTCTGCGCCTCGTCGATGCGCCCAACCTTCAACAGAGCGGCAGCCAGCGCTGCATGAACATTTTTGTAGATAGGGTTCAACTCGAGAGCCTTTTCATAGTGCTCAACAGCGCCCTGAAAGTCGCCCATGCGCTCCAACTCCGCGCCCAGGCTGCCTTGCACGCGCGCGTCGTCGGGATGCTCGGCTGCGAGCGCCTTCCATGCCGCGAGCGCTTCTGCTTTTTGCCCCGTGTTGCTCAACTCTGTGGCATGGTCGAACTGCTTGTACATCTCCACCGCAGGCGTGGAGATTTTGACCATTCCGTCGGGCGGAATGTTGACGAACTCGGGAATGTTAACCGCGCGGTTGGCCGCCGTCGCTTTGTCGATCAGGATCGCCGGGCTGTCGTTGCCCTGTTCGTCGATGTGCGTCAGATACATCTTGGTGTAGGGTCCGCGGCTCTTCGACGAGAAGACCAGCCAGCGGCCATTTGGAGACCAACTGTGCCAGGAGTTCATCGGCGACATATTGGCGTTGAGGCGGCGCGCCTCACCGCCGGCAGCGGGAATAATGTATAACTGACCGTCGGGGCGCATCAGTTGACCGTTGTTGCACTTCACAAAAACGATCCAGCGGCCGTCGGGAGAGACCTTGGGAAAGTTGTTGCTCATGCCGTTGGCCGAGGCGCCCGCAATCGGCTCCGGCTTGCCGCCGCGGCCGTCGTTGAAGGGAATCCGATAGAGATCGAATTTGATCTGAAGCTCATTGGGATCGTTGGAGAATTTGGCCGGCTGATATCCCGGCGGATATGGGTTGCGGGCTTCGGCGCGGGCAAAAACAATGTATTTGCCGTCGGGACTCCAGACGCCGCCGGTTTGTACGTAATGCGGGTCGTCGGCGCCCGGCAGAGGTTGGCGCTGGCCCGTGGCGCGGTCATACCACGCCAGGACTCCACGCGTCGGATAGAAGACCTGCAGAAAACGATAATCGAAGAAGTTGGCTACGTAGTAGCTGCTCACAGCTGCAATGTCGGTGCCGGTGAGCATGGTCAGCACGTGTTTGCCGTCTGGCGAAACCTGCGACATGAAAGCCACCCTGCTCGAGGCAAACTGATTTTCCTCTGTGGGATTCCAGTTGACCATGTCTTCGTTGCGGATGCTCATCTGTGGCTTGACCGGCACCAGCGCATAGAGCCCCTTATCGTTGTTCGGGCCGTCCATGTCCATGCCCAGCGTCTTGCCGTCGGCGGAGAAAGAATGGCAGTTGGCGCAGGTGTGTATGCCCTCCAGAACCACCCGGCTTTCGAGACGGTCTATGCTGCGCAGCCGCCACTGAATCAGCGGAATTGCGTTTTGCGCCAGTGGCTTGATGAGGCCTTGCTCGGTTGCCGAAGGCATCAGCGGAACGTCGCGATAAAAAATCGGCGCGCCCACAGTATCTTTTGATGTCGTAAGAGAAGCCTGTCCTCGCGATAAAATATGCGCCGAATCCGTCTGCCTTACGCCCGTGACAATCACTTCCGCCGGACCGGACACCGAGTGCCTCTTGATCTTCTCCCAGGAAATCGCGTCGGGAGCCCATGAGTGGGCATCAGCCATCTCCGGTGTCAACTCCGGCGGCTTGTTGGTGTTCGAGACGCACCGCGGATCAATCTCGCCAATGGGCAGTTTTTCGCCTCGCGAGACAAAATGCAACGGTGCGGTACCATCGGAAAAGGCGATATCGATGCGCCACTGATTGGCCGTTTTGGAAGCGTCGTGCCAGAGGAATGTGGGAGCCGTGATCTCGGGCGGAAAGATAGACCCGTCGCGAGGGTAGTCAACGGTGATGGCCGCTGGGGCTCCTTCCGCGGCATGAACCTGAAATACTGTCTGTCGCGTCGCGGGAGCGAGTACCAGGACAGCCGCGACGGCGCCTATTCCGGCGGTCAGAAGAACAAGGTAGATTCTCTTCATGGAAACCCTTCGGAGCAGACTCCAACTCGGTAATCTGGAAAGAAAGGGCCGAGGAGCGTGGCAAATCCGCATACCTTCACTATATTTTGCTTGTCACCTCTTGGCAATCAACCGACGCGGCGCAAGGTTATCTGCTTGCGCCGCGTACCGGCTTTGCCTCCGTTCGCTTATTGCTTGGCGTCCGCGAGAGCCGATGTCTCATACAGCGAGCTCCGCGCCAGAATGAACAGTGTCCGTCCATCCTTGCCGCCAAAGGTGATGCTGGTCGGCCGCTCCGGCACATCAATCTCTCCTGCCAATGTGCCATCCGTGCGATACACATAAATCTCTCCGGCCGCCAGATAGACCTTGCCATCCGGCCCCACCGCAACGCTCTCTCCGCCCCGATTGGCAAAGAGCTTCACATTGGTCAAGGAGCCGTCGTCCTTCACGCTGGCGGAATAGGTCAGCTTCTGCCCCTCATCGGTCACATAGAAGGTTTTGCCGGGTACAGCTTTGCCCAGCGAAAAGGCCCGGAGCACGTCGGCCATCTTGATGCCGTAGTAAAGCGCTCCGCCTACAAAGTCTTCGCCCGCCGGCAAAAAGGTGCTGCCATCCGGCGAAATATACTGCCACGGCTTCGCGCCGCCAATGTCCGTGTGCCGCTCACTGTCAAAGCGCCAATGATCGATGGCAAGAACCGCCGTCAAGCCTGCGCGCGCAGCCGCGGCCTGGGGCTTGAGAATCTGCAGTTCGCCGATAGGCCCGTCCGGCTTGAAGGTATACACCGTGCCGTTTCCGTCATAGGAGACGACCATCAGATTGTCGCTGCGGTCAAAGAAAAGATTGGCGGGGTCGATGGGATTGTCGCGTACAACTTCCAGGCGCTTCTCTGCCGGGAGATAACGGTAGATGGTCTGCTTAATCGGGTCGGTGAAGTAGAGCCGTCCATGGGAATCCACCGTGGCGCTGGAGGCATTGAAAAATCCGCCTCCCAGGCGCACGGCTTCAACGTGCTTCGCAGCGGGCACGGCGCCAGCCACAGCGTGCTCCGGAATCGTCAGCGCGGCAATCTCCAACTCGCGATTGGCCACTCCGCTGTCGTCGTCGCGTACTGAAGCATCGAAGGCAACTTTACTGTCGCTATAGATGTGCAGGTTGCGAAAGTAAATGCCGCGTGAGTTGTTGACGTGAATGGTTTCCGGATAGGGCGTATGGCTGCTCACCACGCGATACGCATGCATCTCCGCGATAGTAATATTGCTTGAA
>JBEKDX010000192.1:0-5856 GCA_050014135.1 Occallatibacter sp.
CAAGAGTTGAAGCAGACGCCGATTGGGCACAATAATGTAAAGTTTGTCCGCGAGTTTCTTTCGACGGAAATAATTCCCTTGATCGCGCAGCGGCTAGGAGGGAGCCACGCGATTATCGTGCAGTTTCGCACCGATACGGGCAACGCCAAAGTACGCCATGTTGACGGCTCGCGCATGGTGCAGATACTGCGCGACGAAATATCTTATAAGCGGTCGCATTCCGCCAATATCTTCTATACGGGGGAGATCACGCTGTTTTGATGTTGTTGTAGAGAGGCCGGCTGGCAAGCGAGTTGGTACAGAGCGAAATTCTCGGCTGTAGTGAGGCAGCCTGCATATGGCGGATCGTTCAAACGTGCTAATTGTGGACGACTCCGCGCTGATGCGCCAGTTGCTGACGCAAATCCTCGGCTCCGATCCCGATCTTGAGATCGTGGGAACGGCTGGCGACCCATTTGTCGCGCGCGAAAAGATCAAGTCGCTGAATCCGGATGTGCTCACCTTGGATATTGAGATGCCGCGGATGGATGGACTGACCTTCCTTGAAAAGCTCCTGCGCGGCCACCCGATGCCGGTCATCATGATCTCCTCGCTCACTGATAACGGCGCCGACACCACGCTCCGCGCATTGAGCCTGGGAGCAATCGACGTTGTATCAAAACCCAAGCTGGATGTTACCAACGGTACCATCGAACTGGCCGATGAAATCCTCGCAAAAGTGAAGATGGCCGCACGTGTGAAGGTCCGCAAGCCGGGTACTACGCCTATGTATGCAGCACCGCTGTCGGAGAAACACTATCAGTTTTCCGCGACGCACAAAATCGTCGCCATCGGCGCTTCGACGGGCGGAACAGAGGCTCTCAAAGAGCTGTTGTCGCCGTTGCCCGCAGATTTTCCAGGAATCGTGATTGTGCAGCATATGCCGGAAACTTTTACCTGGCAGTTCGCTGCCCGTCTCGATTCTCTATGCAAGATACGCATAAAAGAGGCACAGGACGGCGACCGCATTCTTCCTGGCCACGCCTTACTGGCGCCGGGAGGACATCATATGGCTGTAGTTCGTAGATGCATGGAATATGCTGTCCACGTATACAGAGGTGAGCGTGTGAATCTCCATATGCCGTCGGTAGATGTTCTGTTTTCATCTTGCGCCCGCAGCATGGGGAAAAATGCTCTGGGCGTGTTGCTGACAGGAATGGGTGCGGATGGAGCAAAGGGAATGCTGGAGATGAAACAGGCCGCGTCCTTCAATATTGCGCAGGATGAATCTACATCCGTTGTCTTCGGAATGCCGCGAGAGGCAATCCTGCTCAATGCCGTCGATCAAGTATTGCCGCTGGGCCAGATATCACACGCGCTGCTACAAAGGCTTGGCGTTGCGTGAGCTGTTTACGAGAACCATGCCTGCAAGGTGTACATCCTAGTCATTGATACCTTCATTTATATAGCTCAAATTGCGGTGCGGGAGCGTATATGCCCGGTGGGGCAGGCCGGGATGGCTTCGGCTCTGTGTTTCTGAGCAGGATGGCCAGCCCTCGCGCGCCATCCATACGGCTCTCGACCAGTAATTCGTAAGCCAGGTCGAGAAACTCCGGGTGATGCTCGAAGTGCTTGCTGGTGGCTTGAACTGTATGCACCATATGAATGGTGGAAAAGGCCTCGCGATGAAAGCCGGCAACGCCGATCAGGAAGCCTTTCAACAGCGCAAACTGGGCCGTCAGCTTGGCGTACTCCCGCGCCATAGAGGCTGGCCGTTTGTCTTGCGCACCTTCTTGCCCAAAGGGAAACCGGCAGCGGACGACCGTGTTGATTAGGTAGTTTTCCAGAATCTGCGGATGGCGGGCAAAGAACGGCGCATAGTAGCGGTCGTGCGCCTGGGCGCAATTGGCTGCGAGGCTCTCGAGCGTCGCGCCGGCTCCGTTGCCGATGCCTGCCGTGAAAACTTGCACGCACTCCACAAAGCGCGGTCGCACGTTGGAGCGGTGCAGCAGCATTCCCGCCAGCCGCAGCACCACATCCAATTGCGCCGTGCGATCCAACGGCAACGCCTCCATCGCGGTGATCAGGTTTCCCGAGGCAACCGTGGCTTCAAAGTCGCCGAGAAAGGCCGGAACGCTGCGCTGCAACTCGCCTGAGGCAATCGTATCCAGCCGCCGGCAAAAGACGCCCAGCAGAAAGAGCCTTTGCCAGAGAGGGTAAGCGCGGTTGCAGAGCAGCGCGAGAACCACCTGTCGGATGGGCTGGAACCAGCCGAGCAGCGAGGACGCGACCGCGGCCGTCGTTGCTGTGGCGAGTTCACCGTCGTTTTGCTCAGCCGCACTCAGCAACGTTGGTGAGAGCAGAACCAGCCGCGCGGCCTCCGGGCAGGAGAGCAACAGCGCCGTCTCCTCAATGCCCGCAATCGACGTAACGATGCGCGGGTAGGTGGCGCAGGTGTGGGAGAGAAAGCCCTCGCCCAGTTCGGCCTGGATGCCGCAGAGGCGCTCGGCGGTGAGCAGCGGACACTGGTTCTCTCCATTCATCTGGATTTTGGCGAAGCTGGCCGGCTTTGCGCCCTGCGGCATCGTCAGAGTGCTGGCGTCGATCAGTGTGCGCAGCGGGCTGGCGGGAAGGCGCTGATACTTTTCATAGGACGCCTGGTCGATGGACACGCTCCAGCCTTGACAGCAGGTGTCTTCGCAGGCTGAACCAATGCAGCGGAAGCTCTGAGCGTAGGTGGCGCGAAGCGGAGATGAATGGGGCAACCGGCGCTCCTGGCTCCGGGGCAACACAAATCAGCTACGCCCGGAAGGCGATGTGTACAGAAACGAGGCACTCGACGGACCGGTCAGGAGTCGCGAAGATTGGAAACTACTCAATCACAGGAGAGCCGGACCATATGGGGCGGCGAATCGATGCTTCCATGCGCCATTCTTTTTGAGCTGGCTGGTCCAGTAATACTGAACAATAGGTAGCTTGCACGCCACGGAAAGCAGTGCCGAGGCGAGAGGTGAAAAGCGCTCAATGCCGGCGACAGCTTTCAGTTCCGCCGCGGCGAAGCGGCCATCGCGGGCCAGTTGCTCGCCAAGGGTTCGCAGCCGCGCCCAGAGTTTTTCGTTCATCTTGTCGGGCATCGACTGGAGCGATTCGCCCATGCCGCGCGCAATCGTGCCCGCGTAGGACGAGCCAAGCCGCCGCGCCAGCTTTTCCAGATAACGTTCGAGCGGGCGAGAGTGGCGCGCCTCGGGAAAGCCGGATTGCACCAGGAAGGCGAGCGAGGGATTTGCTCTTCCCTGCTGTGCGGCGGCTAAAGCATTTTCGCTTCTGCTGTTTACAGAATCCATGTAGCCGAGTGGCTTTTTTTCCAAGAATGAGCCACTTTCGTTGCACTCCTGATGTCTACCGATTAAGCGAAAATGCTCTACGCGCGGAGCCAGAGCTTCAATGTAAGCCATCACAATCGCAGGCATCGCGTCGGTGTAGAGCGGCAACCCGAGCAGGACCACATCGGCTTCTGCAAAGGCTTCGACGGCGCGACGGAAACCGGCTTTTTGCGCCAGGTGAATGACTTCGGGGAGTCGGCCGCCGCCTCGTTGCCAGCCTTCGGCGACGCGAGCCAGCATCTTCATCGAGTTCGAGCGCTCTCCTCGCGGCGAGCCATTAAGCAACAAGAGCGATTTCATCGGCGACCTCCTCCGCGGAACGGTTGGCAACTGCGTTGAAGACCATGCGCGACTTCAGATTGCGTGCAGTTCGCGTCCAGATCCCGGTGGTGATATCGATGTCTTCGGCGTCGGAGTCATCGCCCGTGCCCAATAACAAGCCGAACTTTGGGTATCTCGCATAGCGCGCGCGATGATGCACCTCGCCACCTTCGACTACGAAGAATGGATGAATCAGCGGAACCAGCTGGTCGGCGGCGCGTTTCAGAAGCGAGGTAGTAAATCCCATCACGAGTGGCGAAGCAAAGATCAGCAGATCTGCTTCCAGAACAGCGCGGCAAATCTTGGCGCTGTCATCCCGCTTGGCGCACTCACCCGGAGTCTTGACCCAGCAGCCGAAGCAGCCCGAGCAGCCCTTCAGATCGAGCTCGCGCAGATCGAGCGCAGTGACAGCATGACCCGAGGTCGTGAGTTGCCGAGCGAATGCGTCGAGATATTTTTGAAAGGTCGAGGCCGGGTCAGGCTCTCCATTAAGAATCGTGAAACGCATCAAGGGGTTCCTTTCTTTCGCGCAATTTTCTACAATGTAGAAACTGGCCTTGAAATAGATTCTACATTGTAGAAAACATTTGTCAACCTCGGTGATTCGATTCCACAAAAGATGAAATATATGAGGATTATCTCCTTTTTTTCTATCTACTTGCATCCTCTTCGTTGTATGATCACTACACTGTAGAGCAAACTTCGGGAGATCGCCGAGAGGAGCCGGATCGGATGCCCATCCCCAAAAAAGCCGTCCGAAGCAAGCAGGCTTCCGCGCCGCGCCGCAAGCGCCGGGAGGGACCTGGAACGCCGCTGAAGCGTGAGCAGATTGTCGCGACAGCCCTCGCGCTGGTCGACCGCGAGGGACTCAGAGCTCTCTCGATGCGTCGGCTGGGAGCCGAACTCGGCGTTGATCCGATGGCGATCTATTATCACCTGCCCAACAAACAGGCGCTGCTGGACGCCATTGTCGAGGCGGTGATGGCCGAGATCGACCTTTCCGTCGACCACCGCGCCGAGCCGCCCGAGGAGCGTATCATGTGCGCGGCGCGCGCCTATCGGGACACTATGCTGGCTCACGCCAACGCGCTGCCGATAGTGCTCACCCGCGGCCCGGCCACGCCGACCGCGATGCGGCCCGTCGAACTGCTGATCGGCATTCTGCGCGACGCGGGCCTCCCTCCGGCCCAGGCTCTGGCGGGCATGAACACCATTGCCGCCGCCGTGCGCGGGGCCGTGGGAATGGGCGATGCCGCCAGCAAACAGCCCACGCACGAGCAGTTCGAGACCGCCATGCGGGCTTTACCACCCGGAGAGTTTCCCAATCTGCTGGAGGCAATGCCATACGCGGGCGAGTTTTTTGAGAGCGGCTTCGACTTCGGCCTTCGCGCCCTGGCCTGCGGACTCGTCGCCGAGGCGCGACCTGCGGAAGAAGAAAAGCTGCTGAGAAATCTCCGCCAGGCGCGCGGATTTCAGTCATAGCTAACTGAAAACTGATCACTGTCCTTAAAACGGCTTTTCAGTCAGGAAGGGTTCAGGCTTGAGGGAGCCGTCGCGCTGTTTAACCAGCATCTGCACCTTGCCCTCGGCGGCGTCCAACTCGGCCTTGCAGGCGGCTGCCAGGCCCACGCCCTCCTCGAAGAGTTTGAGCGACTGCTCCAGGGCGAGGTCGCCCTTTTCCAGTTGATCGACGATGGTTTCCAGCTTCTTCAGCGAATCTTCAAACGAGGGCATGGGCAGTTACTCCGAAAGATGTTTGGGCAACACACTGGCGATCACCTCGGCGGCGGCGGTGTAGTGGCCGAAGGGCGCTGTAACCTGCACGCCCTGGACGAATGGCCGCACCGACTCCAGCATCTCCTGCGCGATCAGAATGCCTTCGTGGCGGGCGGCCTCGGGCGTCTCGGCCTGGGCCATACGCAACATGATCTCCTCGGGCATCGAGATGCGCAGATCATTTTTAAGAAATTCAGCGTTGCGCAGGCTCACCAGCGGCCAGATGCCGGCGATCACCGGAATGCGATACTCCTTGATGCGTTCGAGAAAACTCTCCAGCAGGCGCAGGTCGAAGACCGGCTGAGTGATGGCGTACTCGGCACCGGCCTCCACTTTGAAGGCAAAACGGCGCAGCTCTTGATCGATGTCCGCCACACCAGGGTTGGCCGAGACGCCG
>JBEKDX010000193.1:0-5795 GCA_050014135.1 Occallatibacter sp.
CTTTTAGTTCTTAGCTTTTAGCTACTAGCTTGTTCGTTGCAACCGCGATTGTTATTGCGGCACGTACAAGCCAGGGGCTGGAAGCTATCGGCTAGAGGCTAGAAGCTAGAGGCTGATTTATGCTGCATACATTCGTTGCTTACGTGGAAGACCGGCCGGGCGTGCTGACGCGAGTGGCTTCGCTCTTCCGCCGCCTGAATATCAACATCAGCTCGCTCACCGTGGGGAGCAGCGAGCGTGTGGGAGAATCGCGTCTGACGGTGGTCTGCGAGGCCTCGGCCGAGGCCGGTCACCGCATTCGCGCCAGCTTGTTTAAACTGGAGAATGTGGTGGATGTGGATGACATCGCTCAGGCGCCGTCGGTCACTCGCGAACTGGCGCTGATCAAGGTTGCCGCCACGCCGCGCACGCGTTCGCAGGTCTTCGAGCTGGCACAAGTCTTTCGCGCCGACATCGTAGATGTAGCCTCTGAGTCGCTGACGATTCAGTTGACCGGCGTTGAAAGCAAGATCGAAGGTCTTATCCAGGTGCTCAACGAAAGCGATAATCGCATCCTGGAAATCTGCCGCAGCGGCAAGATGACGATGCGCCGCGGTGTTCACACCAGCGGTGTGTTGCGGGCGCTAGGCGCCGGCGAAGACGAGCCTAAAGAAGAGTCGCTGGAAAGCTCGGAAGAGGCCATTCCCAGATAGGCGGAATAGGCAAGCGGGCCTAACCATTTCAGATCAATATTTCATTACCCAAGCAAAGGAAGCGAGAATAACATGGCGAAGACTTACTACGATCACGATGCCGACCTATCCCTGATTCAAGCCAAGAAGGTAGCTATCATCGGCTATGGCTCTCAGGGTCACGCCCACGCGCTCAACCTCAAGGACTCTGGCGTCCACGTCAAGGTGGGTCTAGCGGCTAACTCGAAGTCCATCGCCAAGGCGCAGAAGGCGGGCCTGGAAGTTACCACCGTCGCCGAAGCGACCAAGTGGGCAGACGTGGTGATGGTGCTGGTTCCGGACCAAACAGCGGCCAAGTTATATGCCGAAGAGATCGGGCCAAACCTGAGCGCGGGCAAGATGCTGCTTTTCGCGCACGGCTTCAACATTCATTACAAGACCATCGTGCCCTCCAAGGATATTGATGTGGGCATGGCCGCGCCCAAGTCTCCTGGGCATCGCGTGCGCGAGGTCTTCACCGAAGGCGGCGGCGTGCCCTGCCTGATTGCGGTTCACCAGGACGCTACCGGCAAGGCTCACGCGCTCAATCTCAGCTACCTGAAGGGCATCGGCGGCACGCGCGCCGGAGTTCTGGAAACGACCTTCAAGGAAGAGACCGAGACCGATCTCTTCGGCGAGCAGGCGGTGCTGTGCGGCGGCGTGAGCGCTCTGATCAAGGCTGGCTATGAGACGTTGACCGAGGCCGGCTATCAGCCGGAGAGCGCCTACTTTGAAGTGCTGCACGAACTCAAGCTGATTGTCGATCTGATCTATCGCGGCGGCTTGGCGTATATGCGCTATAGCATCTCCGACACTGCTGAATGGGGCGATTACGTCAGCGGGCCGCGCGTGATCAACGCCGAGAGCAAGAAGGCGATGAAGGCGATCCTCGACGAGATTCAGGACGGCAGCTTCGCCAAGCGGTTCCTCGCCGACCAGAACTCCGGGCGCAAGGAGTTTTTGGCTTTCCGCGAAGCCGAGGCCAAGCATCCGGTCGAGCTTGTCGGCAAGCAACTCCGCGCGCAGATGCCGTTTCTCGATCCGGTGACTGTTGAAGAAGTTGCCAAGAACCGATAAGCAGTTCGCAGCGAACCACGGTTCCGACCCTACTAAGATGCCCTAGGAGGGTCGGAGTTTTTTATGCAGAGACTTATTCTTGAATGTAAAGGAATACAGGCCATGGTCTTATTTGCTCACCGTTTTACGGCAATTCGAGACAGCCATATCCATTCCATCGCCATCCAGCGGTTCAAATTCGATGAGACAAGAAGAGCGAACATTCGATCCTTTCGGCACTTCAAACATACCGTATTCGCCGAATTTCCTCTGATCTGCCAATATGATTCTCCAGGATTGATCTAATGCCCACTTGGGTATTCCAGGAATATCAATCTGATTCTGGCCAATTCGTGCCTGTAACTCAATATCTGATCCATTTGCCATCGTTTCCGGCACAAGAAGCAACCAATCCTTTACAGGCAGCGGGACGGACTGTAATGTGTTTTTGGCAATGCGGTTCGTAACCACGACCTCGGAAGGCATCTGTACCTCGTGGCCATTGATGACAAAATGCAGTTCGACCGCGTAGGCGTGCTTTTCGGCGAGAATCTTCTTGTTCCGGAAGAACCGAACAGAATCGCAATAAGGCGCTGTATTGATTTCAACTGCCGTGGGAAAATGCGTAATCACAGGAACAAGCTTCACGCCAGTCTCGCATTCTGACTTTTCGTGAATGTTAAACCGCAACGTTACATCGAATGCTGTAGGAGTGTGTTCAGCGAATATCCACGTTCGAACATAAGACTCAGCAAAAGGTTTCAGCATCGCTGGGCCTGTTTGTTCGGAGATGGCAGAGACTCTCGTCCCATTCGTCGTGAGATGCAAATGCACAATTCCTGAAACGCGCGCGGCACCCGCGATAGGCGGATAGATCGGATCGGCAGCACTGATTACTTCAGGAAGTGGCACTGTGGTCTGTTGCGAGCGAGAAGGAGGCGCATACCAACCAATAACAATTGAAACGAGTACCGAGACGATGCCTGATAGCCATCTGCGGCGAGATTGTTGAACGCTCATCATTTTGGTTGCCTTTTGTGAGCTTTGATTATCTGAAATTGTACTCCTTCGATTATTTGGCGATTGCGTATTTGACTTGCCTGCTCGTTCTTAGCTAAACTAGGTTAGCAGGATAAAGAATATGCATAGCGCCACGATCTTCGAAGCCAAGACGAACCTCTCGGAGTTGCTGCGCCGCGCGCAGCTTGGCGAAGAGGTTCTGATTACCTCTGGCCGGGAGCGCAAGCCGGTGGCTCGGCTGGTGGCTATCGATCCGGCGCCGGAGAGCCGCAGGGTTGGTTTTATGGAAGGGCTTGGCGATGTTGGCCCGGAGTTCTTCGATCCGCTGCCCGAAGATGAACTGCGGCTGTGGAACGGTGAGGGCGAGTGAGGATTCTGCTGGATACGCACACGCTCCTGTGGGCGGCCTTCCGGCGAGATTTGCTCTCACCCCGCGCGTTGCGAATTCTCACCCTGCCCGGCAGCGAAATGGTCGTCTCTGCCGCCTCCGCGTGGGAGATCGCAACCAAATATCGCCTGGGCAAACTGAAATTTGCGCAAGCGCTTGTCGAGGATTTCCTGCCGCGAATCACTGCTGTCGGTTATCGCCTGCTTCCTGTTTCCGTGGAACACGCCCTGCGCGCCGGACTTCTGCCCGGCACTCACAAAGACCCCTTCGACCGGATGCTGGCGGCGCAGGCGATTCATGAGAATATGCCGCTGCTCAGCAACGATCCTCAGCTTGACATTTTTGGTGTGCGGCGGGAGTGGTGAGTGCAGTTGGATTGAAGCAGGAGTCGCTCGAATTCACAATATGCCGGGAATACAAGGCAAAAAAATCGCCCCCGAAGGATGACGTCTCTTCGGAGGCGCTTGTAATAGACGTAAGACAAGATAACGGGGACCAGTAGCCGGCGCTGGAGGTCGATAGCACTCGGCTACTGGTGATCCCTGCACAAACGAAGCTAGCTGCGGCTTCCCCTTTCCATAGCCACTTCGTGTCGCCCGGCTCAAAGAGGATCTTCGTACTAGCCCTCCGAACCATGTTGACTAATGGAGTTTCTCTCATGCTAGGAGCGCGTACCGTGATGGCCATCACAGGACCATGTAACAACATTAGAAACAAGGTGCTGAGCAAAGGAGACCAGAGAGCGAGCGAGAGGTATTCCGGCCACTTTCGAGGGCATTGCGCAGGGGGTCATCGTACCCCACGCTCGAAGCACTTTCTTTTCAATCAAAGATAAGAAAGATTGACAAAGCGCTCCGCGGCTTTGAGAATCGGAGATTCAGTTCTTACTAAGGCAGGCCTTCCCTTGACAGCTCTTCTGACGACGAATCTGGGCGAGACGCCATTGCTGGGCCGAGGCAAGGTGCGCGATTTGTATGCGGTGGGCGACGCGCTGCTGCTTGTGGCCACCGACCGCATCTCGGCTTTTGATCACGTGCTGGGCACGGGCATTCCGGGCAAGGGGAAGATTCTTACCCAGATCTCGCTGTTCTGGTTCGACCTGTTGTCAAAGTTGGTTCCCAATCATCTGATCACGGCCGAGGTGAGTGAATTTCCGGCCTTGTTGCATCCGTATGCCGATCAACTGGCCGGCCGCTCGATGCTGGTGAAGCGCGCCTTGATGTTTCCCGTGGAGTGTGTTGTGCGCGGCTATCTGACGGGTTCGGGATGGAAGGAGTACCGGACAAGCCAAAGCGTCTGCGGGATTGGATTGCCCGCGGGCTTGCTGGATGGATCGCGGCTGCCGGAGCCGCTGTATACGCCTTCGACCAAAGGCGAGGCGGGCACCCACGACGAGAACATCAGCTTTGCCGCGACCGAAGCGGCGATAGGCTCGGCCGATGCGGGGGAGTTGAAGCGGCTGACGCTGGCGATCTACAAAAGGGCCGCCGAGCACGCCGAATCGCGCGGGCTGATTCTGGCCGACACAAAATTCGAGTTTGGCAGAACGGCGGATAGTATCATTCTGGCCGATGAAGTTTTGACGCCGGATTCTTCGCGATTCTGGGAGGCGGCGTCTTGGAAGCCGGGCGGGGCGCAGCCCTCATTCGACAAACAGTTCGTGCGCGATTATCTTGAATCCATCCACTGGAACAAGCAGGCGCCCGCGCCGGAGCTGCCGGACGAGGTGGTGGAGCGCACGCAGGCCAAGTATCTTGAGGCCTTCCGCCGCTTGACTGGGCTGGAGTTGAGTTTGTAGGGAGCTTGGCATGGAGTGGGTGGACTGGGCTATTGTGTTGGTGATGGCGCTGGCGGTGCTGGGAGGGCTGATGCAGGGCTTCTTCCGCTCGGCGTGCGCGCTGGGTGGCCTGTTGCTGGGCCTGGGGCTGGCGGCGTGGAATTACGGCCGGGTGGCGGCGCTTCTGATCCCTCTGGTGCGGAGCAACGCGGCGGCCAATGCGATTGGTTTTTTATTGATTGCGATATTTGTGATGGGAGTGGCGGGCCTTATCGGCAAGATTCTATCGAAGGTATTCCACCAGATGGGACTGGGATGCTTGGACCGGCTGGCTGGCGCGGTTTTTGGATTTTTTCAAGGCGCGCTGCTGGTAATGTTGGTTATTCTGGTAGCGGTAGCATTTTTCCCAAAGGCTCCGTGGCTGGCGAAGGCCGAGCTGCCCAAGCTGTTTTTCGGGGCCTGCAACATGAGCGCCCACGCCAGTCCGCATGAACTATCGGAGCGGATTCGCCAGGGCTTCAAGGAACTGGAGGAGGAGTCACCGCAGTGGCTTCACCATGGGGGCAGCGGAGTTTGAAACATGGAAGCGCTGACCAAGTTCTATTTTGCGGACGAGCATACCCTCCGGGGCTAAAGCCCGGGTTTAATTTGCGACATTTACGGCACGTCTAAAGCCGTACCCTTTCAAAGCACCGTGGTGTTCATAGGTTCCATAGGCAATACGCAACCGAAGAGAATAAGGCGCGCTAGTAACAGAGCAAGCAGAGGTGGACGTGAGACGAGAACTGGACAGCCTGGTGACGCAAATGCATTCCAGCGGAATCCGATACGAGGATGCCGTGCG
>JBEKDX010000194.1:0-5737 GCA_050014135.1 Occallatibacter sp.
CATGCCGATCATCGCACTCCCAGCCTCGACTACGACATGGTTCTCCGCGTGACCCTGGCCTTGACGAGGAATATCCAGGAAGCAGAAAAGGTCTATGCGCTAGCCTGCTTCAACGTTCTCGCTCATAACCGCGACGATCACGTGAAGAATTTTTCGTTCTTGCTGAACGCGAGAAACGAGTGGATTTTCGCGCCCGCCTACGATCTCACCTTTTCCTATGGCCCGGGCGGAGAGCAAAGCATGCTCGTGATGGGAGAGGGAAGGAATCCCGGAGCTGCCCAACTTCAGGCATTGGGCAAACAGCATGGGATAAAGAACGCGCAGGAGGTTCTGGCAAAGGTAAAAACGGTCGTGACCAACTGGACTCGCCATGCCGAACAGGCAGACGTATCGCGAAAATCCACCAAAGAGATTGCTGACAAAATCAAGTTGCCTTGAGCGAGCACGATTCGCCCGCCGTCGTGCAGGCTTGGCTGACGGGCGTGAATCCGGAACTGGGCGACAGAGTACCGCTGCGCATGATGCGCGAAAATCAGATTGATGCGGTGGCGCCGGCCATCCTGAGCGCAGCCCGCGCGTTTCTCGCTGGAGGGTAGGCCCGCGAAGATGATGTCCTGAAACGGCAATCGACTTTCGATCGGGCGAACTGTCCGGCCCTCAATCTTGGATTCTGTAGCGTTTTTCGTTACCAATCCATGGGGGATGGTCTCGAAATGCGCTTTGGTCAACCACTGAGAATGACTCAGATTTGCTCTTACTTAACGCTGGAACGCTGACACATGCCGGTCCGCCGATGGAGAGTGGTGGCAGTTTGCAGACCAAAGCCCTCAAGTTCAGCGAACGGAGGCACTCCCGTATTTTGCGCTGACAAGGGTCTTCGAGGCGTCCCATCCGCCGCCTAATGCCTTTACCAACTGAACGCTGGCTGCCATTTGCTCCATGCGCAGGTTTATTGCGGCGCGCCGATTAGTCAAGAGAGTGGTTTGCGCGATCGCTACGTCAAGATAACTATCCAGGCCGGATGTATAACGGACCTGGGCCAGATTCAGGTAACGCTGCGAGGAGATGACTGCCGCATCCTGAGCCCGAAGCTCCTGCGACAGGATTCGCAGCGTCGCCAGGTTGTCTTCCACTTCCTGAAATGCGCTCAAAGCAGTCTCGCGATAGTTTGCAACTGTACCTTGATAAATGGCCCGCGACTGTTCTGTGACTGCTCTGCGCTCTCCGCCGTCAAACAGCGTTTGTGCCAGCGACGCGCCTACCGACCATACCAAGCTCGGACCCGACATAAGATTTCCCAGCGACGAACTCTGAGATGCTGCGGACCCGCCGAGAGTGAGTGTAGGAAAATATGCAGCGCGTGCCACGCCAATTCGCGCGTTTGCTTCTGCGACGCGGCGCTCAGCAGCGGCAATATCAGGACGACGTTCGAGCAACTGCGACGGTACACCAGTTGGGATCGCAACAGGGGTGATAATTGTTGCGTTTGACTCAAGCGTGAATGAGGACGCGGTAGTACCGGTAAGAGTTGCGATTGCGTGCTCGAAGAGCGCTCGCTGGATACCGATATCGTCGGCCTGCGCGCGGGCGGTGTCGAGAAGTGTCTCTGCCAGCGCGACATCCTGCCCGGACAACATCTTCGCCTCAAACTGGACCTCGGTTAGTTTCAGCGATTCCTGATCGGCGGCGACTTCTTCTCCTGCGATCTCTTCCTCCGAGTCGAGCGCGCGAAGTTGAAGATAGTCCGATGCCACATCCGCATGGACCGAGAGCCGCATGCTCTCGAGGTCTGCAAGCGTGGCCTGCGCTTCAAGCCTGTTTGCCTTTACAGTGTTGCGAACACGGCCCCAGAGATCAACTTCCCATGTGGCGTCGAGCGGCAACGAGAACTCGTCGCTCGTTTGGGGAGTCGCCGTTTGGCCTGCCTGAGCCAGCGTGTAGGACGTTCTTGACCTCGTGACCGATGGGGTGGTCGTGAGGGTAGGATAATACTGCGATTGGGCCTGCTTTACGATGGCTCGCGCAGCCAGGAAATTGGCCACGGCCGCTGCGACACTCTGGTTTGAATCTGTCGACTGCTCTTCGAGCCGGTTTAGCTCGACATCGTCAAACATCTCCCACCACTTTCCGCGAACGATCTCGTCCTTCGGCTCGGCTGCTTTCCAATTAGTAGATTGGCTGGATTCCACTGGCGCGATTTCCTTGAAGGCTGGCGCCGTCGCCACAACGGGCACTGAATACTTCGGGGCGAGATTACATCCAGTCAGCGGAAGCAGGAGCGAGACGACCACGAGTCCCATCTGGACAGCAATCGTCGCAGACGATGCGGCAATGCGACGCGATACCGTTTGTGCATTCGCTTCCAACTTGCTACCCCCTGAAGATATCGAAAGGTTCAACTTTGAGCACCTTGCGTACTCCGATGTATCCCGAGATGCCTGCGATGACCAGGACCATTCCGAAGGCCAGTCCCAGATTCCAGAACGTAATCATCGCCGCATAATTAGGCAGGAAGGTTCGCGCGACTGCAATCATCAGTGTGACCAGAAGAATGCCAAGCCCATAGCCAGTCAATGAAGTGAGAAGCGCCATGAACAAGATCATGTAGATTAACTCGCGCCCTTTGGCACCGATGGCCTTGAGGGCACCGAATTTATCGAGATTTTCCAGAACAAAGGTATAGAAGGTCTGGCCAGAGATGGAGAGTCCCACGAGAAAACTGATGACTGTCATCATGAGAATGTTGGTGCCGATGCCGGTCTTGTAGGTGTAGTAGTCGGTAATGCGGGAATTGAATTCGTCTTTTGTAAATGCGACATATCCAAGATTGGCTACTTGCGCATTGATGTCCTTTACAGCCGCTTCGTTCTTTGGCTGGACCAGAATATACGAGATTGTGAAACGAGTGGACGGAATGTATGAGGTGGCGCGATGGAATGTTGTGTAGAGCGTTGGCACGCCATTCAATCCATTGGAAGCTACAGTAGAGATGCCCACGATTTTGCCCCGAAAATCATTGAGCTCGAAAGTGGTCCCGATAGCTGGGTTTTCCAGCTTTGCAAATTCCGCATCCTTGACAACCAGAAACGAGTTCTCCGCATAGATGTCAAGAATGTTGCCCTGCAGCATTGCAGGACGGCCAAATAGGCTCGCGTCGTCAAGGCCAACGACAGTCACAGGCTGTTGTTTTCCACTTTCAAGTCGGATGAGGGCACCCCCCATGTAGAGCGGCACCGCATAACTGACTCCATCCATGCTGCGAACCGCATCCAGAAGGTAGTCGGGCATGGGAAGGGGGCTGGTAACGGTATTGACCGATGTATCCATGATCCACATCGCGGCTCCGATGTTGGTGACATTGGAACACGCGCGAGAGAGAATGCCAGCAAACATCGCTGTCATTTCCATCATCAGGAAGACAGAGAAGGTAAGCCCGATGAGCAGAGCCGAGAACTTTCCCCTGTCGTTCACC
Source organism: Occallatibacter sp. (assembly GCA_050014135.1). Lineage (GTDB taxonomy): Bacteria > Acidobacteriota > Terriglobia > Terriglobales > Acidobacteriaceae > Telmatobacter. The sequence goes on from JBEKDX010000194.1 coordinate 3,473, forward strand.
AGCAGCTTGAAACCGATTTTTAGAATGCCGCTGTATTTGTTCACGCTTGACCTCTGTCCACCCGGTTGTGCATTGCAGACCCTACCGATTGCGGGTACACGGACGCGGCCCTACTGCTTGCCGATGTATACATCCACGAGCAGACCGGGATAGACCGGATAGTTTTTCTTCTCAAACCGGAAGATGACCGGCAACACTCGCAAGTCCACCTTCTCCTGTTTCTGATTCGAAAGCTCGATCTTGGGGGAGACATAGGGCTGCACGCGGACGAACTGCAAAGGAACTTTGATGTCGGTGCCCTCAATCTGCATTTGAGCAACGATATGTTCCGGGGACGGAAGCCGCGCGATCAAAATCTCGTCCACATAGCAACGAACTTCCAGATTTCCCTGTGAGGTTCCCATCACCACCAAGGGCAAAAGGCCCTGCGTGTAGGTGTCATAAGCGCCCGAAGGAGAGACATAACTTCCCTGGGCGGAATTGATCGACATCACGACCCCGTCCGTTTGCGCTTTGACGGAATACTTCGCCAATAGCGCATTTGCTGCAAGGTAGGACTGCTTCAGTGCTTGATACTGCTTTTCCTGGTTGCCAATGTCGTAGACCCAGGCACCAGCCTTCGTCAGCGCATACTGCTTGCGAGCAACATCCAGCGCCGATGAAGCCTGCTCGACCGTATCTCTGGAAGTATCGACCACGTCTTTGCTGATCGATTTCGAATTCGCAGTGTAGGAAGCAGAGCGCTTCTCGTATTGGTCACGCGCCGCTTTCAAGGCGGTTTCAGCTTGCTCCACCTGGGAAGATGCGACAGCCAGCGTCTCTAGTCTCGGTTCCGCTTTCAATTCCTGTAGCAACTTCAAGGACGCTCCTGCTTGCAGCCGCAATTGCTCTGTGGTTGCTTTCTGTATGGAGTTGTCAATGGTCAAGAGCGGTGTACCAGCTAGCACACTCTGCCCCTCGGTGACCAAGACCTTGGTGATTGGTCCGGAAACTTCCGGGAAGATGTTGATGTTCTCGCCGCTTGCCTGCTCGCTTTCGATCATTCCATTGGCATAGATAGCCGAAGCGTAGGGGTTGCTGACCGGCGTAAATACAGGGGGCTGCGCCTTGCGCTCAAGCCCAAAGAAATATGCGGCAACCAATCCGGCCAGGACCCCGAATATCGCCAGACCGAAGATGATCTTGTTTCTCATTCGGTGCCCTTATCCAATCCTGTGATGCGGCCATCTTCCATGTGAATGATCCGATCTGCGTACTCATTGATTCGCGCATCGTGAGTCACGATGAGGATGCAGCGCTTTTCGTTGAGGATGTGCTCCTTGACGAAGGCAATGATCATCCTTCCGGTGTCGCCATCGAGCGAGGCCGTCGGTTCATCGAGGATCAGAATCTCCGGGCTGCTGATGATTGCACGCGCGATTGCAACGCGCTGTTGCTCCCCACCTGACAGTTTGACGGGCAGAATCTCGCCGCGATCTTTCAGACCAACGACTTCAAGGATCCTGTTAGCCTCGGTGATCGACTCCTTCCAATCGCGCTGCTTCAGGATGAGCGGAATGGCGACATTCTCCGCGGATGTCAGCCGCGGAAACAGATGGTAGTCCTGAAAGACAAAACCGATCGTGTTCAGACGGAAGTCCGCCAACTGGTCTTCGCTCTGGGTCCATATGTCAGCGCCCTTTACGAGGACGGTGCCGCTGTTGGGACGCAGGATGCCGGACATCATGCTCAGCGTCGTGGTCTTCCCGCTTCCAGAGGGACCAACAAGGAACAACATCTCGCCAAAGTGGGCGACCAAGGCTATTCCGTTCACGGCAGTCACTTTGGTCTCGCCGGTGCCGAACCATTTTGTGAGATCTTTTGTAACGATGGCTTCAGCCGGAGCCGGACTTGCGATTGCAGTACTCACGTTTGCCTTTCTGCCGAGCGTGTCATCGTGAAATCAACTGTGCGCCACTCAGGTTGAGTCTTGGCTTCAACCAATTGACAATTCACCGCCTCGGGCCCAGTCCGAGGCTTCTACGCTCCGCCTGCAACCGGCGACGCCAAGAAGATGGTATTCCTGCGTCAAGAACCAAATATGTATGGATTTGCTCAGGTGTGCGCTTAACCGCCATCCAAGAAGGCTTCTTGGCGTGGATCCCCTCACGCAATTGCCCCAACTAACCACCCAATGCCGGCCGTCATCGCCATCGCCAAACCGCCCCAGAACGTCACGCGAATTGCGCCCATCATCACTCTTGCACCACCCGCGCGCGCGGCCAG
>JBEKDX010000195.1:0-5728 GCA_050014135.1 Occallatibacter sp.
TGACGCAATTCCAGAGATCTCGCTTAATTCAAAATGCTGAAGATTCTTAATTCCAGCTCTTGAGTCCGAAGCGAAATTCTGAAGATCCTGCAATGTTACAGATCCATCCGGCTTACGGATCGCACTAACTTGCAAAACCCCTCCTAACGGGTCCGCGGAAAACGATACACAATCTGCATTTTCATGAGCAGCCCAGCCAGCCTGCAATTTCATCGACCACCAACTGGACTGATAAACCTCACCCTGACGCCCATTCTTGTTGAGGTTTGTCATAGTGGACCACCCGCCCTTTCTCCCCAGTTGCGCGCCCCGGTGCCTTCAGTTGTTGACGACCCTTCTTCCGATCGCCTGCGGAACTGGGTTTGAGTTCAACGGGATTTCCCGCCCTCGTAGCAGACGATGATTGTCCCTGCACGGCAGCGCTAAAAGCTAACAGCTAAGAGCTAACGGCCCGTCAACGTTGATTGATCAGCCGGATGGTTTCCATAAACACATCGCCATCGATCGTCAAACTGTGCGCGCTGATCTTATCCATCGTATCCTGCGCGGTGTGGTGATAGCTGTTGTTGGGCCCGTAATCGAGGTCGATGATGTCTATGGACGGCACGCCGCGATCGACAAAGGCGAGGTGATCGTCCTCGACGTCCATGTCTTGTTTGAAAAAATATTGCTGGTATCCGAACTTCTTCGCCGCCTGGGCGACTAAATCAACGAGCCACGCGGTGGAGTGGGTCTCGCGCTGAATGTCGAGATCCTTGTCGCCGATCATGTCGGCGAGCAGGAAGGCTTTGATCTGGCTGAGTGTGCCGTCGCGGCCCCACTTTGCGGCAAGATGGCGGCTGCCGTAGGTGGAGTCGGAGCGAGACCATTGCTGAACGGCCTCTTCGCCGTCGAAGAAGACGAGCCAGACGGAATAGCCGTCGAGTTTCCCGCCGGGCGCGTGCGCAGCTTGGGCGCGGAGCTGATCGGCGATGGTGATCAACAGGCCGGTGGTGGAAGCGCCGTCGTTGGCGCCGACGAAGTTGATGGTTCGCAGCGGGTAGTTCGTTTCGTAATGCGTGCCGAGCACGATGACGCCGGGTTTCTTGCCGGCAAAGCGCACGATGAAGTTGCACATTGGCACCGGACCGATGGGCGTGTCCGCGCTGAAGGTGTCTTCTTCAAGCTGGTCATGGGCGTTGCGGAAGTGCGAGCGGAGAAAGTCTTCGGCTTTGACGTGGCCGGGACCGGTGGGCCAGCGCGGACCGATGGCGGCGAATTCGCGCGCGTATTCGTAGGCTTTGGCGCCGTCGAATTGCTGGGTTTGGGCGGCGAGGGGCGAGAGGAGGGCGAGCGCGACGAGGAGGATCGAGGTTCGTGCTATCCCACATCTCAGAGTCGAGATGTGGGGCACCCGATGGTTCCTCAATGACTGCGTGGCCGGCTCGCATGTGCGGGTCTGGAGACCCGCACGACAGCCGGTCTGGAGACCGGCGCTACGAATCATCCCGCGGCCTCCTTTTTCCTCCTGCGTGCGGGATGCACCCACCAGGCGACGCCGATGCCGATCAGGTAGAGGGTCAGCATGGGGAGAGCGTAGACGCACATCGTCCACGGATCGGGGCTGGGGCAGATGATGGCGGCGACGATAAAGACCGCGAGGATGGCGTAGCGGATGTTTTTCCAGAGGAAGCGCGGACTGACGATGCCGAACAGGGCCAGGAAAAAGATGAGGATGGGCAGCTCAAAGCTGATGCCCAGACCGAGGATGATGGAAAGAAAGAATCCGGTGTACTCCTCGATGGTGACGATGGGGTTGAACTTATTGCCGAAACCGAATATGAGAATCTTGAGCGCGCCGGGCAGAACGAAAAAGTATCCGAACGACGCTCCGGCGAAAAACAAGCCGACGGTGGCGGCCATGAAGGGAACGACGAAGCGCTTCTCTTTTTGATACAGGCCGGGCGCGATGAACAGCCACACCTGATAGAGGATGAAGGGCGCGGTGAGGATGGCGCCGCCGATGAGCGCAACCTGCATGTAGAGGTTGAGCGGGTCCATCGGATGGGTGTAGTTGAGCTTGATGCCGAGCTTGGTAAGCGGGGCCTGGACGAGGCCGTACAGCCTCTCACGGAAGTAGAACGCAACGAAGAACCCGATGGCGAGATAAATGGCGGAGTGAACAATGCGCTTGCGGAGCTCGTCGAGATGCTCCATGAGGCTCATGCCGGGCAGTTCAGCGCGCTCGGTCACCGCCTTGCGGGCTTTTTCGATGGCTTGCTGCGGATCAACCATGGTGGGCGGCCGGCTCCGATCTTTCGGCGTCAGGGGTTGCGCTTTCCGGGGCGGCTGCGGCGTCTTTCGGCGGGCGCGCGTCGGCCGGTTCGGGGGCCGGTTCCGCGGATGATTCGAAGAGCTCGGCTTGCTGCGGGGCCCGGCCGGGAGGATTGGCGGCGACGACTTCGCCCGTCGATGGTGGCTGGATACGCAGACGCGCGGCCTCGACTGCCGACGCCATCAAGTCTTCAGGTTGCGCGGATTCGTCTTCGGGTCGCGTGCCCTCGACGGTGGCCGCGTTGGATTCCTCGGGCCGGGTGCCCTCGGCGGCTAAATCAGGATAGGTGGTTTCGCCGGGATAAGGGCTTTCAATGGGAGTTTCGGGCGTCGCGGGCGCGGCGGCGGATGCGGCGGCTTGATCGATTTGCGGTGCGGACACGTCCAGTTGCGGGGCGGACACGTCCGGTTGCGGCGCAGGCGTGCTGGCGGCCAGGGCTCTCTGCCGCTCGGCTTCTTCTTTCTGACGGCGATCGGCCTCCTCAGACTGGCGTAACTCCTCTTCCATCTGGAATTTGAAATCGTTGGAGGCCTTGCGGAACTCGTACATCAGCTTGCCGATCTGGCGGCCGATCTGCGGCAGACGACGCGGTCCAAAGACCACGAGCGCCAACACCATGAGGATCAGTGTGTCGGCCATGCCGAGATTGGCCATCATGATTTGCGGCGGAGTTCCCATGAAGGATCATGATAAATGGCTGCAAGTGGCAGTCACAAATGGCTATGTATCTTCTTCGAAAATGGCAGCAATATCTCGGGCGCCGTGCAGTACGCGGATCACGTCGATTCGGTCCTCGGTGGCTCGATAAAAGAGAAGCCATTTCTCGAAGCCCGTAACTGTCAAACGGCGCACGTTATGCAGTTCCGGATTGCGAAAAGAACACGGCACTCTTATTTCAGGCATGCCGGCAAGGGTTTGGGCCAGATTCTGGACGGCTTTTTCAAAACTAACCGCAACAGCCTCACTCGCTTCTACGAGCATGTAGGCAGCTACGTCTCGAATATCTCTCCGAGCGAGAGGGCGAAAACTAACCTTTTGCATGGATCGTTGGTTCGATCCTACTCTCAGCTTCAGCCACGCGGGATTCCGTTCGTTTGGCAAGACACCAGGATTCTTGAAAAATGATCGTGGACTATCGATTCTGCCGTTTCAACTTCCGCGCCAGTTCACGCACTTCCTGGTGGAGATCTCGCCACATCTCGGGACTCGATTCGATGCCATCGCCCGAGTTCAGACCTTCAAGGAGCCGCTGTTCGAGTTGTTCGCGCAGGCGCTCCTTCTGCTCTCGCCGCACCAACTCGCGCATGAACTCGGAGGCACTCGAATAATCGCCTGACTGAACCTGCGATTCAACAAACTCTTTCAAGTTCTCGGGTAGCGAAATGTTCATGGTGGGCATGGCGAGTTCTCCTTGGCTTTCGATCTTTCAGGATAGCTCGTTTTGGCAAAGCTTGGCAAAATGTGCCATTTCACCCCACATGGCGCTGTTGCTTCTGACGCCAACGCGGCGGCCGTTACAATAAAGCCGGATGGGATCCGCGCGGGCCGGGAGCGCGTCTGCAACCGGCGAAATCCTCGCAGCATCTCGTAGGAAAGGGCTGCAACAACCCCGTTGGTGGTTTTTCCAGGCTTCGGAATTCGCTTTGCCGGAACCAGAGAAGCGCACCGACTGCAGCCATATCAGAGCGTTCAACATCCCCGTCCGCCTTGGACTGAAGGCGGAATATTGTGACGCTGATTCTTGACGAAGCAACCGCTGCCTCCGCGGAGGCAAATGCGACCAGTTCTCTTGAAAACCACCTGGCGCTGTCCGACGACTCGATGGACGCGCGGATGGCAGCAGCGCGCGCAAGTGAAACCCGACGTGAAACATTGGGCGCGTGGCGCTGGACTGGATGCACGAAAACAGGGGCTAAGCGACTGCGGGACTGTGTGCATTAGAGCAGCGGCGGCGGGCAAAATTCGCATAAAATGGAGTCAAATCGCTCTCTTTCCTGTTCAGCCCACTGTAGAGCGGTATTTTTTCGGCCTTATGACGATACGCTCAAAGTGCCTTCGAGCTGTTGCGTTGCTGCTCCTGTTTCTGCCGGGGGTTTGGCCCCGGCATGCGGGTGCGTATTCGTTGCTGACCCACGAGCAACTGATCGACCTCACCTGGGAGGACTCGATCGTGCCGCTGCTCATGAGCCGTTATCCCAACTTGACGCCGGCGGAACTGGATCAGGCGCGCGCCTACGCGTACGGCGGATGCGTAATTCAAGACATTGGCTACTACCCGTTTGGCGACGAGTTTTTCTCGGATCTGACCCACTATGTGCGCACGGGAGACTTCGTGTTGGCGCTGTTTCGCAATGCGCACAACGCCAACGAGCTGGCATTCGCCGTGGGCGCGCTCTCGCATTACATCGGGGATACGTTCGGCCACTCGCAGGCGACCAACCGCGCCGTTCCTATCGAGTTTCCCAAACTGGAAAGGCGTTTCGGGCATATTGTGAATTACGCCCAAGGCCGGCATGAGCACGTGCGCACCGAGTTCGCTTTCGACATTGATCAAATCGCGCATCACCGCCTGGCGCCGCTCGGCTATTTCCGCCACATCGGGATCCAGGTTTCCGTGCATCAATTGGCGCTGGCGTTTTATGAGACGTACGGGATAACCGAAGATTTCAACGGAAGCAAGAGTCGGCGGATCAACGTGAAGGCCTACCGGTTTGCTACGCGCACGTTCATTCCCCGCGTGGCCTACGCAGTGACTTTGCTGCACCGCAATCAAGAGCCGGTAGAGCCGGACACGCCCGATGCAATCGAGATCGAGAACGAATCCGCGGCGGCGGCCAAGCTGTATAACTGGGCCGCATATCGCAAGAAGGCTGGAGTGGGAACGCACCTTTTGGCCGGGGTGCTGTGGGTGATTCCCAAGGTAGGGCCGCTGCGGATGGTGGCCGTGAAAGGACCGACCGCAGCCTCGGAAGCCGATTACATGCACAGCGTGGTCTCATCCACCACGGTGCTGCATGAGCGCCTGGCCTTCTTCACGCCCGTTGAGGCGCGGCGGCAGCGGACGTTGAGCGCAACCAACTCGATGGAGACGCTGGGCCCGCTCGATTCCAGGGAGCCCTTGCCGAATCGCGACCTGGATACGGGCCAGGTGGTGAAGCCGGGCGGCTATCTACTCACCGACAGGACCTATGCCACGCTGCTGGGCCGGCTGACGAGCACGCCCACGCAGGCGATTCCGCCGGGCATCAAGAAAGACGTAGAGGCGTATTATGCCGATCCTAATGCGCCCATCGAGACCAAGAAGCATCCTGACGAGTGGAAGAACGTGCAGGATGAGTTGAAGATTCTGGAAGCGATGCCGACCAGCACCGCGGCCGCGCCGTATCCGACGTACGGCGAGTTGAATCAGGGGAA
>JBEKDX010000196.1:0-5723 GCA_050014135.1 Occallatibacter sp.
GTGTCGTTGGTCGAGGTGTCGCCGTCCACCGAGATGCGGTTGAAGCTGACCTCGATGGCCGGCTGCAGATAGCCGTTCAACACCGTCGGCTCAATCGCCGCATCGGTCAGAATGTAAACCAGCATTGTCGCGTGCGGGATCAGTTGCGGATGAATCATACCCGCTCCCTTGCAGAGAGCGGCGATCCGGACTTCTTTGCCGTCGATTTCAAGCCGTGCAAAGGCTGTCTTCTCCACCGTATCGGTGGTCAAAATGGCTTGAGCAACCCGTTGGAAGTCGTCGAACTCTGTGCCCAGCGACTTAACCAGCTCCGGCAGCGTGGCGATGATCTTCTCCGCCGGTAGAGGAACGCCGATGACGCCTGTCGAGGAGGGAAAGACCTCTTCCGGCCGGCAGCCGATCTGCTGGGCAATAGCCACGCAGGTGGCGCGGGCGGCATCCAGGCCAGGCTGCCCAGCGGCGCAGTTGGCGTTGCCGGCGTTGATCGCGGCCGCGCGCACCTTGCCTCCGGTGGCCCGCAGATGCTCCTTGTCGATGATCAGCGGTGCCGCGGTGACGCGGTTAGCGGTAAAGACGGCGGCGGCGCTCGCCGACGCATCGGCCACAATCAGGGCAAAGTCGGTGCGGCCGCTCTTTTTCAGTCCTGCCTTGGACGCTCCAAAGCGGAAGCCGCGCGGTATCACGAATTGAGATGCTTCATGGATTTCTGTCATCGGATTCAATCCATTTAATCTAGCAGATGTGAAGGGATGGAATGACAGAAAATCGAAGCAATGCTGGCAACAGCGAGTTTCTTGAACTGCGCAAGGTGAACGTGGCGCGCGGCGAACGCGTGGTGCTGCACGACGTGAATCTGACCATCCATGCCGGGGAGCACGTGGCTATCCTGGGGCCGAACGGCTGCGGCAAGTCCACCTTGATTCTGGCCATGAGCTGCCAGCTTTATCCCATCGTCCAGCCGGGAATGCATCTTCGCATCTTTGGCCGAGAGCGCTGGGATCTGACCGAGCTGCGCCGGCATTTTGGAGTTGTCGCTGCGGGACTGATGGGAGAACTGCCGGGCGAACGAACCGCCGTAACTACCGGCCTTGATGCGGTTATCGCCGGTTTCTTTTCCGCCTCTACCCTGTGGCCCAATCTGATCGTCACACCGGAGATGCGTGATAGGGCACGGGAAGCGCTGGAGCGCATGGAAGCTCTGCATCTGGCCGGGCAGTTCGTGGGACAGATGTCGGCCGGCGAACGGCGGCGCATTTTGATTGCCCGGGCGCTCGTTCACCGGCCCCGGCAGCTGCTGCTCGACGAGCCCTCGAATGCCCTCGACCTGGCCGCGCAACGCGAACTGCGCGAGACCCTTCGGCGGCTGGCTCGCGAGGGCACTGGCTTGGTGCTGGTCACTCACCATCTGGGCGACATTCTGCCGGAGATCGAGCGCGTGATCCTGATGTGCGAAGGACGCATCGTTGGCGACGGCCCGCGCCACCTGCTGCTGACCGAGCACAGGCTCAGCGAATTATTCAAGACGCCGGTGCGCATTGGGCGAGAGGAAGAGTGGCTGCATAGCTGGTAGGGGCAGGGAACAGGGAAGATCAAAAGAAAAAGGTGGAATGCGAGAGCCGCATTCCACCTGTTTCTTTACCGGAACTGATCATCACAGAAAAACAGTCGAACCATGCGGGCAGTTGCCCTGGGTGGTTAGGAGCGTACGAACTTGCGGCGAAGCATTCCCGCCAACCCAAGCAGACCCGTGCCAAACAAAGTCAGCGTGCCGGGCTCGGGAGTGTTGCCCGGAGGGGGTATCTGGTCGTAGCTGTATATGATCTCAACCGTTGCACCGGCATCCGTAGTCTGACCTACGCCCAAAAATCCGCCGCTCGGGAAGCTCGCACCGGCATAGCTATTGGAGGCGCCTACGAGTGAGAAATCAACATTTCCATTTCCGATAAATCCAGCCAACGCAAGATACTCGTCCACCGAACCGCCGATGATGGATTGCGGTGCACTCGTGTACGTCCCATCCGCCTGGGAAAGATCCAGCGGAGAGCCAAGAGTTTGCGTACCGGACAGAGCCAGCGCTAGATTCGGATCAAATCCGTCGGAAAGTGTCAGCGTCGCATTGGTGGTGAAAGATGTAATGGTCGCGCTGCCCGTGCCGAGGTACTCGGCCGTGTAAATCGAGCTGCCCGCACCGGACAGAATCACCTCGACCGAAGTGAGTGTGACGTTTGACATATCAAACTGGCTGACGCTGATCGTCTGTGGAGTCGATGAGACAGGATTGCTGTCGTTCTCTGAGGGTGTTCCGTATACGGCTATTTGGTCCGCACGGGCCATGGAAGTAGCAGCTACGAGCGCCAAGGCAATAATAAAGCAAGAAACAAAAGTCGAAACGCGAACGGCCTTCATATTTGTCCTCTTCCACGGGCCAGATCGGGAATACCCGGCATGGCTCGCATCGTCTGAGGCTCCGGTTGGCAGGGAAGCCAAGCGGTAACCTGAATTCGTATAGATCGAACAGGACTGTCGAATCTTCTTACACGACTGACACATCCTGACACAGTTCCGTTACCATTTGTAAATGCACGTGGTGGACCATGTCAACTGCTCCCTGGTAATTCCACCATATCGCGCCTTAATATGTTGATAAATAATAAAATATCTTCGCCTCGTCGCAAAGCTTCTCTGGCCTCCTGGCGACTCAATCGAGTGTAGAAAAATGCAAAGATTTGCATATATATGAGGAGTTCTTTTCTAATACTGGGGGATCTCACGCCTCGCGGCACCTTAATGGCCGCTTTCGTCCCCCTTCGCCACAACGGAAATGGATCGTCTTCCTACCATTTTGAAAACGCCCTTGGAACGCAGATTCGCTGCCCCCAAATCTCCCCTTGACGCCGCGTGCCCGCGGGGGTAGATTAAGCGAACACGGGAAAGGAGGTAGATCCAACTGATGCAGAAAGAATCTTCAAGTAGTTTGGTACGTGAGGTGACTGAGGCCTAGGGCATCGCGCCTTGGACCCCCAGCTTGCCTCCAGCGGAGATCGTTCTTGCCGCATGGGACGCTACCGCACCTTCACAGTGAGATGTTCTCCTCGACTGATGCGCGAAATGGCATTTCTTTCAAGGTCGCGACGAAGTTCGTCGCCGAAGGAGCCCGGCTTGCCGGGTATCGCCAGCAAACGATCATGACTTGGGAGCTGAAGTGAAGATGCTCGGGCACTCGCTTGAACGCGATGGCCTTAGTCCAATACCCACAGTTCACCGCGACGGCCTGGGCACAGCGCTCAGGCCGCCGTTGCGTTTGGGGCGGCAGACGCAACGGTTCATATCGGGACCGCTTAAATATGGAACAAGAATTCGCATCCGGCGGGAAGATTCGAGTCCCATCCAAATTGCGGCATGGTATTGGTTATCAGACGGAACGATTTTGTCAGCATTTGCAGCCAGGAGTGTGACCATGGACCTAGACAATGCAATTCAGAAACATGCCGAGTGGAAATTCAAATTCCGCAATGCGCTCCATAACGATGAGCTTATGGATGCAGCCGCCATCTCCAAGGATAACAACTGCGAGTTTGGCAAGTGGCTGCATGGTGACGCAAAGATGCAGTACGGAAAGGATGGCTGCCATGCCAAGTGCGTAGCTGACCATGCGGCATTTCATCTTCAGGCGGGCAAGATTGCCACCGCAATTAATGCGAAAACGCCGCAGGAGGCCGAGCGGATGATGGCGGCTGGTTCCGCGTACGATATGGCATCCAAACGAGTTGGCGTCTCGATCATCGAACTGAAGAACGCGATTCGCAGATAGAAGCAAGGTTGCGATACACTCAGGCCCATGCGGGTCTTCGGCATCGATTGCGGAACGGAAGTGACGGGCTTTGGCGTGGTCGAGTCTTGTGACACGGCGCGGCAGCCGCGATTGGTGATGAAGGCCATGGGCGCGATCCGGCTGGTTAAGTCCAAAACCACCGCCGAGCGCCTCGAACAGGTCTATCGCGCGCTGAGCGCCGAACTGGAGCGCTGGAAGCCGGATGCGGTGGCCATCGAGGAGGTCTTCTACTCGGTTAACGCCAAGTCGGCGCTGAAGCTGGGCCAGGTGCGCGGCGTGGCGCTGTTGGCGGCTTCCATCCAGGGCCTTCCCGTGGCCGAGTATGCGCCCCTCAAGATCAAATCCAGCGTAGTGGGCTACGGCCTGGCCAAGAAAGAGCAGGTTCAGTTTATGGTGGCGCGCCTGCTGGAGCTGGCCGAAGCGCCTCAGCCGTCTGACGCCGCCGACGCCTTGGCCGTCGCCATCTGCCACATCCACACTGCGGAGACGCTTGCGGCGCAAGGACAAGTGCGATGAGGGGTGTTTATTCCTGATCGCTGATCTCTGACCCCTGATCTCTGATCACGCGCCAAAGCGCCGCAAAGTTGTCGATGGAGAGCGCCTCCGCGCGGGCCATTGGGTTGATTGCGGCCTCGGTCAGCGCGGCGGCAACGGCGGCGGGCGGAAGACCGGCAGCGCGCAAATTGTTGGCCAGCGTCTTGCGTTTCTGATGAAAGCATTGCCGCACAAAACGTAGGAAACTCGTCTCTTCAACGCCCAGCTCGGCAAAGCGCGGCGCAAACCGCCAGCGAAAGACCGTCGAATGCACCTCGGGCGGCGGCGAAAAGGACTCCGGCGGAAGCGTAAAAAGCCGCTCGGCGGGCCCATACATCTGCACGGTCACCGAGAGCAGGCCGTAATCGCGCGACCCGGGCTGGGCGGTGACGCGATCGCCCACCTCGCGCTGCACCATCAGCACAGCGCGGTCGAGCGCCGCGTGGCTCGCGGCCAGCTTCAGCAGAATCTGCGAGGTTATGCCGTAGGGAAGATTTCCGACGACCAGCAGGCGTTCGCCCGCTTCGGCGGATGCCGCCGCAAAGTCGAATCGCAGCGCGTCTTCCTCGAAGACGGTGACGCGGCCCTCCGGATCGAGCAGAAATTCGACGCGCAGAGCAGCGGCTAGCAGCGGGTCAAGCTCCACTGCCAGCACGTGAGAGGCGCGGGCGGCCAGCGTTCCAGTAATTGCGCCGCGGCCTGGGCCGATCTCGACCACAGTGCGTCCAGTGAGATCGCCAATCGAGGCTGCGATCCGCTGGATGGCCCCGGAATCGACGAGAAAGTTCTGGCCGAGCTTGGGTTTGACGGGCATGGGCTGATTTGATGGTAGATGAAGCAGGCGCCTCAAGGAGAAGTGACGTATATCTTGACCAACCGGAAATCTCTCAAGAATAACGTCGTTCAAACAAATGTGATGCCTGTCACAGCCGACCCTTCTCTCCGCTGCGTACCTTCCCATTCATCCATCGGCGGATCACTGGCGGCTTCCCCACGAAATCCTTCCTCCAGCCGCGATTCCTGCCGGTGCCTGCACAGACACAGCGAGGTAGGCATGGGTCAATCTATTTACCAATCAATGCAGCAGAAGGGTTATAGTCGCAGGGATTTTCTGCAATTCTGCGCTGTGGCCGCAACTGCGGCTGGGCTGGGCCGGAGTGGCGCCGCTCAAGTCGTTGCCGCGTTCGAGAAAAAGGAAAAACCGGCGGTTGTGTGGCTTCACTTCCAGGAGTGCACCTGTTGCAGCGAGTCGTTCATCCGCGCTTCGCATCCCATTGTGGCCGATGCGCTGCTCGACGTGCTATCGCTGAACTACACCGAAACCCTGATGGCCGCCTCCGGCTTCCAGGCGGAGAAG
>JBEKDX010000197.1:0-5683 GCA_050014135.1 Occallatibacter sp.
GATTAATTCACCAGCGACTAAGAACATATCCGTAAATAACAAGAGTCTGCCTCCAGCAGACTCTTGTTATTTACGGATGAGTTCTAAAACCCAGCTCTCGGAATCGAGAGCTGGGTTTCGGCGTTTGCGTGAAAGGCGTTACTTGGCTGGCGGTGTCGCCGGAGCTGCCGGAGCAGGAGGCACTGCTGCAGGAGCCGGCGCGGCGTTGGGGGCAGCTGGAGTTGCCGGTTGTCCGGGAGCCACTGCGGACGGCGGATTGGGAGCTGCGCTTGGAGCCGGAACCGCAGCAGGCGCGCCGGGCTGGGCAGGTGTTCCCGCTGCGCCAGGAACTGGGTGCGTGCCGGGCAGCGGACGGCCGCCAGGTATCTGGTGGTTGTTGGGCGACATGGCTGGGCGCTGAGGTTGCGCGGGAATATCGGTCACATCCACCAGCTCAACGTCGAAGATCAGGTCCGACTTCGAGGGGATTCCTGGATGATCAGCGCCACGATCAGGGATATTTTTTGTGCCATAGGCCAATTGCCAGGGGACGAAGATGCGGCGCTTACCGCCAACCTTCATACCGGCGTAACCTTGGTCGAAGCCTATGATAAAAGTGCCTGTGCCTTGCGGAAATGGAGCGGGCTGCGCATCGACCAGCTTGGGCTTGCCGTCGTCGCCCAGAACCGGCTTGCCGTCCTTGTCTTTCATTGGCTGACGGTGAAGCTCGGAAGAGTCGAAGATGGCTCCATCGGAGGCCCGGTAGCCGGTGTAGAGAACCTTGTAGAGCTTGTTTGGCTCGGCCACGGCGCCGGCGCCGATCTTGATCTCCTGGTAGCGCAGTGCGACCGTGAAGATCGGCTTCTGGACCCCTGGATACTGTTTGATATTGGCAGGGACCTTGATGATCGCGGCGATTGCCGGAGAAGCTGCAACAGTTGCGGTGGCAGCCGGTTTAGCGGGCGTGGCGGCAGGCTTGGCGGCTGTCGCGGCCGATTTGGCGGCGGGGGCAGGCGTCGGCGCGGGGGATTGGGCGGTTGCGGTCACGGTGCTGGCCGCCATCAACAAAATTAGAACTGAGTGCTTCATGGCTTATTCAACTCCGGGTAATGCTTGTGGGAAGTTTAACAGGTGCTCCGGCACTTTCGCATCCCCCGAGCAATCCGGACTGTAAAGCGCATGGGGTGGAGGAGTTGATCTTCGCAATTTCGCGGCACGCTTCGAAGGGCTTGCGTGAAGTTGGGTGAGGTAAAAGTTGCCAAACTTCTCCAAAGTGTGGCAAAACTGCCACAGGACGGAGATGGCGCAGAGGGTCTAGTCTTAATGTTGATACGGTTTTCGCACGCCGTCGAGAGGGTTTTTATTGGCCAATCCCGCACACCTGGAGCAGACGATTGCCGCGCCTCTGGAGTTCACCGGGGTGGGACTGCATTCGGGCGCGCCAGTGAATCTGCGCCTGATGCCCGCGCCGGCTGGTTCGGGCATTGTCTTCCGCCGCACCGACCTGGACAACTTTGAGATTCCGGCCACCGGCCGCAATGTGGCCAAGGTGAGTTACGCCACCAGCCTGATGCGCCAAGGAGTGCTGATTCAGACCACCGAACATCTGCTCTCTGCACTGATCGGAATGGGCGTAGACAACGTGATTGCCGAGCTGGACAACCTGGAGTTGCCTATTTTGGACGGCAGCGCCCTGCCTTACGTCGAGGCATTTCTGCGAGTGGGCATTCGCGTCCAGCGCCGCCGCCGTGAGACCGTCCGGGTGCTGAGCCCGGTCGAAGTCCGCGAGGGCGACAAGTTCATTGGAGTCTATCCGGGTTCGGGCTACAGTATCCAGTATGCGATCAATTTTCCCGCGCCCATTGGCTACCAGTCGGCCAGCGTGGATCTGGCGGCAGAGACCTATGGCTCGGTGATTGCCCCGGCACGCACCTTTGGCTACAAGGCTGACGAAAAAAGGCTGCGCGACATGGGGCTGATTCGCGGCGCGGGACCGGAGAGCGCCATCATTCTTGGTCCCAAGGGACCGGAGAACGGCCCGTTGCGCTTCCCCGACGAGTATGTCCGCCACAAAGTCCTGGACCTGATCGGCGACCTGGCCCTGGCCGGGCGGCGTATCGAGGGCCACGTCGTCGCCGAGCGGGCCGGCCACGCCATGCACGCTGCGCTGGTTTCGCGGTTGATGAAGGACCGCTCCGCGTGGGAGCTGGCGCACGTGCCGGTGGCTACCGAGTCGACCGAAGAGGAAACTGCACCTTCCGGCACTGTTCTCGGCAGCCCTGCTTTGATGAGCGCTTGAAGTTTCGCTTGTTTCAATTTTCCAGCTCGCTCACGTAAACAAAATGCACATCGGCGTCGCTGCGGGGTAGCTTTTTCCCTCATTGGCCAGCGCGCCGGTCTGCAGGTTGCGCGCGAAGACGCTGATCTGGCTCGAGTCCTGATTGGCGACAAGCATCCAGCGCTCTGTGGGGTCGAGCGTAAAGTTGCGCGGAGTCTTGCCGCCGCAACTGCTGCTGCCGATGGGCGTGAGCTGCCCGGTCTTGGGATCGGCGCTGCAGTGAAAGAGAAAATCGTCGCCGCGATTGGCGAAGTAGACACTACGTCCATCGCGCGAGATGACCGTGTCACAGCCGGTATTCCCGCTCCCGTGAACTTTGGGCAACAGCTCGATACTGTTTTGCAAGGCGAGGCTTCCGTCGGCCTTGTTCCACTCCAATACGTTCACGGTTGAGTCAAGTTCGTTCATGCAGTAAGCGGTGTGGCCGTTGGGATGAAAGTGCAGCGTGCGCGGGCCGGCGCCGGGCTTGGCGCGATAGTTTCCGGCAGGGGTCAGCGCGGCTGTATTGGCATTCAAGGTGTAAATATGGATGCAATCGCCGCCCAGGTCGTTGATGTAGGTGAAGCGGTTGTCGGGCGAGAAGGAGGCGAAATGGGCGTGGGCGCTTTGCTGGCGGTCGGCGACCGGGCCGTGGCCGGTGTACTGCTCGTTCCAGACGGCGGGGCTGAGTTGACCATCGGTGACGAGAAAGCTGGCCGCCGAGCCGCCGCCGTAGTTGGCCGCAAGCAGCACGCGACCGGTGCGGTCGAGAGCCACATGGCAGGTGCCTACTCCGGCCGAGTTCTGCGCGGAGAGCGGTTGCAGTTCTCCGTTGACGACGCGGAAGCTGGCCACTTCGCCGGTTGGCTTGCCATTGAAGTTGTCCACCTCGGCAGCGGCGAAGAGAAACTGCCGGTCCGGCGAGAAGGTGATCCAGGCGACGCTGGGAATTTTGGCGGCGACGCCGGCCGGAGTGAGTTCAGCAGTGGCTGGATTCCAGTCGTAGCCGAGAATGCCGTTGGGCGTGCTTGAGGCGATAAATACCCGCTGGCGGCCTGATGCGGAGGTTGCGGCAAGCGCGGGCGCGGCGGCAATGGCGAGCGCTGCGGCGGAGGCGGAGAGCAGAAAATCTCGGCGAGAGAGTGTTTCCATGATGGGAAGATTGTCGCCGATAAGGCACCGCTTGCGCCAGCGGAGACGAAGGTCTGATCTGAGCTAGGACGAAAAGGCTCTTTGACGCCGCAAACAAATCGGGCCGGGCCGCGACAAGGCTCTTGGGCGCTTCCCGGCAGGCGCATTGAAGTTGATGCTCACGGTGCCACTGGATGCGCTCTTCCAGCGTTGCCTTAGGCGGCATCTGGTTCTCAGAGTGCCAGAGTTTGTTCATGGCAAATCTCTCTGCAGGAGCCTAACGCGCGATCAGATACATCAGCCAACTGAGCGCGATGGCAGAGCTGACGAAGAGCACAAAGCAATAGATTCCGTAACGGACCATGCTCTTCGGTTTCTCGCGCATCGTAATGCCGAAGACCGTGGAGGCGAAGAGTGCGAAGAGCACTACCGCGAGAAAATGCGTCATGACTTCCTCCCGGTGCGTAGATTGTGCGCGTCCACGGCGGCAATCACGTTGAGCAGCCCAGCGACCACGATGAAGCGCGTGCCCCAATCGGCCGTGGTCACCTGCACCTGATCCGCGCCCAGATTCAACAGCCGGCTGACGACAAACAGCAGGCCATTGCCCAGGTCGCCGGCCAGCCCGAGAAGGTCCAGCAAATCGTGCACGTTGGCGTAGAGCTTGCCCTGCATCGCCAGCCCCAGCACGAACATTCCCAGGATCGAAGCCGAAAGCAGCGCCCCTCGGACCCACTTGCGCAGCAGAAAATGACCGGCACCGGGAACCAGCCAGCCAGCGATTAGTGGCAGATAGACAAAACCCTTATACGCGCCGGTCTGCGCCGACGCCGCTGCCGCGGAGTTCTTGGTATCTTCAATTGCCATTCCTTTTTGACTATAACGCATTGGGCAGGGGTCGGATCTCTAAATCCGCACCAGCTCGCGCTGGATTTTTCCTGTTACCCAGGCTTTTCCGGAAGAGGTGATCATGTCGATCTCGCTGCGCACGCCGAACTCGGGCAGGTAGATTCCCGGCTCGACCGAGAAGCAGGTATTGGGCAGCAGCAGGCGCTCGTCGTGGGTTTCGAGATTGTCCAGGTTCGCGCCTACGCCATGCACCTCGTGGCCGATGTTGTGGCCGGTGCGATGGGTGAAGAAATCTCCGAAGCCGGCGGCGCGAATCACATTGCGCGCCGCGTCATCGGCCTCGAAGCCGCGAATCGGGTGGCCCGCCGCAAAGGCGCTCTCGACCGCATGAATAGCCGCGTCGCGAGCCTGCACCACCGTATCGAAGACACGCAGCTCGGTCGCCGTCGGCGCGCGGCCCACCACGCCGGTCCAGGTGATGTCGTAGTAGACACTGCCCAGCTGGTTGAGGCGCGCCCAGATGTCAATGAGAATAAAATCGCCATCTCGGATCGGCGAAGAGCGCTCGGCGGTCGGCTCATAGTGCGAGTCGGAGCAGTTGGCGTTGACGCTGACGTTGGGCCCGTCGTCCCAGATGAGGCCCTCATGGCGCATTGCCTCGCCGAGCCACTGCACATGGTCGAATTCGGAGTACGCGCCCGGCTTGCCTGAGGCGGGACGAAGACGGCGGCCAATCTGCCGCCAGCCCTCGGCCACAATCGCATCGATGGCTCGCTGCGCCGCGCCGTGCGTGGCGATCTGCTCCTCGCTCAGTACCGCCTCGAACTGGCAAATCAAGTCCGCGGAACTGACAATCTGCTTGCCCAGCGCGCGCAGGAATTCGACCGTGCCCGCGTCCACTATTGAGACGAGCATGATGGCGTTGTTGGGCGAGTACTGCATGGCCAGCGTATGCGCTCCGGCCAGCATCGCCTCCAGACCAGCGGCCAATTCCTGCCAGCTCGAATACTGTGTCTTGACGCCGGGCAGCGCGTCCAGCCGCCCCTGCTCAATGCGATGCACAAGCTTGCGCGGCTTGCCCGAGGCGGGCACGAAATAGTACCAGCGGCGCGTGATGTGCGCCTTGTCGTCGAGGCCCAGAATGCTGGCGGCGATGGGATCGCGGTGATGATGGTCGTAAAAGAGCCAGCCGTCCAAGCCAGCGTCGCGAATGGCCGCCTGTATCGCTTCAATCTTCATACCGGCCATGATAACGCGAAGGGCAGGTTCTCTCCGCGTGTGGAATGGATGGGGCAACTGCGATTCAGGGGGTTTAGGAGCTGGGCCACCGGGCATTTTGTTCACCGCTA
The DNA here is from genome assembly GCA_050014135.1 of Occallatibacter sp. Lineage (GTDB taxonomy): Bacteria > Acidobacteriota > Terriglobia > Terriglobales > Acidobacteriaceae > Telmatobacter. Next base: position 5,626 of record JBEKDX010000197.1, read on the forward strand.
CACAGTTTCACAGTCAATAGGGGGGTGGGGGGGGTGCCTTTGTGGAGGGAAGACAGTT
>JBEKDX010000198.1:0-5657 GCA_050014135.1 Occallatibacter sp.
GTGCTCTCGTCGGCCTTGCGAAGAAAGGACGCGAGCAATTTTGCCGGGGCGTCTCCGGCTCCGCCGCTGGCCTTGCCGATGCCGTGAAGCCGAAAGATGATCGCCAGACGGCGTTCGTCCAAAGCGGCGGCAAGACGTTCGGTCACAAAAAGCAGGTCGCGCTTCATCAGGCGGACGGGAACCGCATCACTGGTTGCTTTCAGGACGCGAAGGCCGGTCGCCTGGGCGATGGCCTCCTCACGGCGGCGCTTCTCCTGCTCTGCCTTGAATGCCGCGTCCGTCGCGGGCCGTTGCTTGCTGGCGTGGTGAATCGGGCAATCGGGATTCGCGCACACTTTGTGAATGGTGCCGATGTCACTGCCTTCGGTAATGATGGCATCGGTAGCGAACCGGCACACCTTGAACTCTGGGCGCTGGGCATCTTCTTTTTTCTGTGGCTTGTCGTCGCGAATCGCGGTGTACTTATTGCGCGGCAGAACCGGACTGCCTTCCTTCTGTGCGCCGTATGCCGTGCTGATCTGCACAAGGTTTGGCTTGGCGGCAACGGCCTTCGCTACGTGCGCTGCGAGTTTTGCGTTGTAGCAGCGGGGATCGGTGCATTGGTCGCCCTGCTTGCCGAGGTCGTCGCCGAAAAGCAGCTTGTTGTGGCCGGTGCGCTTGGGGCAGTCGGCACAACTGCCCGCCGTGGAAACAAGCTGTGCGTCGCGCTTATCGAACGGCGCGTCTTTCAGGATGAGCAATACATTCGTCTCAATCCAGAATTGCAGATTGCGCACGGGCAGAAGAATTCGTGTTGGATTCTGGCTGCTGTTGTAGACTTCCTTGAAGCAAGCTGAAAGCGCCTGTTCCTGCTGGTCGGCGGGCAGTTTGGCCAGTAGCAGCGCATGGCCCACGCCGATTTCGTTGGCGTAGAAGGCATCGACGGCGGCGGGTACAAGGTCAACCAATTTCAACCTTGAAGCCACGAACGAAGGGTGCTTGCCAACCTTCGCTGCGATTTGCTCGATGCTGTACTTCGGCTCTTCCAGCGCCAAAAGCCGCGCGAAGCCCTCGGCTTCTTCCATCGGATGAATCTCGGCGCGAATCAGGTTCTCGACAAGCTGCGCCTCCAAAACCTCGGCGTCGCTCATCTGCTTGATGCGCACAGGTACGGTGACGGCTTCGGCCATCTGCGCGGCGCGATACCGCCGCGCACCGGCCACGATCTCGAAGCCGTTTTCGGTGAGTGGCCGGACGAGCAAGGGCGAGAGCACACCCTGGCTGCGAATGCTGGCGGCAAGTTCTCGAAGACTAACATCGTCAAAGACGCGGCGGGGATTGGTCTTTGATTCGTTGAGCAAAGCGAGCGGAAGCTCACGGTATTCGGTGGCATTGATAACGGTCGTTTCCATGATTCATTGCTCCTTTCGAGCGGTTGAAGGGTGAAGGCTCGCGGAGCGGGAACACGTCGGGCGTGGTCCGCTCCGCAGGGAGCGGACTAGCCGCGAATCGACTTGTCCGTGAAGGCTTCAAGAAAACCCTGAGCGCGAAGATTGCGGTCCCACTGCCGCGCAAAGGTTTCATGCTGACGGTGGAGGTCGGGCACAAAAACATAGTTCTCGCCATTCCGATAGCGCGAAAACTGCTCGACGCCGAGATAGTCATTCCGAAAATAGAAACTCGATAATGACAAACCGCAGAGTGGCGGCTTTGCCAACTCGAAGCACATCTCCGGGTCGCGCATCAGGTCGCCGTTCTGTTCGCCGTAGTGCGCGATAGATATTGCTGGCAATCCGGTCGGCCCCGGCTCCGGCGTAGCTTCGAAGACAAGCGCCATGTAAGGCGGATTCTCGATCTTGAGGTAGAGCGTGGGCCGGAAGTCTCCGGCCCGCTCCAGAATGCGAAGGATAGTTTTCATTACGCCACCTCCGCCATTTCGTTTTGCATCTCTGTCGTTGTGACCGAAGCGGCGGTCAGTCTGCCGCTCGGCTCTTCGGTGATGGCGTTGAGAATGACCGCAGAGGTCCGCTGAATCACTTCAAGGCTTTCAGCCAGAAGCGCCGCGTTTCCTGCGTACATCTGGATGTAGTCCGAAGAGGCTCGGCCCATCTCAAGGCCGATAGCTTGGCCCACGATGAAGGCCACGGCCTCGGCTTCGGTTTCGCGCACGGTGGCGGTGGTCTTGGTGCGCCGCTCTGTTTTGTGGAGATATTCGTGCGCTAACTCGTGGACCAAAGTCACGACTTCCTCGGCTGGCGACTGGCCGGGCAGAATGGCAATCTTTCCGCCATAGCTGACGCCAAGAGCGGGCGCGATGTTTTCGTTGTATTCGAGGGCGATATTCTGCGAATCGAGAAATGCAATCAGTCGCTCGCGGTGTTCGCCCACTTCGCCGGTAATCGAATGCTCGAACTCGGGCAGGTCCGCGCCTTCGGTCTGCGCCACATCGAAGACGTAGACCGCGCGGAAGCCAATCAGAACGGGTGTGGGCTTGCCGTTGTCGTCCTGTGTGCGGTTGCGGTCGGCGTCGTCTCTCTTGCGGCGGTGTCCAACCATCGGGGCGAGAATCTGGATTCCCTTTTCGCCGCGCTTCACAAACCGGCCCAACTCCTTCCACGTGTGGAACCCGGCGACTCTGGTCGCCGCTGGGCGCTGCCGCGCAATGCTCATGATGTTGCCGAAAGAGTAATTATGGAAACGGGCCATCGCTGCGAGATAGGCGGTCAGAGTTTCGCTCTTGCCCGCTTCAAGCTGCTGTAGCAGGTAATCCACGGCTTGCTTGATGAGTTGCTGCGTGGGGTTGTCGCGCTGCGTGGTGCGCTGCTGGTAGGGGGATTCGCTGCGGTGCGCCGCATTTTTGCTATGCGGCGCGGTGGTGGCGTTGTTGTTGGTGCTGGTTGCTGCGTAGGTCATGATTTTCGGCTCCTTCGGAGTGAGATTTGCCGTTTTTAAGCCCTGGGAGGGCTAAAAAAAGACATTCATTTCATGACTGGCGAATTGGGCGCAGAGAGGCGCTGTCAACTCCCGAAGCCCGCAAGGGGCGCGGAAGCGAGCACGGCGGCTTTTATGCCGCGCGGAGCTGCACAAGCGGAGTTGACAGAAGGAGCCGAACGGAGCCTAGAGTTCGCCGGGAAATGAATGTCGAACCGGTGGTCCAGCCGAAGGCTGCACCGCATTGCTTTTCAGGGTCGGGCGTTGCGGGGCAGGAAACAGGCCCCGCATGGATGGGAAGCGTAGAACGCCAGTTCTATCGGCGGTCGCAGCGGGGGAAGGGCGCAGCATCCTTCCCGCAAGAATTGGAAATGGAATAGATTCTTGTACTTATCCGTTATTTATTCACGAAATCTGCTGGATACTTCAGCATCGTGATCTACCCAAAGAGTCGGCAAGCTCAGAAGGTTCCCTTTGCAAAGCACTTCCGAGTAAAATACCGAGCATGGATCTGATTCGTCTGCTCAGCCAGTCCGAGGGAAAAACGCTTGAGTTCAAGCGCGACCTGTCTTCGCCCGAGAATGCGCTTAAAACCATTGTCGCGTTTGCCAATACCGCTGGCGGAGTTCTTGTGTTTGGCGTGACCGATGGCGCGAAGGAAGTCAAGGGGCTTCAAAACGTCTTGGCCGAGGAAGAGCGGCTGGCGAGTTTGATTGCGGATAGCATTTCTCCCAGGCTCGTTCCCTTGATAGAAATCCTGTCTTGGAGGAAGTCTCAGGTATTGGCTGTCGAGGTCTATCCGAGCGCCAGCCGTCCGCATTCTCTGAATCGTCTGGGACCGGAAAGTGGCACGTTTGTTCGCGTTGGCTCGACCAATCGGCGCGCTGACTCCGCCCTGATCGAGGAAATGAGACGTTATAGTCAGGTGGCATCTTTCGATGAGCAGCCGGAACCGGAAATAGACTCGGAAGCAATCGACTTCCGAGTAGCTTCCGAGTTCTTCAAGCCCGTACGCAAATTGGCGCGCAAAGACCTCGAAACGCTGAAGATCGTGACAAATTATCAGGGGAGGATTGTGCCAACGGTCGGCGGAATACTGTTGTTCGGAACAAAACGTCTGGAACGCTATCCGGATGCATGGATTCAGGTAGGCCGGTTCGCAGGCAACGACAAACGCCGTCTGATCGATTCCATGGAAGTGCGTTCGTATCTTCCCGGAGCTGCCGAGGAAGTGGTTGCGTTTTTACAGAAGCACATGACCCGTGAAGCCGTAATCGGTGCCGTGAAGCGGGCGGACCATTGGACATTGCCGGTTGTCGCGATCCGCGAGGCTCTGATGAACGCCATTGTTCACGCGGATTATTCTCAGCGCGGAGCGCCTATCCGGGTAGCTCTCTTCGATGATCGCCTGGAGATCGACAATCCCGGTCTACTTCCATTCGGACTCACCCTCGAAGACATTCAGAAGGGCATTTCGAAACTCCGTAATCGCGTTCTCGGTCGCGTATTTCAGGAACTGGGCCTCATTGAACAATGGGGCAGCGGAATTCAACGCATGACCGTCGCATGTAAAGAACGTGGATTGGATGCGCCACGCTTCGAGGAGATTGGAACCCATTTTCGCGTCACGCTTTCGGCTGTTGCACGCCGCGCACCGGCGAAGGATGCGCGGGACGAAGCAATCCTGGCCGCACTTGCTGCAAACCAAGAAGCAGGACTGTCCACATCCGAGATTGCGAAGCAGATCGAGATTTCGCCGCGCGCAGCCCGACCCCGGCTTGCTTCGCTCGTGGAACGAGGCTTGGTCGCCGAAATAGGAAGCGGGCCTCAAGACCCCCACCGCAGATACTATTTCATCGGCGAATGACAAGAGCAAGCTCAGAGTATCGCCAAAGTTGCGCTGCTATTCAAGGTCATATCGCTAATTCCGCTCCGGCCACTAGTGTTTTGGACAACGTGGCGGCAGAATCCAGGCTGGGGACTTTCATTGAGTTCTGGCCGTGCACGACATCAAGCGCCGATACTTTGGATACGTCTTTGCTCAGACTTTCTGCCAGCGAAGAAGTGTCGTTTGTGAATATCTGCGCATCCTGCGATGCGCGGGAGACAGAGACGTAGGCAAAGCGGGTGTTGATGAGTTCGGGATGGACGTTGGTGTCCATGTTGACCAGAACGCGTTCCGAAGTGAGTCCTTGCGAGCTGTGCGAGGTGACGGCGTAGCCGTGATCGAAGTGCCGCATCTGAGCTGGATCGAATGTGATCGCCCTGTCCTTGTCGCCGTCCATGCGGACGGTCATTTCACCGTGCTCACCGATCTTCTGCACTGTTCCGAGGTCGCGGTTGGCAACGCCCAACTCACGGTTCGGCGCGGTGAATTGCAGCCGGTCGCCTACGGCGAATTCGCGTTCGATTTCGCGGTAAGCGGAGATGCCGTGCAGCCGGGCCGGATCGTAGGTGACCTGCTGGCCATCAGGTTTCTCGACAGTCAGCAGATTCAACCTTGGATCGGTCGAGACCACGCGCGCGTAACTGCGTTGCTCGATGCCGAGTGTCTTGCTGCCACGCTGGTAGTGAAGAACGTCGCCAACCTCATAGCGTGCAGCCCAGGCGCGATCAGCACCGGTTATATCGGAACGCGGCGCAAGCACGCGCATTGCGTGGTTTTCGGATTCGACGATGCCGCGCTCCTGCAACTCGAAGCGAACCGCCTGATTGATCGAGCGGCGTGAAGCATTGTCGGGTGAAAC
>JBEKDX010000199.1:0-5633 GCA_050014135.1 Occallatibacter sp.
TGGCCGTAAAAGCCGCATCAACACAGCACAAACCTGCATTTCAAACCGATTTTCACTCAACAATCGCTTGAAACGAAAATGAATGACTGTGCATCAGGTGAATTTCAACAAGTTCCTAGAGCAAAACCACGATAGGTGTAACCAAGGCCAAAGTTTTCAAGTGTTGATTTCCTTAAGAAATCAACACCACATATCAACTTCTTCAGGACATGAAGATCGTGGTTTTACTTTAAAGCTTGCGTATACCGAGCACGCGATGGTCGGCGAGCTGGCTCTTCATCACGTATACCAGTTTGTTATTGCTTTCCGGATCGGTGGGCAGCAGGAAGAATCCCGGCTCGACGAGATAGTGAATGGAGTTGAATACGATTCCCTCCATCACTTCGCCATCGAGAAACTGCAGCCGCATCCATATCCCGTGAACAATGGGCGCGCGGGAATGAAAGTTCAGATGCTGATGCTCCGCGTCTCCCTCAAAACTGTTCACATAAAAGACGGCCTTGATTTCCTTGGCTTCTATTTCTTCGACGATATTTGTTTCGGAATTACGAACCCGGAAGCTCTCGGGCGAGCTATGTGGAGCGTGACTTAATAACTCTTCGACGGTCTTCCAGGACGGTGAGTCGAGAAACCCCTTGATGGTCCTGGAACCGAACTGGATTACGACCTTCTCCGAGCGGGAGAAATCAAGGTTGCCTTCTGGCGTCACGCCTTCTCTCGCGATGTGGAGTAAACCGGCTTCTGCGGTGGAATGAGATTGTACTGTTTGATCTTGTACAACAGCGCCTTGTAGCTTATTTGCAGTTCGTTTGCCGCTGCCTTTCGGTTCCATCCCGTCCCCTCCAGCGTTCTTGCGATGGCGGCGGATTCGGCTCCGCCCTTCAAGTTGCGTACCAGATGCTTCAGGCTTCCATTGCCGTTGTCATCCACGCCGGACGCTGACGAGTCCGCGTCTTGCGGTGGATGCAACTCGTCGATGATCGCCTGCTCATCGTCAAGGATGATATAGCGCTTGATCGTATTTTCCAATTCGCGAAGATTGCCGGGCCACAAGTAGCTATTGAGCGACTGCATCAGCGCGGGAGAGATAGGCAAGGGTTCGCGCTCGTACTTCGCGGCCACCTTGCGCATGAAGTGGCGTGCCAGAATCGGAATCTCTTCCGGGCGCTCGCGCAGCGGCGGCATCTTCAGCGTGAATCCATTCAGGCGATAGTAGAGGTCTTCGCGAAAGCTCTTCGTCGCAATAGCCGTCTTGATGTCGATGTTGGTGGCGGCAATCACGCGCACGTCGACTTTGACGCTCGACCGGCTGCCCAGGCGGGAAAACGATCCGTCCTGAAGAACCTGCAGCAGCTTGGCTTGCAGCACCGCCGGCATCTCGCCAATCTCATCCAGAAAAATTGTCCCGTTGTTGCAAATCTCGAACTTGCCGGGCTTGGACTTGACGGCTCCGGTAAACGCGCCCTGCTCATAGCCGAAGAGCTCACTCTCGAGCAGATCGGCGGGCATTGCCGCGCAGTTTACCTTCATGAAGCTTGCATGGCTGCGGGCCGACATCTTATGGATAAATAGGGTGGCGACTTCCTTGCCGGTGCCGCTTTCGCCCAGGATAAGAACCGGAATGTCGGCGCGCGCCACCAGCCGGCATTGCGATTCGATTTCTTTCATGCGCTGGCTGGCGCGCACAAAGGATGTGTTCTCATCCAGCGGAATCTCGTTGATCTCATCCTCGTCGTCAGCCAGCGGCTTGTCGGCTTCCTTCAGGCACTCACGCACGGCCAAATCGATGTCGGCCTTTCGGAAGGGCTTTAGAATCACATCCCGCGCGCCCATGCGTGTGGCCGCCACCACTTCCTTCAATTCGGCCGTGCAGGCAAGCAGAATGATCGGCAGCGACGGCAGCAGAGCGTGAAGCTTTTTCAGTAGCCCCAGCGCGTTCTCCGCGGCGCCACCTTCGGCGATGTGCCAGTCCATCAGCAGCAAATCCGGCGCGGAAGATTCTATCAGGCTGCGCATCAGCTCCGCTGCTTCGGTAAACCGGCGCACGCTGAAACGGTCCGAAAGAATGCGATGAAGATAATTCAGGATTGCTGAATCGGGATCGAGAACCGCGATGTGCGGATTGCGCTTGCCCTTCGTCTTCACTGCCGCTCCTGTGAAATCCCATTTCCTTGCATTCGTGGCCAACTATGCGCCGCGGAGGACCCGCTTCGCTTGGAGCGCAAATCAAAGTTGGAGGCCCGGCTCCGGCTGCACCATCGGGAAGGTAATACCCTCCCCACACGAATGGATATCGTCTGCTGCTGTTCCACGATACTACCACGAAAGTGGTAAATACTTGACCCTTCATGTGCAAGTATTTACACACATCCTGATATCAATTTGCGGTTTCCGCCGGAAATTCACAGTTTTGTTACCGCAATACGGAAGTAATAGTTACGTTAGCGCATAATATAGGTTACTTCGGAGTCGTTGAGTTTGGACGGAGAGTTGCTATACAGACAGTAAACCGCCTTAAGAAATCAGATCGACCATGCCTCTGCCGCGCGCAATTGAATCATCCGCTCTCAACGATCTTCCTCCCATTGGAGTGATCTTCGGGCAATCCTCAGCAATGGCCGTTGCCCGGGAGAAGCTGGAGCGCGTTGCCCAGACGACCGTTCCCGTATTGCTGCAGGGCGAGAGCGGAACGGGCAAGGATATCTTTGCCAAGCTCTTGCATATTTACTCGAATCGCTCGAAGGGTGCCTGGGTCAAGGTATCCTGCCCTGCCATTCCCCACACACTGATCGAGTCGGAACTCTTTGGCTATGAAAAGGGAGCATTCACCGGGGCTTATGCCACCAAGCGCGGCCGCGTCGAGCTGGCACATCTGGGAACTCTCTTCCTGGATGAAGTCGGCGATCTGGATTTGTCGGTACAGGCCAAGCTGCTGCAGATGCTTCAGGATGGGAGCTTCATGCGGGTTGGAGGCCAAGAATCGAGATACGTCGATCTCCGGCTGGTCAGCGCGGCCAGTGATAACCTGCGGCAACAGGCCGAGGATGGCAGCTTCCGGCGGGATTTCTTTTTTCGCATCAACGCCGTGACCATCGAATTGCCGCCGTTGCGCCAGCGCACCGCGGACCTGCCAATGCTGATCGATCATTTTCTTGGTTTGCACTCGAAGGCCTTCCACCGCGATCCAAAGCCGCTCTCACGCGAGTTGACGCGCATGATGCAGCGCTACGATTGGCCGGGAAACATTCGCCAATTGGAGAACATGATTCGCAGCTACATCCTGATCGGCAGCGAGGATGCGTTAGCGGCGGAGTTGGTTCCTTCCCTCCCCGCCAGCCCCGCCCGGCTCAACACCGAGATTGATTTGGCCAACCCCGTCTCCCTGAAGGAAATTACCAAGGCCGCCACGCAGGATCTCGAACGGCAGATCATTCTGAAGGTGCTGGAAGCCAATGGCTGGAGCCGCCGCAAGACCGCCAAATGGCTCAACATCAGCTACCGGTCGCTGCTCTATAAACTGCAAGACGCGCAGCACGGCGGCTTCCAGGAGCCGCAACCCAAGGCGAGAAATTCAGTTTCGGTGCTGCTCCCTCCGCGGGACAAGGCGAAGGAGACCGAGCCGATGGGAACCGGAAGAGCGGCGAACTGAGGCGCAATTCCTATATCCAGCCACGTAGAGCATAGTAAGCAATCTTTACTGTTTCAACCGACATCGTCTCGAAGGCGGAGAAGCGTCCCTGCCAATTCTCAGTCGATTGCTGTACATCAGGAACTGCCATCGGGGCAGCTTCGATGCCCAGCTTGCGAAAGACGCGCAGCGCCCGGTAGATATGAAAGTCGCTGGTAAGAAGAACCTTCTTGCCGGGCATCGCCTGGATCAGCCGCGCCGCCTCAATCGCGTTTTCGCGGGTGCTGGTGGATTTCCACTCGGCTATGATGGCCTCGCGTGGAATGCCTTCGGCAATTAAGAAGTCTTGAATGCCGGATCCTCCTCCGCCGCAGATCACAATCTTCTTGAAGCCTCTGGTTTGCCATGCAAACAGCGTCTGTCGCGCTCGCCAGAAGGATGAATACGAGATGCCGCCGTGGTCGTCAGCCGCCGCGCTGAGCAGAATCAGAACATCGCCCTTGGGCTGCTCGATAGGACCCGAGTATGCCTGGGCCCACCACTGCACGATGGGCGTCGAGATCACCAGCACAGTAATCAATCCGACAGCCGCGAGCAAGCGGACGAGCACGCGGCCGGCTTTGCGCAGTGATTTCATGCGCCGCCTTTCGCGCGCGGGCTGGCAAGCGATTCAAAAATCTCCAGCAACTCCGCCGCAACCGTCTCCCAGCCTCGGCTCCAATGCGCGGAGATAGCCTTGGCCTCCCAGTTTCGGTCCAAGACCGAGGCCAGCGCCTGAGCCAGAGCACCGGAGTCGCGCGGCAGCACAAGCTCTCCGCACTCACAGTTCATGATCTCCGGGATGCCGCCGACCTTCGTAGCCACGACAGGCCGTCCGCTGGCGAGCGCCTCCAGCACCACGTTCGGACAGCCTTCCATGTAACTCGGCAGGGTAACTAAATCCGCTGCCGTCATCCATACGGCCACATCGTCAAAGCTGCACTCGTGCAGCGCGTGAATGTAATTGCCGGCGTTGTTAGCTTGAATCTCGCTTTCGATCAGAGACCTGTCCGTCCCTTCGCCAACCATGTACACATGCAGCTTCGCGCGCTTGGGATGCAGCAACGCCGCCGCTTCAATCAACTCGAGCAGGCCTTTCCTCACGTCCATGCGGCCGATATAAACGACTGCCTCCGCGGACGGATCAAGGGCAAGCTTTTGTCGCGCTGCAAGACGGTCCCGTGCATGAAAGACCGATAAGTCGCAGCCACTGATCAGCGCGCGCGTCTTCTCTACCGGCGCGCCCATGGCCACGATCCTCTTGCGCAGATCGTCGCTGATGGCAAGCACAAAATCCGCTTCGCGAAGAAGCGTCCTCGTGCGCATTGCAGAAAACCGGTCACCGATGCTGTGAACGTCGGAGCCAACGCCCATAACCACAACAGGACGAGAGAGCGCCTGGCCGATCTTCAGCGCGGCATAGCCGTCCGGGTAGAGAACGTAACTGAAGATCAGGTCGGGCGCAAAATCACGCACGTGTGGCAGCAGAACGCGCGCGGCTGTTCCTCCGTTGAATGGCCGCGAGACCAGCGGCAGCACGGAATAGTCGTAGTATCCGGCCTTCACGCCCGGCAGACTGTACGAGGCGTCCAGAGCGTGGTAACTGCGGCTTCGCGGCCTGAGCCATGGCGGGTAGGCGGCATGTGGATAGAAGACTCGCACATCGCATTTTTCTGAGAGAAGACGAAGCGTCTGATAGGCAGGACGGCCATGAGTAGGTTGCCCGGAGCTGGGGAAATGCGCGGTAACAACAGCAATCCTGAGCATAGCTACTCTCCCGTCTCTGCCGACTGGCCCGGCAAAGCATCCAAGCCGTGCTCGGCGATGGAATGCAGCAGGCTGGCATAACGTTGCGCGAGAACCTTGCGTTCGTACTGCGCAATCATTTTCTGGTCTGGCCGGTAGGAACCAAGCAGCGCATTGCCGCCTGTCGCCACATCCATGAAGAGCTGGCGAATCGCTTCTG
>JBEKDX010000200.1:0-5535 GCA_050014135.1 Occallatibacter sp.
GGGACCAACAAGCATTCCACCTTTTGAGCACAGGGAGTCCAATGAGTTCCGAAGCAAAGACATTATTTGAAAAAGTCTGGGAGCAGCACGTGGTGGTCGAGCCGCAGGGCGAACCAACTGTGCTGTACATCGACTTGCAGTTGCTGCACGAGGTCACTTCGCCGCAGGCATTCGAAGGGCTGCGGCTGGCTGGCCGCAAGGTGCGCAGGCCCGACCGATGTATCGCGACGGTGGACCACAATGTGCCCACGACGATTGAAGGCCGGCTCAAGATTGTCGATCAGATCGCGGCGAAACAGATCTCTACGCTGCGCAAGAACTGCGCCGACTTCGGCATCGAGCTTTATGACGTGGACTCGCGCGATCAGGGCATTGTGCATGTTATCGGGCCGGAGTTGGGAATCACCAAACCGGGCATGACGATTGTCTGCGGCGACTCGCACACGGCGACTCACGGGGCCTTTGGTGCGCTGGCCTTCGGCATCGGCACCAGCGAAGTGGAGCATGTGCTGGCCACACAGACGCTGCCGCAATCAAAGCCCAAGACCTTCCGCATCGCAGTTGAAGGCAAGCTGCCGCGCGGCGTCACGGCCAAGGATATTATTCTCGCTATCATCGGGCAGATTGGAACGGATGGCGCGACCGGCTATGTGATCGAATATGCTGGATCGGCGATTCACGCGCTCTCGATGGAAGGCCGTATGACGGTCTGTAACATGAGCATTGAAGCCGGCGCGCGCGCGGGCATGATCGCTCCCGACGAAGTTACTTTTGCTTATCTCAAGGGACGCCGCTTCTCGCCGCAAGGAGGTAAGTGGAACGAGGCCGTCGCCGAGTGGAGCAAGTTAGTCAGTGATGAAGGAGCAAAGTTTGATCGCGAGTTAGTTATTGATGCCGCGAAACTTGTTCCGTATGTAAGTTGGGGCACAAGCCCCGGCATGGTGGCGCCGATTACAGCCAAAGTACCCAATCCTGCCGAAGCCACCAGCGAGATTGAGCGCAAGGGCTTTGAACGCGCGTTGGAGTACATGGACCTGAAGGCGGGGACGCCGATGGAGGAGGTCCTGATTGATCGCGTCTTCATTGGCTCCTGCACCAATGGCCGCATCGAAGATATGCGCGCGGCGGCTCGCATCGCAGCGGGCTACAAGGTCTCTGCAAAGGTAAGCGCGATGGTGGTTCCCGGCTCACAGGCGGTGAAGGCGCAGGCGGAAAAAGAGGGGCTGGACCGCATCTTTCGCGAGGCAGGCTTCGATTGGCGCGAACCGGGCTGCTCGATGTGTCTGGCCATGAATCCTGACATTCTTTTGCCGGGCGAACGCTGCGCATCCACCAGCAATCGTAACTTTGAAGGCCGCCAGGGACGCGGCGGGCGCACTCATCTGGTATCGCCAGAGATGGCCGCGGCGGCTGCCATTGCCGGGCACTTTGTTGACATTCGCAATTGGGAGGTAAAAGGCTGATGGAACCCTTTCGCACACTGACCTCGCTGGCCGCGCCGCTCGACCGCGCCAATGTTGATACGGACCAGATTATTCCCAAGCAGTTTTTGAAGCGCATCGAACGCACGGGCTACGGCGACTTTCTCTTCTTCGATTGGCGGCAGACGCCGACCGGCGAACCAGTGTCCGAGTTTGTGCTCAACGATCAGCGTTACAAGGGGGCGCAGATTCTCATCGCGGGCAAGAACTTTGCCTGCGGATCGAGCCGCGAGCACGCAGCATGGGCGCTTAGTGACTTTGGCTTCCGAGTGGTTATTGCGCCCACCTTCGCCGACATCTTTTTCTCGAACGCGGGCAAGAACGGCATTGTGCTGGCGCGGCTGACAGAAGCGCAAGTGGTCAAGCTGCTGCACAACGCGAAGACTATTCCGAACTATCAACTTACTGTCTCGCTGGAAGAGCAAACAGTTACTGACAGCTTGGGATTCAAGGCGAGCTTTGAGGTAGATCCATTCCGCAAATTCTGTTTGATTGAAGGTTTGGACGACATCGGACTGACACTGCGCCACGCAGCGGAGCTGGACACGTTTGAAGCCAAGCATGCTGAAGCTGTCTGGCTGAAAGCGAAATGACAGCGGAGTTAGCAGTTAGCGGAGCGAGCTGAGTTAGAATAATCATCAACCGCCCATGCAAACCCCGTTAACGGTACTCACATTTCTACAAGGAGCAAGATGACCATCGAAGGCAAGCGCCAGAGTATCCCGTTGACAGAAGGCCCAAGCCGCGCCGCAGCGCGCTCTTATCTGCGCGGCGTCGGTTACAGCAAAGAAGATCTGCACAAGCCGATTATCGGAATCGCCAACACCTGGACCGAGATCGGCACCTGCAATATGCATCTGCGTGAATTGGCAGAGGCGCTCAAAGAGGGCATTCGCGAGGCCGGCGGCACGCCGATGGAGTTCAACACCATCACCATCTCCGATGGCATCACGATGGGTACGCAGGGGATGAAGGCTTCGCTGGTTTCGCGCGAAGTGATTGCCGACTCGATTGAGTTAATGTCTCGCGGCAATCTCTTCGACGGTTTGGTGGGCATTGGCGGCTGCGACAAGAATATGCCGGGAATTATCATGGCGCTGTGCCGGCTGGACATTCCGGGGATGATGCTCTATGGCGGATCAATTGCTCCGGGCAAGCTGAACGGCAAGGACATTACCATTCAGGATGTTTTTGAGGGCATTGGCTCACACGCGGCCGGACGCATTAACGATGCTGGGCTTGAAGCATTGGAAGCAAAAGCCTGTCCGGGCGCAGGCGCGTGCGGCGGCCAGTTCACCGCCAACACGATGGCCATGAGCGGCGAAATTCTCGGTATCTCGCCGATTCAACTTTCCGGCGTTCCCGCGACCGCGGCAAACAAGCTCGACGCCTGCCGCGAAGCCGGGCGAATGCTGATGGACGCGGTCCGCGCCAATCGCAGGCCGTCGCAGATTATCACACGCAAATCCATCGAGAACGCCATCGCCGCGGTAGCCGCTAGCGGCGGATCGACCAATGCTGTTCTGCATTTACTGGCCATCGCGCGCGAGATGAATATTCCTCTTTCGATTGATGACTTCGATGCAATCAGCAAGCGCACACCTTATATCTGCTCACTTACTCCGGCGGGTAAGTTTGTTGCTTCGGATTATCAAGCAGCGGGAGGCTCGCGCCTGCTGGCCAAGCGGCTGATCGATGCGAAGTTCGCCGACGGCTCGACGCTGACGATTAGTGGCAAGACGCTGGCCGAAGAGGCCGCGCTGGCCGAAGAAACGGCTGGCCAGCAAGTGATCGGCACATTCGAGAAACCCATCAAGCCCAATGGCGGCCTGGTTATTCTCAAAGGCAATCTCGCCCCCGAAGGCTGCGTGATGAAGATTGCCGCGGCGGATCGCTTTTCACATCGCGGCCCGGCGCGAGTCTTTGACTGCGAGGATGATTGCTTCGCCGCTGTGCAGACTGGCAAGATCAAGCCCAATGACGTACTCGTGATTCGCTACGAAGGCCCCAAGGGCGGGCCTGGAATGCGCGAGATGCTACAAGTGACCGCGGCTGTTTCATCGAGCACCGAATTGAGCGCGACAGTTGCGCTGTTGACCGATGGGCGTTTCAGCGGTGCGACGCGCGGCTTCACCGCAGGCCACGTGGCTCCGGAGGCATTTGTCGGCGGACCGATCGCCGCGGTGCGCGAGGGGGACATCATTCACTTCGATATTCCCAATCGTAAACTTGATGTTGAAATCAGCTCCGAGGAGATGGCGGCGCGGTTGAAAGGCTTTACGCCGCCCGCGCTGCGCTGGCCACGCGGCGTCTTCCGCAAGTATGTGGATCGAGTTACCTCGGCTTCAGAAGGTGCGACAACGTAAGAACAGCTTCTAGCTACTAGCTTCTAGCTTTTAGCTAAGCGCCATTGACCAGCGACGGTCAAATACGAAACAAGCTAGCGGCTAGAAGCTAGCAGCTAACAGCTTAATAGGAGTTCATCATGGGAAACGACGCGAACACGCAAGCATCGAATAACCCGCCCACCCGTCTGACCGGCGCGGAAATTGTCTGGGCCACGCTTGTGGGCGAGGGCGTCACGGACGTCTTTGGCTATCCGGGCGGGGCAATTCTTCCTGTCTACGACGCGCTGCGCAAGTTTCCCATTCATCACACATTGGTGCGGCACGAACAGGGCGCGGCGCACATGGCCGATGGCTACTCACGCGCATCGGGCAAGGTCGGCGTGGCGATTGCAACCAGCGGCCCCGGCGCGACTAACTTGGTAACCGGCATTGCCACCGCGATGCTGGATTCGATTCCCATTGTCTGTATCACCGGCAACGTCTCCAGCAAGGTGCTGGGCACAGACGCTTTTCAAGAGGTCGATATTACCGGCATAACTCTGCCGGTGACCAAGCATAACTTCATCATCAGCCGCACCGAGGATATTGCTCCGGCCATTCGCTCCGCCTTCCAGATCGCAAAATCGGCGCGCCCGGGCCCTGTTCTGGTCGATATTACCAAGGACGCGCAGCAGGGCACGGCGATCTTCGACTTTGAAGCAGCCAAGCCGCGTGCGGTTCGTCCGCATCCGATGCGGATCGTGGAAGAGTCCAGGCTGGCTCAGGCAGCCGATCTGATTCGCAATGCGAAGCGGCCCGTCATTCTCGCCGGCCACGGGATCATCGAATCTGGAGCGATGGAGCAGGTGCGTTCTTTGGCCGAGCGCGCGCAGATTCCTGTCGCTCTTACGCTGCTTGGCCTAGGCGCATTTCCGGCCTCGCATCCGCTCAACCTGGGGATGATGGGTATGCACGGGGAGAGCTGGGTGAACCATGCTATTCAAGAGGCGGACTTATTGATCGCCTGCGGCATGAGGTTCGACGACCGTGTTACTGGCTCCACGTCCACTTATGCCACCAAGGCCAAGAAGATCCACATCGATGTTGACCCGGCGGAGATCAATAAGAACATCAAGGTCGATGTTGCATTGATCGGCGATCTGGGCGAGGTGCTTGAAGAACTGCTGCCTCGCATCAGTGGCCGCGAGGGCCGTGATAGCGCGACGTGGCTCAAGACCATCGACGCCAGCAAAGGAGCTTCGGCGGTGCGCGACATCAAGAACCTGCCTGACAGCGGCCACCTTTACGCTGCGCACGTGATGCATGATTTGTGGCGCATCACGGGCGGCAACGCAATCGTAGTTACTGACGTGGGCCAGCACCAGATGTGGGAGGCGCAATATTATCACCACGAGCAGCCGCGCTCACTGATCACCTCCGGCGGGTTGGGGACGATGGGCTTTGGCTTGCCCGCGGCCATTGGCGCAAAGTTCGCCTGCCCGGAGAAGGAAGTCTGGGTCATTGCCGGCGATGGAGGCTTCCAGATGACTGCCTGCGAGCTGGCAACGATCGTGCAGGAGAAGATCAAGATCAACATCGCCGTCATCAACAACGGCTACCTGGGCATGGTGCGCCAGTGGCAGGAGTTCTTCTACGAGAGCAATTACGAAGCCACGCCGATGGTCTCTCCCGACTTCGTCAAGCTTGCGGACGCGCACGGCATCGCG
>JBEKDX010000201.1:0-5501 GCA_050014135.1 Occallatibacter sp.
AGCTCGGCCAGCGTCTCGGCCACGCCGGGCAGCAATTCGATCTCCTGCTCTGCGATGGAGCGGGCGAAGCCCTCAATGCGCTGTCGCTTCTCGTCAGTGAGCACGGCGGGGCTGAGTTGCTCAAAACAAGTGACCAGCGACCGGGTAAAGCTCGACAAGCCGTAGCCGTGGGCCAAAATGGTCTTGCGCTCGACGGCGTTCAGCGCCTTGCGCACCTCGGCCGGTGAATGCTTTTGGTGATCGAGGTAGCTGATGAAGGCGGCAATGGCGCGCTCAAAGTAGACATTGTTCTCCCACAGTGTATCGTCGGCGTCGATCAGCAGCGTCTGGCCTGGAGGGAGTTGCGGCATGAGTTTATAGTAGCGAATCCCAGCGGCTGGAAGTTGGGTGGTTGAATGCGATTGGGTCTTTCGCAAGCTCTCATCCCCGGCGGATCAACATTGATCCATCAAGAACGAGAGCTTGCTCTGAATGACTCGTTAGCTTCTTACCCCTTGGCTGCTTCCAGCAAAGCATTCACTTTGGCCATCACCGGGAAAGCGTCGGCAACGTAAACCACATCTGCTTTGCCGCGCGTCCAGCCACAGTTGGGATCCAGGCTGATGGCGCGCCGGTCGCCGATAAAGCGCCAGCCCACCACGTGCGGCTCCTCGCCGTGGCAACAGGTCGAGAGTCCCTTGGCGTGGCGCGGCGTCGAGCCCGTCTGCCCGATCTGATTCATATGCGTCAGGAAGGGCAACACCGGCTCACCCTCGCCGCCCTGGTCCACCAGCGATTTGCTGCTCCCCAGCGATGAACTGGTGGCGTGCAGAAAGCCGAGAATCAGCTTGCCCGCCTCGGCGGCATGAACCTGGCCGTCGGCTTGTTTCTTGGTCCAGCCCGCTCCGGCGACAAAGAGCATCTTGGCGTCAGGCCGGATCGTCTGCTGCCCTTGCTCGGGCGCGCGGAAGCCGCTGACTGTGGTGCGCAGCGTTGGCAGTTCAACGGCAATCTGTTCGACCTGCGCGGAACTGGACGCGCCGGCAAAGGCCGCATGTGTGCCAGCATCGAGCAGCAGGAACCAAGGCCGCGTGTCGCGGCTGACGACGGCTTCGATGCGCTGGCGATAGAACCATCTAGTCGCCCCGACGGAATCGGAACTGCCACTCTCCGCTAAGCCCAGGGCCGTAATGTGCGTGTCAATGAAGCCGCCCAGCCGATGTGCGACACCGGCGGCAACGCGCGTGAAGCGCGAACTACCCGGAGCGAGAACGATGGTCGCGCCAGCCGCTCTCTGGAGAGCTTCGACCGCGGCGGCATCCGAGGCATAGCGCGCCTGGGCAAAGGCCTCGCCGGAGACGGCAATGAGGCGTGCGCCGGTGGAAGCGATGGCTTGGGCAGCGGCTGCGGCGTCCACGGCGACAATGCCGATGGTCAGCGAGGCTTTGATCTGTGCGACCAATTCCTTGCCGGCGGTGACGGCTTCCAATGAGGCCTTGGTAAGGGCCGAGCCGCTATCGTCTGCATGAGTCAAAACAAGAATTGATTCCATAATTTCTTACTCCGATCCCTTCACTCGCTTTCGATTGAAGGGATCGGGCTAAAGCCCGTACCCTTCAACTCCACGAAGCCTATTCGGCTCCAATCCACGCAACCAGCTCGGCGGCGATTTCGTCAGGGGACATATCTTTCACCACGCGAGTCTCGCGCTGCTGCTTGGGCAGGGCGACGGAGACGTAACGAAGGCCGTTCGCTTCGAGCTTGGCGGCTTTGGCTTTGGCCAGCGCGGGCATGATGGTGCGCATATTCGCCATGCCCACTTGGGGATTGTTGCGCGGCTCGGCCAGATTGCCGGTGGCCCACCCAAGCACGGCCGGAGTTCCCGCGCAGACCGAGAGCTGATGCTTGCCGCCCTCGACTCGCTCGAGCACCTCAAAGCTGCCGTCCTCGCGTATGTCAATTTGATCGACGCCCTGAAACTGATCGGTAATGCCGAGGCGCTCGCCGGCGAGTTGCAGCGTCACGCCCGCGCCGCGCGTCGCCGACTCCCAGCCGCCGAAGAGCAACAGCTTGTCTCGGTCGAGGCCGGGCAATGCGGCGATAGTTTCGGCCAGCACGGCCGCCGTCGAGTGCGCGTCGGGAAAGCCGCCGATCGGTCCGTCGATGGGAACCAGCTCGAAGGCGACCTTCTGCGCCACGGTCATCATCACCTGTTGCAGCTTGGCCTTGGGTCCGAGCGAGAGCAGCCACAATTTGCTGCCGGGGTTCTTCGCGACGAGCGCCGCCGCTTCATAGAGCGCACTGGCAGCCCACGGGTCGAGGACCGCGGGCAGGACCATTTCATTTTTCAATCCCGGACCGGCGGGACCGGTGACAGGCTCCAAAGTTTGCAGCGGATCAGGAACGATCCCCGCGCAAACCACGATGTGCAAAACGTTTGCCATTGTTCTTCCTTTTTCTCTACGACCTATCTCTCTATATTCTAAAACGCTGTGATCAGCGACAAAATCTGCCATCCGAACACAGCTCTGTCATCCTGAGCGAGCGCAACGAGTCGAAGGACCAGCGGTTGCACTTCGGTCACCGGTTGCGCTATTCGGAGATGCCGATAATAGCGCACTCCACGATTTCTCCATTTGGAAGAAGAAATTCATAATTAAGTCGTATCATCGCGCCATCTGCTTCAGATTCATCTTTTAAAAGCCGAATTTGATAGTCTCCAGGTTTAAGAACCATTAGGTTCCCTCCTAATAATTTATGAACGACGGGAATATTAATTGCTAGTTTCACTTTCATTCCATTCAACACCGTGTCTGCAATCAGCAGATGCTGGGGATAAGCGAAATCCATCTGAGATGCGGAGATATGTATTTTGATGGGGAAGTCAGCAGGGTTGGGTTTTTCTTTGTCTTTTGCCTGCAAAGTGGTGGCGCAGAGCAGGAAGCAGAACACGGCGACGAACTTTTTCATCTCACATTCCCTCATGGGCTGAAGCCCATACTTGTTGAAGGCCCCGGATTTATGGGCTAAAGCCCGTACCCTTCAAAACGAATTTGTGCCTTTTCTTGCGGCACGATCGAAGTCGTGCCCTGACACAATGCGTGTAAAAGAACAACCGCAGGTCCTTCGACTCCGCTGCGCTCCGCTCAGGATGACAGAATTATAGTTGTTTCGATCACTTATCTTCCATCATAACTCGGGTTGGTTCAATTCCTGTTCACTCGGGTCGGCTTAATTCCTGCTCGTCGTACTCGACCGAATGCAGAAACAGCCCCCGCGCTGGAGCGGTGGGTCCGGCGGCGGCGCGGCGGCGGGCGGCGAGGATGGCGGGGACGCAGTCAGCGCTGAGGCGTCCGCGGCCCACGTCCAGCATGGTTCCCACCAGGTTGCGCACCATGTGATGCAGAAATCCGTTGCCACGGACACGATAGACCAGCAACTCGCCCTCGGGACTCTGGCGCTCTTCCCAACTCGAGGAGAAAATAGTTCGGACGGTTGGCGCAGCCGGCGCTTTGATCTGAAATCCCTCTCGCGGCATGGGGCGCGTCTCCGGCTCCGCATCGGAATCGAGGACGCGCGCGGCTAGTTCGGGATCGGTAGCCGCGAAGCTGAGAAAGTCATGCTCGCCCGCAAAAAATCGCGCTGACTTTTGCAGAGCGGCAAGGTCCATCGGCCAGGAGCAGGCGTAGACGTAACGGGCGAGCGTCGGCGGGCAGATTGCGCCGCGAAAGACCCGGTATTCATAGGTTTTGGCCATGGCCGAGTGGCGCGCATGAAATGTGCTTTGCACCGTTCTCGCTTCGAGAATTCGGATTGCATGAGGGAGTGTCCGGTTAAGTGCGCGTTGCAAGTTCACCGTCGGGATGGGTGCGGCCAGCGTGAAACTGGCCACTTGGCCGAGCGCATGGACGCCAGCGTCGGTGCGTCCCGAGCCCTGGGGCAGCGGCGATTCGCCGGTGATCCGCCCCAGCGCGGCTTGCAACTCGCCCTGGACGGTGGTTTCTCCCGGCTGCACCTGCCAGCCGCGAAAGGCCGTGCCGTCATAGGCCAGGGTCAGCTTCCAGGTCTGGAGTGCGGGTTGGGCAGATTCACTCACGGCGAAGGGCGTTGACTACAGGGTACCTGAATCAACCGCCTGGATGCGCAGTCTGAGACCTAAGCCGCGTGAACACCGAGCAGCGCGCGGCAGCGCTCGCTGAAGGTCGGCGCAACCGGGCACTCGAAATAGATTTCGCGGTTGAGAGCCATCAGCATCTGCACCGCCTCCAACTGCTCGTTCTTTGAGGAAAACGCGCTGCCCTGGTGCACGAACTCGTCGGTAAGGTATTCGACGGCGTGGGCGAGAATCTCGAGAGCACGACCGGCCTGCGGAGTGATGCGGCGTCGGCGGTCGGAACGGACACGGGCGATGGGAACGGCCGGCGCGGAAACCGGAATCGAGAAACCTGTTGAGGTGGTGGCTGCCATGAGCAATATCCTCACTCTCTTCTTCGGCACTGTGGGCTAGATTTTCAGATGACGAAGGTACTGTTTCCTGTCTTTGAACTGTGAAAAACCGCATTTCACTATGGGAATTCATCCAGCGGCGCACACACCTTTCCCTCTTCTGCTTGCCAAATCAATGAGTTGAAGAGTGAAATTGCCGGGGATTTCCGTCCGCAAACGGCCCAAACTGCGCGACGGAAATCCCGGCTTTAGGAGGACTGATTGCTAGCGTCTCATAGAACCATGTAATTATCTGCAAACGGCTGCTTGGGCGGCGTGGCGAAGCCGCTCGGGTTTGAGCTGTTCTTTCCCGGCGGTTTTTGAACGCCACCGCTGTGCTTGCCAACCTTGACGGAACGAGACTGGAAACCTAATCTCAAACCAGCACCTTTTTGCGTTGAAGCAGTTAGAGCTTCACTGATCCGGGTGCAATTCACAAGAATTTTTCCAGACTGGACAGCGATGATTCCCCCCTACCATTGGCAATATCTCCCTCTTTTACTGCAAATCCTTGCAGCGTTTGGAGTTGGACTGGTAATGGTGGTGGCCTCGTGGTACGTCGGGCGGCATCGCAATACGCCCGTCAAGCTGGCCGCGTACGAATGCGGAATTGTGGCCGTGGGCGACGCGCGCGCCAGATTCAGCGTGCGCTTCTACATGGTGGCCATGCTGTTCATTCTCTTCGATGTGGAAGCGGTCTTCATGATGCCCTGGGCGGTGATCTACCGGAGGCTGCCGGCGATCACTGGCTCCCGGTTCTTCGGCTTCTGGGAGATGGTGGTCTACCTTGGCTTTGTGGCCGTCGGGATTTACTACATCGTGCGCAAGGGCATCCTGAACTGGAGCCAGGACAAGGCGGACCTATAGGGTCTGCCATCGAATCTCCAGGACCAGCGACGGGAGCCAATTTTTACGAGTTCTAGGAACTTGTTGAAATTCGATTAGATTTCCGCGTCATGTGGGTCTTCCGATTCATCGAATAGTTATGCGTGGAGATGAGCGAGTACAAGATGGGATGTTCAGCTATGTTTCGTTGG
>JBEKDX010000202.1:0-5442 GCA_050014135.1 Occallatibacter sp.
CGCCGCGCTCACCGGCTACTCGTTTCTTTATTCCACCGATCGCGACCTCAACAAGTCGCATGAAAAGCACGGCGGACTCACGCTTCCGCCGCTGGCAATGAGCACGGAAGGCGGCAGCGCGATGCAGTTGGCGGCGCAGCGCATTGCGCTCAATCTGTATGATGCCGGTTTCAATGTGCAGGTGGTTGCCGCGGAAGGAACGCGGCCCGCGGAGCTTGCGCTGCGCCGTATTCAGATCGAATCCAACCAGCCGCGGGCCGCGCTGGAAATGATGCTGCGCAACGCGGGAGTTGCGGCTCCAGTCCTTGAAAACACTCCAGCTGAACTCTATCGCATTGAGCGTGAGTTTCTGGAGACGCACGCGTTGATTCCTCTGCTCTATCTTCCGCGCGCCTATGCGATGGGCGGCCGCGTTCGCGATCTGCGCCTGAGCGTGGATGGAACTCCGCTCGTAGCTGGTGCCTCGCTGGAGGATGCGCCATGAACCTGCGCCAAAGACTGCTCTTGCTGCTCTCGCTCACCGTCGCGGTTGTCGTGGCCGCAGTGGCGTGGACGGTGCTGGTGCGCATCCGCCAGGTCTTCGAACAGCGCGATCAGCAGGAGACGGCGCTCTTCGTCAGCCAGTTTCAGCGCGAGTTCCAGCACCGCTCGGCTGAAGTGGCAGCGGCGGTGGACCGCATCGCCGCAACCGAACGTGTGCGCGCCATGGCCTTTTCGCTGGCGCAATCCGGCGATGCGTCGCTGTATGTGAACGAGGCGCAAACACTCGCGCAGGACGCGCAGCTCGACTTTCTTGAAATTATCGGGCCCGACGGAAATATAGTAAGTTCTGCCCAGTGGCCCGCGCGTTTTGGTTATCCGGAGCAGGCTTCATATCAGACTGCATCCACTTTCCTCAAGTCGGAAGAATTGCCTGACGGCACAAGTGTACTGGGACTCTTTGCGACCCGCGTTGTTCACCGCTACGACGCAACCGGCACACAGCCGGTTCACATTCTTGGCGGCAAGAGGCTCGATCAATCTTTCCTCGCCGATCTGCCCGTGGCTCCAGGCATGACCGTCTCACTCTACAGAGAACCCAGCTCTACACAAAAATCCGCATTCCAGCAACTCTTCACTCCATTCGATCCGTCGGGTCTTATCGATCAGGCCGGCCCAGTTGCCAATGCAGCCAGCTATCAATCATTGATCGATCCGGCGCGCAGAACCTGTCAGATGTCGAGCGGAATTCTCTATCCCACCAGCCGCCGCGAAGATAGCGTGAATGCCACTGCGATTCCGCTCAAGAACGATGCAGGCAGTGTGCTGGCTGTGCTTACTGTGGCCATCTCGCGCGGCGGAATGATCGAGGCCCAGCAGCAGATTCGCCGCATCGCTTACGGAGTAGCCGCGGGTGGAATTCTACTGGCGATTCTGGCCAGCCTGTGGATCGCTGCGCGCGTCTCGCGGCCCATCGAGCAGTTAGCGCGCGCCGCCGAAGAGGTCGCCAGCGGCAACTGGGAGACGAGCGTGCCGGAGCGCAAGCGGAAGCGTGGCCGCGATGAGATCGACGTGCTGGCGCGCGGTTTCAACCACATGACCGACCAACTGGCCTCGCAGCGCGAGCGGCTGGTGCAGAGCGAGCGCGTGGCCGCGTGGCGCGAGCTGGCGCGACGGCTTGCCCATGAACTCAAGAACCCGCTCTTCCCGCTGCAACTGACGGTTGAAAATCTGGTGCGGGCGCGCGCGCTGCCGGAAGCGGAGTTCGACGAAGTCTTCCGCGAGAGCACGGCGACGCTGGGCATGGAGATCGCCAATCTCAAAACCATCATCGGCCGCTTCAGCGACTTCAGCAAGATGCCCAAGCCGCTGTTGGAGCGGTTCGATGCGAAGGATGCGCTTGAGCGTGTGCGTTCACTTTACGAAGCAGCCAGCCAGAATGAAGCGAAGATTTGCTTTGAGGTCGAACTCTCTCCTGACTCCATGCCGCTCGACGCCGATCCGGAATTGCTGCACCGCGCGCTGTCGAATCTTGTCCTCAATGCGATGGACGCGATGCCCGACGGCGGTACGCTCACTCTCTCCGCCAAGCCGCGCGGCGATTGGGTGGAGATTCGCGTCAGCGATACCGGCACCGGTCTCGCGCCTGAAGAGTGCGAGCGGCTCTTTACTCCTTACTACACAACCAAGCAGCATGGCACTGGCCTTGGGCTGGCTATTGTACAATCGGTCATCGCCGATCATGCGGGAACCATCGCCGTCGAAAGCCGGCCCGGCGACGGCTCAGTCTTCGTCATCGCGCTGCCGATGAATCGCTCTTAACTGTTTGCTGTAAGCTGTTAGCTGTTCCACTATGACCGTCAAAGCAAAGATACTCATCGTCGATGACGAGGCCAACACACTGGCTTCGCTCTCCCGCGCCTTTCGACTTGCGGGCCACGAGGCCGTGGTCTGCGACAACGCCGCGCGCGCATTGGATCTGGCTCGCTCGCAGCCCTTTGATTTGATTCTGAGCGATGTGGTGATGCCGCGCAGCGACGGACTCGCGCTGCTCGAATACTTGAAGAAGGCTGGCATCAGTGCCCCGGTGGTGATGATGAGCGGGCAGGCGCATATCGAGATGGCCGTGAAGGCCACGCGCCTCGGCGCTCTGGATTTTCTTGAGAAGCCGCTGACGACTGAGAAAT
This sequence comes from Occallatibacter sp., assembly GCA_050014135.1. Classification (GTDB taxonomy): domain Bacteria; phylum Acidobacteriota; class Terriglobia; order Terriglobales; family Acidobacteriaceae; genus Telmatobacter. Next base: position 2,667 of record JBEKDX010000202.1, read on the forward strand.
TATTAGTCACCGTCGAGAACGCGCTCAAGCTCACTCGCCTTGAAACCGAGAACGAGGATCTGCGCACCCGCGTTGGCAAGCACACTCTGGTGTGGACCGGCGAAACCATGCGTCGCGTGATGGCGCAGATCGAGCGCGTAGCCGCCAGCGAGGCGCGCATCTGCATCTACGGCGAAACCGGAACCGGCAAGGAACTGGTGGCGCGCACATTGCACGAAAAGAGCAATCGCGCCGCAGGGCCATTTGTAACGTTGAATTGCGCGGCTGTCCCCGCCGAACTGATCGAGAGCGAACTCTTCGGCCATGAGAAGGGCTCCTTCACCGGAGCTGCGCAGCGCCACACAGGCAAATTCGAGCAGGCCCATCGCGGCACTCTTTTTCTCGATGAGATCGGTGATATGCCGCCCGCGATGCAGGCCAAACTGCTGCGCGTCCTCGAGGAGGGCGATGTCGAGCGCATCGGCTCGGACAAGCCCACCACCGTTGATGTGCGCGTACTTGTGGCCACGCATCGCAATCTCGAACAACTGGTCGCTTCCGGTCATTTCCGTCGCGATCTCTACCATCGCGTCGTGGTCTTTCCCGTCGTGCTGCCGCCGCTGCGCCAGCGCGCCGAAGACCTGCCCGCGCTGGTCGAGCACTTCGCTCGCCAAGTCAGCGCGCAGAACGGTTGGAAGCCCGTACCCTTTGCCAATGAGGCCATCGAGACGCTCAAACAATACGCATGGCCTGGCAATATTCGGGAACTGCGCAATGTTGTCGAGCGGCTTCTGCTGCTGGCCGGAACCGTGGTCGATGCCGAGGCCGTCCAACTTGCTCTGCCTGCCTCTCACTCCCAAAGAGCGGCCAGCACCGGCGATCCAACAGTCGCAGGCCCTTTGGCCGAGCGGGTTTCGGCCTTTGAAAGGGCTGAGGTGCTCAACGAACTAGAGAGGCACAACCGGCACATTACCCTAACCGCCAAGGCTCTCGGACTCGAACGCAGCCACCTCTACAAAAAGTGCCAGCAGTTGGGAATCGATCTCAAAAGCCTGGACGAACGGGAGTGATCGGTCGACCGCATTTCGCATACTCTATCTTCAGACTGGCATGAACAGGTATGCGAGCGAGCGCGCAATTTGTGTGACGGTGCCAGAAACAACCGTGCACGAAGATGACCTTGCGCCTCGACCGAAAAATGAGATCGGGACAACCCGGTAGTTTTCGCTCGTGCAACCGGTAGCGATAACCCGAGGCAAAAATGAGCTTACGGACAGCCATCTCGGGGTGAGTGTCCTTAGCTCGCACGCGCGCCATAATTTCGGAGCGTTTCTCGGGAGTGACCTTGCCCGCGCAAAACGTATCCCTTAGCAAGCTGTTCTAATGCGAAAGGGTAGCGAATATGACGAAGTCGAAGCGGGTGCGATACACGCTGGAGTTCAAGCAAGAAGCGGCGCGGCTTGTGGAGTCGGGTCAGAGTCAGGCGGCGGCGGCGCGCAGTCTGGGAGTGGTTGAGCAGACCTTGGGCAACTGGGTCAAGGCGCATCGGGCGGGCAAGTTGAAAGGCGCCAGCAACAGGCCGCAAGTGAGCGCCGAGCAGATGGAGATCAGTCGTCTGCGAGCTGAGTTGGCGCGGGTCACGATGGAGCGCGACATACTGGGAAAAGCGACGGCGTTCTTCGCAAAGGGCCAGCGATGAAGTACGCCTTTATTCAATGTCACAGGCTGGTCTGGCCCATCCGGGTGCAATGCCGGGTGCTGCTTGTAAGTGTCTCCGGTTATCACCAGCATCTGGCGCGGCGCAAGCAGATCGCGCAACGCCGACACTTGAGCAACGAAGCGCTCGTGGTGCATATCTCCGCTGTTTATGCGGAGAATCGCGGCGCATACGGGTGGCCGCGCATTTGGCGCGAGTTAGTCAATCGCGGCATTCGCGTGGGCAAGCAGAGAGTACAGCGGCTGATGAAGCAGCATGGCATTCAAGCTCGCGGCAAGCGCAAGTTTCGGGTTACAACCACCGACAGCAAGCATAACTTGCCGATTGCGCCTAACATTCTGAATCGCAACTTCATCGTGGCCGCGCCCAACCAGGCGTGGGTTGGAGATTTCACGTATATCGCGACCGAGGAAGGATGGTTGTTTCTGGCTGTAGTGATCGACCTGTTCAGCCGTAAAGTGGTGGGCTGGTCGATGCGGCCCGATATGCATCGCGACCTGGTCATCGACGCGCTGGAGATGGCATGGTTCAAGCGCAGTCCGGGCAAGAAGGCAGAGCTGATCTTTCATAGCGATCGCGGCAGCCAGTATGCCAGCGAGGACTTCGCAAAGGTGCTTGAACACTGCTCAATTACGCCATCGATGAGCCGCAAGGGCAACTGCTGGGACAATGCTTGCAGTGAGACGCTGTTCGGCTCGCTGAAAGTGGAGCGGCTGCATGGCGAATGTTTTGAAACCATCCGCGCGGCCAAGGATGAAGTCATCGCATGGCTGCTCTGGTATAACCGAACACGAATGCACTCGACGCTGAACTATGTCAGCCCGATGCAATTCGAGCAGGACTGGACGGATCGAACGATGAATATTGCCGCTTGAGAGTTCGCGGTGATCGAGGCAAGGCGGTGGAAATGACGGTCTGTGGAAAGCTCGGAAAACGATGGTGCTGTTTTCCGCCCTTCCCACAGACCTTGGAAATCGATAAAGCCGATTCCCACATTCCCACCGCCGCGACGACGACGAGGATGAATTTAATCCTCAAAACCCGGCCCGTTAAGAGATACGCATTCTGAGGGCAAGGTCA
>JBEKDX010000203.1:0-5437 GCA_050014135.1 Occallatibacter sp.
GTGGCCGTAAAAGCCGCATCAACACAGCACAAACCTGCATTTCAAACCGATTTTCACTCAACAATCGCTTGAAACGAAAATGAATGACTGTGCATCAGGTGAATTTCAACAAGTTCCTAGGAGTAAGGAGTGACGCAAACTGGGTGTCTGCTAACGACGAGCGACAACGAAATCGGGAAAATTGGCCCCGTCCCGCCGGGTTGCGGCGAAAATCCGGCCATACTTCATTCTCGCCCTCGACGGTGGATCCGCCACAGCCTTCGGGCTCGGCTTCGTCTGGCCGGATTTTCACACGCAACGCTGGCCCTGGAGATTCGATGACAGACCCTATAATGGCCGTGGCAAAATCAATCATCGGCAAGACAGCCGTGCTGGAGGGGCTCGCCGAGCATCCGGCGATCAAGGCCATCCTGGCATGGAAGCCCGAGGCCCTGACAGACGCCAACTTCGATCGCGGTGAACTGACGCTGACGATCGCCGCCGAAGAGATTTGCACGGCTGCGGCCACGGTACAGGCGGCAGGCTACAACTTCTTCGAGGACGTGACTGCGGTCGACTGGTTCCCTTCCTCGCCGCGCTTCCAGTTGAGCTACCACATCCTATCGCACACGTATAAGGAGCGCATCCGGCTGCGGGTGATGCTCAACGGAGCGAATCAGGACGGCGAAGCTCCATCGGTTGCGTCGATCACTTCAGTCTGGCCGGCGGCGAATTTTTACGAGCGCGAGGTCTTCGATCTCTTCGGAATCGTTTTTGAGGGGCATCCCAATTTGCGCCGCATCATGATGCCCGACGATTGGCAAGGACACCCGCTGCGCAAGGACTATCCGGTGGAGGGGTACAGATGACGGAGACAATTGGCACCCCCATCCTGGAGGCTCCGGCGGCCACGGGCGCTCGCGATCAGCACATGGTGCTGAATATGGGGCCGCAGCACCCGTCGATGCACGGCGTTCTGCGCCTGGTGGTGGAGATCGACGGTGAGATTGTGGTTCGCCTCTATCCGGAGATCGGCTACCTGCACACCGGCATCGAGAAGACCTGCGAGGCCAAGTTTTATCAGCAAGTGGTTCCGCTGACCGACCGGCTCGATTATCTCAGCCCGATGGCCAACAATCTTTGTTACTGCCTTGCCGTCGAGCGGCTGCTGGGGCTGGAGATTCCGGAAAAGGCGCAGTGGCTGCGCGTGCTGCTGGCCGAGCTAACCCGGTTGAATTCGCATCTGATCTGGCTGGGCACGCACGCGATGGACATTGGCGCACTGACGGTTTTTCTTTACACCTTCCGCGAGCGCGAAGAGATTTTGCGCATCTTCGAGGGGCTGGCCGGGCAGCGGATGATGACCAGCTACTTCCGCATCGGCGGACTGGCGATGGAGCCGCCGCTGGATTTCTTTGCCCGCGTGCAGGGATTCATCAAGACATTTCCGGAGAAGATCGACGAGTACTCGAATCTGCTGACCGGCAATCCGATCTTCAAGAGCCGCTTGCAGGGCGTGGGTTTTCTTTCGGCGGCGGACGCAATCGCGCTGGGCGTGACGGGGCCGAATATGCGCGGCTCCGGAGTTGATTTTGACCTGCGCCGCGATATGCCCTACTCCGGCTACGAGAACTTTCAATTCAAAGTGCCCATCGCCACGGAAGGTGATTGCTGGGCGCGCTATGTGATTCGGCTTCAGGAGATGCGCGAGAGCGTCGGCATTATTCAGCAAGCGCTGGACGGAATGCCGGAGGGCGAGATCAAGGCCGACGCGCCGAAGATCGTTTTGCCGGATCGCGAAAAGATGAAGACGCAGATGGAGGCGCTGATCCATCACTTCAAGATCGTGACGGAGGGTTTCGCGGTGCCGGCCGGCGAGGTTTATCAGGGAATTGAATCGCCGCGCGGACAGATGGGTTACTATATTGTCTCCGACGGCACGGCGAAGCCTTACCGCGTGCACTTCCGCAATCCATCGTTCGCGACATTGCAGGCGCTGGAGACGATGTGCAAGGGAAGAATGTTGGCCGACGTGGTGGCGGTGGTGGGATCGATTGATATTGTGCTGGGGGAGATCGACAGGTGAGAGGAGGTTGCGATTGGTTGATTATGCAAAGCTGGCCTTGGATGCGAAGCTCTCTCAGGAAGCTGACCGTCTCGCCGTCGAGCGGCACAGAAGCCTGAATTCGGACCCCTGTTCATTTTTTGAAAATGTGAGGAATCATCTTCTTGCTGAGATGAACAAAGCGAATGTGGAACTGCGCAAGAGAGGCGCTGATATCTTTGACCGGAATCACTTGCCGGGCTTCTCGCACGAGGTTTTTCTCACCTTCGGAACCACTACGCTCTGCCGTGTGGGACTGAATGTTCATGGAGGCGGATGCCGGCTTACGGCGGTGCTTAGTGGCCCGCCGAACGGATACGAGCTATCGCGGAAGGAATACGTGTGCAATCAAGACGAGTCCTGCAAGGTGGTTCTTCCTGCCAGAAAAGATGGAAGGCCGAGTAAGCCGAGCCGTCCTGAAGAGATCGCAGTAGACATCATTTCGGGCATACTGCGGGGCAGTTTCGTTTGAATGAGTCCGGCTGGCAGCACGCGGAAAGAGCACGGGGGTTGAAGCAATGAGTTCGGAAACCATGAGCGTCTTTTCGCCTAGGCTGGCGGCGCGGCTCGATGCGCTTACGGCAAAGTATCCCGTGCGCCGCTCGGCGCTGGTGCCCATGCTGCTCTATGCGCAGGACGAAGCCGGCTATCTCTCCGACACAGTAATCATAGAAGTAGCAGACAGAATCGGAATCACTGAACTTGAAGTGCGCAACGTGGCCAGTTATTACTCAATGCTGCGCTTCAAGCCGGCGGGCAAGTACAACATCCAGGTCTGTACCAACATTAGTTGTATGTTGCGCGGAGGCAATGAAATCTACGAAAGGTTCCAGGACGAGTTAGGCATCGGACACAAGGGAGTTACCGCCGACGGCGTTTTCTCGCTCGAAGAAGTCGAGTGCATCGGAGCTTGTTGCTGGGCGCCGGCGATTCAGGTCAACTACGAGTTTCACGATGAGTTGACGCCCGAGCAGGTGCCCGCAATTTTGGCCGGTTATCGGGGGAAGGAAACGGCTCATGCCTAGACTGGTCTCCCATCCCGATGAAGTGAAGATCGTCACGCGGCGCTTCGGCCAGGGCGCGGCTGAGATTGATAAGTATATTGAACTCGGCGGCTATGAGTCGGCGAAGAAATGTTTGGCACAAGGGTCTGACTGGATCATCAACGAGATGAAGGCCAGCGGTCTGCGCGGTCGCGGAGGCGCTGGTTTTTCGACAGGCATGAAGTGGTCGTTCGTGCCCATACACTCCGCCAAACCGAAGTATGTGCTGGTCAATGGCGACGAGAGCGAGCCGGGAACCTGTAAGGATCATCTAATTTTCTTGCACGATCCTCATGCGGTCATCGAAGGCACCATCATCGCCGGACTGGCCATCGGCGCCAAGGTGGGCTTCATCTATCTGCGCGGCGAGTATCGCTATCTTCTGGAAATCATGGAGAAGGCCGTCGCTGATGCCTACGCGCGCGGATTCCTTGGCAAGAAGATATTCGGTAGCGATACCGAATTCCAGATCATCACGCAGACCGGCGCGGGCGCTTATGAAGTGGGCGAAGAATCGGCGCTGATGGAGTCGGTCGAAGGCAAGCGGGGTGTGCCGCGGATCAAGCCGCCCTTCCCTGCCGTCGTCGGCCTCTACGGCGGGCCTACGATCATCAACAACGCCGAGACCATCGCCACTGTGCCGCACGTAATCGCGATGGGCGCGGCGGCTTACGCGGCCGTTGGTTCGGAGCGCAACGGCGGAACGCGTTTGTTCAGCATCAGCGGCCATGTCGAGCGGCCCGGCGTTTACGAGCTGCCGATGAGTTACAACCTCAAGAAAATGATCTACGAAGTCGCGGGCGGCGTGAGGGGCGGACGCGGGTTGAAGGCCGTGGTTCCCGGCGGTTCGTCCACGCCGGTTCTGCTACCGGAAGAGATCGACATCGGTATGGACTTCGACCAAGTGGGCAAGGCTGGTTCGATGCTCGGCTCGGGCGGAGTGATTGTGATAGACGATCAGACTTGCATCGTCGAATTCGCGCTGAGGACGATCAGCTTCTATCAGCATGAAAGCTGCGGCTGGTGTATTCCCTGCCGCGAAGGAACAGACTGGCTGAAGAAATCGCTGACCCGCGTTCATGCTGGATTTGGCGCGACCAAGGACATCGACAACATTCAGTACATTGCCGAGAATATGCTGGGCCGGACCTTTTGCCCGTTGGGCGACGCGGCGGCGATGCCGATTCTGGGATTCGTGAAGAAATTCCGCAAGGAGTTTGAGGAACATTTGGACGGGAAGGCTTGCCCGTTTGTTGAGCATGTGGATTTGGCTGTGATTTAGGGGCGCTGGAGACGAATGGCAGACGTAAGTTTCATTGTCGATGGAAAGACGCTGACGGCTCCCACGGGAACGCTGCTCATTGACGCCTGCCGCAAGGCGGGCATCGAGATTCCGGCCTTCTGTTATTACCCCAGCCTCAGCTTACAAGCCGCCTGCCGCATGTGCGTGGTGCGCCAAGAGAAGGTTCCCAAGCTGCAAACCGCCTGCACCACAACCGTCGCCGAAGGACAGGTCTTCGTCACCGAGTCAGAGGAGATTGCTCAGGCGCGCAAGGCGACGATTGAGTTGCTGCTGGGCAACCATCCGCTCGACTGCCCGGTCTGCGACAAGGGCGGCGAGTGCGAGCTGCAGGACATGACATTCAAGTACGGAGCGGGCGAGAGCCTCTACGAAGAGGCCAAGGCGCATCGCGAGGAGCAGCAGTGGTCGCCCGCCGTCTACTATGACCGGCCGCGCTGCATTCTCTGTTACCGCTGCGTTCGCGTCTGCGGCGAGGGCATGGACGTGTGGGCGCTGGGCGTGCAGAATCGCGGTGTGAACTCGGTGATCGCACCCAACGGCGGTGATCATCTGGACTGCGAGCAGTGCGGCATGTGCATCGATATCTGCCCGGTGGGCGCGCTAACCAGCGGTTCGTATCGTTACAAGACGCGGCCATGGGAGATGAACCACGTGGCGACGGTTTGCACGCATTGCGCCGATGGATGCAAGGTGACGCTGGGCGTACGCCAGACGAACGACGGCGCGGAAATTGTCCGCGCCAGCAACCGCGACAAGAGCGGCATCAACGGTGATTTTCTTTGCGCCAAGGGCCGCTTCGGATTTGATTTTGTGGAGAGCCCCGAACGCCTGACCAAGCCGCTGATTAGCAACAGCGAGGGTAAGCTGGTGGAAGCCACCTGGGCGGATGCGCTGGGCCTGGCGGCGCGCAAGCTGAAGGAGATTCGCGACAGCAAGGGAGGCGCGGCCATCGGCGTCATCGGCTCCAACCGCACAACCAACGAAGAAAATTATTTGTTGCAAAAGTTT
>JBEKDX010000204.1:0-5433 GCA_050014135.1 Occallatibacter sp.
AGCAGCCGTTGTACCCATTTTTTGCGGAGTGGGTTGAAGGCACAGGCGCGCCGCAGTTCACCTGCAAGTACGCTGTCTACCGGCTGGGAAACAATCAAGGTTTCAAGACCAGCGGCGAGATTGACCAGCAGCCGAGCCGCTTTCAAATGCCGGTCGAATTGCAGATTGAAACCGACGGCAAGACCGTGACGCGGAGAATCGACGTAACGGGCGCCGCGACGCCGTATTCCGTCGAGAGCTTTGGCCGCCCGCGCCGCATCACCATCGACCCGCAGGGATGGCTGCTCAAATCTACCCCCGAACTGCTGGTGCTGGTTGCGATTTTGCGTGGCCAGCAACGGCAGGCTGAGGACGATCTGAACGGCGCGCTGGCTGAGTACCAAAAAGCCCTCGAAGTCAATGCGCAGAGTTCGCTGGCCAACTTCCGTATCGGCGAACTGCTCTTCAAGCAGCGCAACTACCAAGCCAGCGCCAACGCCTATCAGGATGCGCTGCGCGGTGACGGCGAGCCAGTCTGGATCGAGGTTTGGAGCCACATCGCGCTCGGCAAGATCTTCGACCTGACCGGCCAGCGCGACCGCGCCGTCAGCGAGTACCGGCTGGCGACGCAGAGCGGCGGCAACGCGCCGGACGCCGTCAACCAGGCGCAGACCTATCTGCAAAAGCCATACCAGAGAGCGGAAAACGAATAAAAGCCGTTTCACTTTCATGGTTGTACCGTTTTGCAGAAAAATTGCCGCCCCGCTTCCGCATCCAATTCCATTTTGGTTCGATTCGCTATCGTTCCCTTGAATGCATAGCCCGCGACTCTTCGCTCAATCTGTGCATCTACCGCAGGCCGCGCGCTGCCGATTAAACCAGCATGAAACTGCTGAGTTCCATCCTCCGCGTCCTGTCCTTTACTGCATTGAGCTTCGTAGTCGCAGCCGCATTTGCCGCGCCGCCAGAGGCCATGCCGCGAGTTCAAGGCTCTGTCGATGAGTCCGCGCGCGTGGTTCTTCACGGTAACGTGCATCCGTTCATCCAGGCTGGCCTGATTGGCAGCGACCAGGGAGCGGTGGAAGACTCAATGCCCGCCGGGCGGATGCTGCTTTTGCTGCAGCGCTCCCCAGATCAGCAGGAAGCGCTCACCGATTTCATCCAGAACGCGCACACGCCGGGCAGCGCCTCCTTTCACCACTGGCTCAAGCCGGCGGAGTTTGGCAGTCTCTACGGGCCGGCTGATTCTGATGTGGCCGCCGTGACCGCATGGCTCGAGTCGCACGGCCTCATCGCCAGTCAAATTCACTCTGGCCGCGTCGCCATCGAGTTCTCTGGAACCGCGGGCCAGGTCAGCGAGGCCTTTCAAACCGAGATTCACCGCTATCTGGTCAATGGCGAGACGCATTTGGCCAACGCGACGGAACCCTCGATTCCTGCCGCGCTCGCCCCAGTGATCGCCGCTCTGGCGCCGGTGAACGACTTCCATCCCAAGCCTCGCCTGACAGTGCTCGGACCGGCCAAGTACAATCCCAAAACTCATCAGGCTACGCCGTTATGGACGTATCCCTCCGGCGGCGGAGTCAGCTTCGTGATGGCGCCCGGCGATTTTGCCGTGCAGTACGACATCAATTCGGTCTACGCGAAGGGCATCACCGGCACCGGCCAGTCGATTGCCATTGTGAGCGAATCGAATGTGGACCTGAGCCTGGTTCAGGCCTACCAGAGCCTCTTTGGCCTCGGCGCCAACCTGCCCGTGGTGGTGGTGGATGGCGAAGATCCCGGCCAGAACAGCGCGGCTACCGAGGCGTATCTCGACATCGAGCTGGCAGGCGCGGTTGCTCCCGGCGCCACGGTGTATCTCTACACCTCGAATGGCGCGGCTCTGAGCAACGGCCTCGCCCTGGCGGCGATGCGCGCAGTCGAAGACGATCTGGCCGGTGTGATCAGCGCCAGCTATGGTGAGTGCGAAGAGGAGTTGGGCCAGAGCGGCAACGCCTTCTGGAGTGCGCTTTGGGAGCAGGCCGCCGCCCAGGGCCAGACGGTCTTTGTCTCGGCGGGCGACGGCGGATCGGCGGGCTGCGACGACTTTGACGTGCAGCAGCTCGCTTATGACGGACTCCAGGTGAACGGCCTCGCCTCGACGCCCTACAACGTCGCCGTCGGCGGCACCGATTTTTACTACAGCGAATACGGAAGCAATCCCACCAACATCAACACCCAGTTGGCAACCTACTGGACTACGGCTCCCAATAACTCGCCGGCGGTTTCGATCAGCAAAGTCATTCCCGAGCAGGCGTGGAACGACTTCTTTGGCTTCAACCTCTACGACGGCGGCAATCCTGCCAATGCCAGTGAAAACATTTTGGCCGGCGGCGGAGGAGCCAGCAGCGCCGCGCTCTACTCCGGCAGCATTGCCACCGGCTACGCAAAGCCAGCATGGCAGACGGGAACCGGCGTCCCCGCCGACAAGGTGCGCGACCTGCCCGACCTCTCGCTCTTCGCCGCCAATGGCTACAACTACAGCTACTATCCGATCTGTGCGCTACCCGGCGATTGCTCCAATCTCAACAGCAGCGGCGCGGTAGTCATCACCGGCGTGGGCGGCACATCGGCCAGCTCTCCGGCGATGGCCGCGATTCAGACTCTGATCAACCAGAGCACTTCGAGTTGGCAGGGGCAGGCCGATTTCATCTATTACCCGCTCGCTACCCAGCAGGCGACAACCTTTCATGACGTGAAGACCGGCGGCAACCAGGTGCTCTGCGCGCTGGGCACGGCCAATTGCGTCGCCGGCTCCTCGGCCTCGAACTCCACTGGCTTTTACGTCGAGAGTGGCTACGCTGCCGGCACGGGCTACGATCTGGCCACAGGACTCGGTTCGGTGGACGTAGCCAACCTGATCAAGTACTGGAACACGGTTACGCTGAAGGCCACTACCACCACGCTTGGTGTTAGCCCGGTCACTCTGGTCCACGGCAAGACGGCCACCATCACCGGCGCCGTCGCGCCCAGCAGCGGATCGGGCACGCCCACCGGCTCGGTCAGCCTCACCGGCAACGACGGCATCACACACTACGCGGCCATCGACGACATCGCCCTCGCTGCAGGCAGCCTCTACGCACAGGTGGACAATCTTCCCGGCGGAATCTATCAGCTCACCGCTATCTACAGTGGCGATGGGACGTATGCCGCCAGCAAATCCACGCCCATCACCGTTACCGTCACTCCGGAGAGCGATACGCTGGCCTCGACCGGCTGGGCATGGAACCCCTACGACCTCAATCTCTACCCGCTCTCGGCCGGCATCACGCTGCCATACGGCGCGCAGATCTTTCTTGACGCGCAGCCGGTGAGCGGCAACGCCACCATCGCCAATCTGCCCACCCCGGCCACCGGAACCGTCACCTTCACTGACAAGCTGGGAAGCGCAACTACCACCTCGACGCAGCCGCTCAACGCCGCAGGTCTGGCCGAGTGGGCCACCGGAGTCTTTGCGCCCGGCAGCCACACGGTCAGCGAGAGCTACTCGGGCGACCCCAGCTACAACGCCTCGACCACCGCCAGCGCGGCCTTGTTCACAGTAATCCAGGGCAGCACCAGCCTCACCGTCAAGCCACTGGTCTCCTCGGTCGCCGCCGGAGCCAGCGTGGCAGTCGATGTGATTCTCAACACCGGCTACCTTTCTCTTTACGGAACCGCACCCACCGGCAATGTAATCGTATCGCTTGGCACCAGCTCGATCTCCGCTCCCTGGCAGCCCTACGGCACAACCGGCGATGGCAACCTCGAAGCCGTGGTCAACTTCACCAACGTTCCGGCAGGCATTCTGCCCCTGATCGCCTATTACACCGGCGACACCAACTGGATGGGCAGCGAGGCTAACGGCGGAACGGTCGTCTCGCTGGCCAGCAAACTCACGCCTACCGTGACGCTGACCACCAGTTCGGCCAGCCCCGCATCTGGACAGAGCTTTACGCTCACCGCGACCGCCGCCGGCATCACCGGCAAGCCAACCCCCACCGGCACAGTCGAGTTTCTCTCCGACGGCCAGAGCTTCACCGCCTTCGCAACCCTCAGCGGCGGCACGGCCTCGATCACCATTCCCGGCTACGCACCCTCCAACGGAACCAACATCTTTACCGCCATCTACCAGGGCGACGCGAATTACAACGCCGCCGCCTCGAATGCCGTCAACGTCGCCTGCGCCCAATCGGATTTCTCGCTCACCACGCTGAACCCCGCGCTGCAAATCTCTCCGTACGGGTCGGCGATCAGCACTCTGATGCTCTCGCCGATCAACGGCTTCAGCGGAAGCGTTACGCTAACATCGAGCGCGATTGCCGGTATCACCGTGACTCCGGCCACGTCATCCCCAGCCGTCAGCGCGTCCATCACCGATGCGCTCACCATCAGCATCGCCGCCTCCAAAGCCGCCGGAATCTATCCGCTCACCATCACAGCCACCGGCGGCGGGCACGCGCATACCGCGCAGATTCTGGTTCAGGTTCTGGTGGTCGATGCGCCCGTCATCAGCCTGGCCTCTGGAACTTACATCACCTCGCAGACTGTCACCCTCACCGACGCCGCAACCGGCGCAACCATCTACTACACAACCAACGGCAGCACGCCCTCGGCTTCCTCGACCAGGTACACCGGCGCTATCACGGTTTCGGCCGCGGCGCCATTGACGGAGACGATCCAGGCCATCGCCATCTCCAGCGGCGGAGCACCATCGTCTGTGGCCTCGGCGGTCTACGTCATGACGCCGCCTGCTCCTACACCCACATTCTTGCCCGCTGCCGGAAGTTACAACACCGCCCAGTCGGTCACAATCACAGACGCCGCCTCGGCCATCTACTACACCACCAACGGAAACGCGCCCACGACCTCCTCAACGCTCTACACCGGAGCCATCGCCGTCAGCGCATCCGAGCCGATCAAGGCCATCGCCACCGGCGGAGGCTATTCGCAAGGCACGGCGGCTTCAGCGGCCTATATCATCAACCAGGTAAACACTAGCTGCCCCTCCGGCAGCGGAAGCTGCTTCGACAACTTCACCGGCGCATCGGGAAGCTTGCTCCCCACTTACAACGTCGACTGGGTGCTGGCCGGAGGAACCAACTCCATCTCCACCACCGGCTCTGACAGCGCCGAGATCTCCGGCTCCAATAGCGCCGTCTACTACTATGCCGCCTCGACCTCTGACACCTCGCAGATCACCGTCGCCGCCTCCAGCACCTCCACCACTTATGAAAAGCTGGCCTGCGTACGCGTCTCCGCCGGCATCCCCGGCTATTGCGTCGGATTCGGCGCTGCGTCGGGGGGAAGTTACTCCGCCTGCTATGTGATGAAGAACTTCAAGTACCTCGGAACCGGAAGCTGCACAGCAGTCACGGACACCTCGAGCCACACCCTCCGCCTGGTCGCTTCCGGCTCCTCCACCGTCACCTT
>JBEKDX010000205.1:0-5428 GCA_050014135.1 Occallatibacter sp.
CTTCGCTCATCGCTTCCGCCCGCGCCAGCAAACTGCCGGCTATGGATTTAATCGGTGCCAGCGAATTTGATAACTCATGGCCGAGAACGCGAATCAACCGCTTCCACGACCGCTGTTCCTCTTCCTGCAGCGGCAGGCTAACGTCGGCCAATAGCAGCATCGTGTGCGGCGCGCCATCCTGGCGAAAAGCAGCCTTGCGCAGCAGCCAGCGCGTGGGCTTCGTGCCGAATGAGTGAATCGTCTGGTCGGAGGCGGCGAGCAGGCCGTCCAGACCTAACTCGCGCGCGCTGCGCCCAAAGCAGCGTGCGTGAGGCAGCCCCAGCAAGCTAGCGCCGGCATCGTTCACCAACTGTAGCCGGTTGTCGCGGTCAAAGGCAAACAACGGCGCGTGCATCACTTCCAGAATGCGCGCCAGCAAAGCCGTCGCCTCCAGCGAACGCACTCTCTGCTTTTGCAGCAGATCAGCGAGCGAGTTGATTTCGGCGGCCAGTTCGCCCAGCGCGTCCTGCGAACCAGCACCACGCGCGCGAAAAGAATAATCTCCTTCGCGCAGAGACGCCACAACATTGGAGAGCGTCTGCAAGGGACGGACCAAATCGTCAATCAGTGCCGCGGCCATCAACGCAAGATAAAGCAGTAGGCACCCGGTAAGCAGCAGAGCCGGCGCGAGTGAGAGTTGTTTCGAATAGAATAGAAATCCCGCTGACATCAGCGCGGGCAGACCGAGCAATATGCAGAATATCCACGCCCGGCGAATGGCCGAGCGTTTCTCCCTGCGCGTTTGATTTTCATAGCCCATATTTTTCAATGCGCCGGTAGAGCGCCGCGCGGCTCAGTCCGAGAGCTTCGGCGGTCTGCGAGATGTTTCCCTCGCAGCGGCGCATCACCTTGCGAATTAGCATGGCTTCAACTTCGTCAATGCTCATATTGTCAAACGACGGCGCCGATGGACGCGCAGACGCGATTGCCAGGTTGCCCGGCTCGATCTCATCGCCGCGCGAGAGCAACACCGCGCGCTCCACCGTGTGTTCAAGCTCACGCACGTTGCCCGGCCATGAGTATTGCATCATCTGCTGCATCGCCGCCGGCGAGAAACCCTCGACCTGCTTTCGATAGCGCGCGCGGTTGCGATTCAGAAAATGCTGCGCCAGCAGTGGTATGTCCTCGCGCCGGTCGCGCAGAGCGGGAAGGTGAATCTCCACCGTGTTAATGCGGAAGAGCAGGTCTTCGCGAAAGTTCCCCGCCTTGGCCTCTTCGGCGAGCAAGGCGTTTGTAGCAGATAAAACGCGCACATCCACGCGCCTTGTCTGCGACGAGCCTACGCGCTCCAGTTCGCCAGTCTCCAGCACGCGCAGCAGTTTGGCCTGTTGGCGCAGAGGCACGTTGGCGATCTCGTCCAGAAAAAGCGTCCCGCCGTTGGCCAGCTCGAAACGTCCGATACGATCGGTGCGTGCGTCCGTGAAGGCGCCTTTCACGTGGCCGAATATCTCGCTCTCAAAGGTGCCTTCGGGCAATCCACCCGCGTTCACGGCCACCAGCGCCATGCGCGCCCGAGGCGAAGCGGCGTGCAGCAGCTTGGCCACAATCTCCTTGCCCGTGCCGTGCTCGCCGGTGATCAGCACGTTGGCCTCCGAAGGACCAACCTGCGCGATCAGCTCCAGCACCGGCTGCATTGCGGGAGCGCCCGCTACAAACTCCGGCATTCCTTCGGCGCGTAGCAGGCGGTTTTCCAGCTCCAATTGCCGCGCGCGCCGCAGCGCTTGGCGCAACTCGGCGTGAACCCGCACCAGCGAGAGCAGCCGCTCGTTCTCCCATGGCTTCTGTATGAAGTCGCGAGCGCCACACTTGATGCTCTCGACGGCCAGCTCGATATTGCCCCACGCGGTCATCACGATCACCGGCAGGCGCGCATCAAACTCCTGAATTCGCGCCAGCAGATCAAGACCCTCCTGGCCTGAGGTCGTGTCGCGCGTATAGTTGAGGTCGATCAGCAGCACATCGTAGTCGCGGTGGCCCAGCGCCTCCAGCAGCAACTGCGGCGAGCGAACACACTCCACGTCGATCCCCTGCGGCCGCAGCAACAACTCGACAGCCTCGAGAATGTGCGGCTGGTCGTCGGCAACCAGAACTCGGATTGGCTCTTCTTTACTGGAGATGGTTCGCCTCCACTACGCCGGCTTTGGCGTCGGTGATCGAGATGCCGTACTCTTCAAGCACACCGCCTGTGGCGCGCAGAATCTCCACCCGCGCCTTTTCGTAAGCGGTCTCCGCAGTCACCAGCGCCGACTCGGCCACAGCCAGATCATGCTCGGCCCCCAGCGTCTGCTGATTGGATCCCGCGCCCAGCTTCTGCTCTTTCTGCATAATATCCAATGTACGTTGCGCCAGGTCGCGCGCCTTGCGGGCCGCCTCGATGCGGCTGGCCCCTTGCTCCAAAGCATAACGCGCGTTGCGCACCTCAATGCGAATTTGTTTTTTCAGCTCTTCCAAATATACCTGGGATTGCCGGTACTCCAACTCCGTGCGATCCTGTTCGGCCTTGGCGGCCCGGTTGCGCAGCGGCACGCTTAACTGAAAGCCCACTTGGTACTCCGGCGATGAACCGTTCAATGCGTTTTCCAGCGCGCCGCTATATCCGCCTGGCGCCACGATGTTGCTCTTCGGAATGGGTACGCCGCCCGTTCCCGCGCCGCTATAGACGCCATATACAGAGAGCGAAGGCAACAGCGCGTTGCGCGCTGTCTTGCGGCTCAATTCGCTGTTTTGCTGAAAAAGCATCGACACCTGTAACTCAGTGCGATTCTTCAGCGCATCCGCAATCATATCCTGCACCGGCTCGGAGATAGCCTGAACCTGGCTGCCGATATGGTCCACCGGAACCACCGGCATCTCCTCCAGGATCGGATCATCGAGCGAACGCGTGATCGCGTTTTTCATATACAACTGCTGCAATTCCAGGTTGGTTCGCGCCACTGTCAGGTCCTGCTCCCGGTTGGCTAACTCGCCCTCCGCCTTGAGCGCATCCATCTCTGGAATGGCTTCGAGCTCTAGCTGCTTGCGGCTGGTCTTCAAGGTCTCGGTGGCAAAGGCCACGGAACGCTCTCCCACCTGCTCGGTTTCGTATGCGCTCACCAGGTCCCAGTAGATGCGGCAGATTTGAATCACGGTCGCACTGACCTGAGCGCGGAATGCGATGTCGGAAATCTTCTGGTTGGTGCGCGCGATTCGCAGAAAGCGCAGATTCGGTCCCAATCCAAAGCCGGCCAGCAACGGCTGCGCGATCTGAACGCCAGTGGTGACATTGAGCGCCGGATTCAAACCATTGTCCGGGCTGTTGGAGGTTTGCCGGTTGTTGTTCCATTGCACCGCTAAGGAAGTGCCGGTAGGGAATGCTTGAGAGTAACTCAAGTTGAATACATTTGTGTTGAGGTGGTAGGCGGAGACGCCGTAAACCTGCTGGTTGGTGAGCAGCTCCGAAGTGTGGTCGCTATATACCTGCGCGTTGATCACCGGATCAAAGCCCGAGACCGCGGTGCCGATTCCCAGAGTCGAGGAAACAATGCCGGAAGCGCCGGCGCCTGCCCCACCCGCTCCGCCGCTAGTTCCTCCCGCTCCCGTCCCCGCGCCCGCGCCAGCACCGCCGCCGCCCGGCGTCCCTTGCACCACGCCGGTGTTGACGCCGCGCGCCACCCCGCCCGCCTGCGTCAGCAGAATGTCGGTCTGCGCAATGGGCAAGTTGTAACGCGCGATCACCATGTCAAGGTTGTCTTCGAGCGCCAAATCAATGGCGTCGCGCAACGAGAGATAGATTTTGCCATCGCGCACCATTGAGTTGAGCCGTGCCGAGTTCGCCATGCTAGGTGCTGGTACTGTCTTTCCGCGATAAGTGTCGAAGGGATTATACGAGCGGCGAAGCAGTTTATCGAAGGGGATGCTGCCTTGCGCAACCGGTGCGCTGACTGTCACTGGCGCGGGCTTCGCGGCCTTGTCCAGTGCCAACGTAGGTTCAACGGCCAAAGCCATGCAGACCTGCGTAAATACAACTCCGGCTATAACTTTAATTCGAGTCTGAATAGGTTTCACTTCGTGCCGACCTCCGTCGCTGCCGCAGGCAATGCTTCGTCGCGCGTCATCCAGCCGTCGCGCAACTCCAGAATGCGCTTGCCGTAGCGCGCGTTCTCCTCCGAATGCGTGACTTGCACAATCGTCGTCCCGGCGCGATTCAGTTCGCAAAATAATTCCATGATCTCCCTCGCCTGCGTCGAGTGAAGGTTGCCGGTCGGCTCGTCGGCCAGCAGCAGCGCGGGAGCGTGAACCACAGCGCGCGCAATGCCCACCAGTTGTTGCTGTCCGCCGGAGAGCTGCGAAGGAAACAAGTCCTTCTTGGCGACAATCTGAAAGCGGTCGAGTATGTCAGCCACCATCGCCTGTCTTTCTTTGGCAGGCAAATTCTTGTAACTCAGCGGCAGGTCTATATTCTCAGCGACGGTCAAATCGTCGAGCAGGTGATAACTCTGGAAGACCATGCCGATACGCTCCCGAGCCAGATCGGCGCGCTGCTTGCGGTTGAGCTTGTGCGCCGCTGTTTCGCCGAACCAGTACTCGCCCTTCCAGCCGTCGTCGAGCAGCGCCAGCACATTCAGCAGCGATGATTTTCCCGCCCCCGAAGGACCCATCACCGTGACAAACTCGCCTTCGCGAATCGTAAGTGAAATGCGGCGCAGCACCCAGGTTTCCGTAGCTCCGGTCTTATAACTGCGTTCCACATTTTTCAGTTCGATCATGGTTTTACTCCGATCTAATACAATTCGTTGATTCGAGTTATTCGCTTCTCAGCGCCTTCATGGGTTCAATGGAAGCCGCTCTGCGCGCGGGAATCAGAGCGGCGATCAGCCCCGCAACCACCAGCAGCATGGCTATCAACAGGAAGCCGGCGGCTTCCTGCTGCGCGTCGAAGTAGATCACCACACCGATAAGCTTGCGCGCGATTAGTGTGAGAAACAGACCTGCGATTGTTCCCGCGCCCAGCATCCACGCCACGCGCTTGAGCACCATTATGAGTATTCCTGGCCGCGTCGCGCCCAGAGCCATGCGCACGCCTATGTCGCGCGCGGATTGCTCGACCTCGTGACTGATCAGTCCATACAAGCCGACCAATGCCAGCGCCAGTGCCAGTCCGGCAAAGATGCCGAAGAGCCAGCTCTCCATGCGTTCAAAGACTAGCGTCTCCGACACCACTTCCGTCATGGTCAGGGGCGCTTTGAACGGGACCGTGGGGTCGATATCGTGAATCGCGCTACGCAATGCGGGGACGATACCTTTTGGATCGCCATCCATGCGCATCACCAGCGACATGCTGGTCAGCACTCCCGGACGTAGCTTCATGGGAAACGCATCGATCAACCAGTCGCGCTCGGCCAGCGGCTGC
>JBEKDX010000206.1:0-8274 GCA_050014135.1 Occallatibacter sp.
CGGATTCATCTTCAGCTCCGTCGGCTGGAAATGTAAACCGCAATTCCGCGGCAGAAAACGAAAAAGTGTCAGGGATGTCCCCGGTCTGAAATGTCAGGGATGTGCCCGGCTGCACAAAAAGCAGGGAATAGGGAATAGGGAATAAATGGCCGCAGCTCTGGTCCTTGCTCATTCTTGTATTGTGCGCGTCGGGAAGGTAATTATCTGCAAACTGCCTGCGGTGGGGCCAACCGCCTTCGGCTTGGCGGCTCCGTCCGAAGAGACTTCACTCCGGGGCTAAACAGGCTGCGGAAAAAGACCTGTTTCCATGCGAAAAGCCCGAAGACGTCCTTGGCGCAGAAACAAGAACGTGCCAAAGGTGGAGCCCAGAGTTACAGGATTCCCAGGTCTCAGAATCGAGTCCTGGGGCATCCAGTATATGTGGCTTGGTCATTACCCTGCCGGCGCGGCAATCGTATCAATCTTTATAAGTTCCTCCGCACTGAAGCTAAGGCTGCCAAGTGCGGCGACGTTCTGCTCAATCTGTTCGACGCGGCTGGCGCCGATCAGCGCGGAGGTCATGCGGGGATCGCGCAGCACCCAGGCGAGGGCCATCTGCGCCAGCGACTGGCCGCGTTTTGCGGCGACTTCATTGAGCGCACGAATCTGCTTGAGGCGGGCTTCTGTGATCTCGCTCTTCTTGAGAAAGACCTCGAGGGAGGCGCGCGAGCCGGCGGGAACTCCGTGCAGATAGCGGTCGGTCAATAGGCCCTGCGCCAGCGGACAGAATGCGATGGCTCCCACGCCTTCAGCGCCCAGCAGATCGAGGAGACCGTGCTCGGGAGTGCGGTCGAAGATCGAATAGCGAGGCTGATGGATGAGGCAGGGGGTGCCGAGTTCGCGCAGGATTTTGAGGGCCGCGGCGGTCTGTGCCGGGTTATAGCTGGAGATGCCGGCATAAAGCGCCTTGCCGGAGCGCACCGCCTGATCGAGCGCCGACATCGTCTCCTCGACCGGAGTTGCGGGATCGGGGCGGTGGGAGTAGAAGATATCGACGTACTCGACGCCCATGCGCTTGAGGCTCTGGTCGAGGGAGGCCAGCAGGTACTTGCGCGAACCCCAATCGCCGTAAGGGCCGGGCCACATTCCCCAGCCAGCCTTGGTGCTGAGGATCAGTTCGTCGCGATAGGGCTTGAAGTCGAGGCGCATGATCTGGCCGAAGTTGGACTCGGCGCTGCCCGGCGGCGGGCCGTAGTTGTTGGCCAGGTCGAAGTGAGTGATGCCCAGATCAAAGGCGCGGCGGAGCATGGCGCGGCTGTTCTCGAAGATATCCGCGCCGCCGAAGTTGTGCCAGAGTCCGAGCGAGATGGCGGGGAGGCGGAGTCCGCTCTTGCCGGAGCGGCGGTATTGCATGGTGTCGTAACGCTGATCGTTGGCGAGGTACACAGTGGTTCTCCTTGATGAAAAAGCGGGGATTAAAAAGCGGGTTGAAGGCGGTTTGCCGAAACCGGGAGCCGCAGCGTCATTTTATATCTAAGATGCCTCGACTGAGCGGGGCGGCGCTTTGTTCTTGCATCCTGGCCATAACCCCTTTAAGATGCGTGCATTGATACCTGTGCTTGAAACCGGCTCCAGTTCGACAATTCTCGCGCCTCCGGCCAACCCCCGTCTGCGCATCGGCAAGCTGTGCGTAGCAATACAAGGCAGCGAACCGGCGAAGCTGATCGAGCGCGCCGAGGCTGCGCTGGCTGACTCGAAGTTTATCGAATTCCGCTTGGATTCGCTGCCCAAACCGGCCTTGGCGCTGGCCAAAGTGAAGGATTTCCTGGCCGCCCACCGGGAGGCAACGGCCATCGCCACCTGCCGGCGCAAGGAAAATGGCGGGAACTTTACGGGTTCATTTAAAGCTGAGCTGGAGTTGTTGGCGAATGCCGCCGAGGCCGGCTGCCAGATCGTCGATCTTGAGGTCGAATCGGCCGAAGAGGCCTCGGCAAAGCAGCTCGACCAACTGCGCGCCTCGCTGCGGGCATCGGGCACCGCGCTGCTGATCAGCTTTCACGACTTCAAGCGTACAAAAGATCTGGAGCAGGCGGCCAAGCGCATCGAGGCCTTCCGACCCGATTTCATCAAGCTGGTTTCGACGGCGAAATCGCTGGCCGACAATCTCGCGGTTTTGCGGCTGATCGAGGACCGCTCCCGCTCGTCCGAGGTGGTGGGCATCGCGATGGGCGAAGAGGGGCTGGTGAGCCGGGTACTGGGATTGCGGGCGGGCGCGGCCTTTACCTTTGCTTCGTACTCTGGCGGGCCAGAGGCGGAGTCAAATTTGGCGACTGCAACTGGCCATGCAACTGCCCCAGGGCAAGTGACCGCGCGGACGCTGCGGGAGCTCTATCGCGTGGAGCAGCTTGACCAGGCGACGCGCATCTTTGGCGTGGCCGGCAACCCCATCGCCCACTCACTTTCGCCGCTGATGCAGAACACCGCCTTCCGCCGCGAAAACGTAAACGCAGTGATGATTCCGCTGAAGGTCCACAGGCTGACTGACCTGCTAACGCTGGCGCGGGAGCTGCCGCTGGCGGGCGTGGCCGTGACCATGCCGCTGAAGCAGGAGGTTCAGCCACACCTGGCCAACCCCAGCCGCTCGGTATTAGACACGCTCACGCATCGCATTGGCGCATGCAATACGCTGCGCACCGGCGCCGACGGCAAGCTGTACGGCTTCAACACGGATGTGGACGGCGTCGTCCGCCCGCTGGAAAAACGGCTCAAGTTGAAGGGCGCTCGGATTGCCGTGCTGGGCGCGGGGGGCGCGGCGCGGGCTGCGGTCTTTGGCCTCGCGGCTCAGGGCGCGGAGGTCTTCGTTGTCAATCGCACCCACGAAAATGCCGTGAAACTCGCCCGCCAGGCCAAGGTTCATGTGCTAAAGCACGAGCTTTTGGCGAAAAACCGCTTTGACGTGCTGATCAACGCAACGCCTTGTGGGATGGCAGGATCGAAGCAGCAGTTGCCAATTGAAGAGAACGAGTTGAACGCCGGGCTGGTCTTCGATATGGTTTATAACCCGCTGGAGACGCCGCTGCTGAAGCTGGCCAAAGAGCGCGGCCTTGCGGTGATACGCGGGCTGGAGATGTTTGTGCAGCAGGGCGCGCGGCAGTTTGAGATCTGGACGGGGAAGCCGGCTCCCGAGGCGGAGATGCTGCGCGTGGTGGAGTTGGAGTTGCGCAGGCGCGGGTAACGGCAAATACCGCTTCGATTCGTATAAAATCCCAAATCCCTCCACAGGGTCAGCGCCATTTGGCTGCTTACCAACACAGGCTGTTTGCGTCTATCGGAATGCGGAGATTTTCTTTTCACCGGAGCAGATACGATGGCAACGGATGCGCTGATTTATCCCCTTTCCCCGGTTCAGATGCCGGGAGGTTTGGCTTGGGCGGCATCCCGGAGGGTACAATCCTCCCCAGAGATGGCGGCAACCAGGGCAAACAACGGAGGCAAGAGCGCCGCGGAGCGAATGCAGGCGCGGGCGCCGGAGATGGAACTGATCCGGGAGGCGCAGTCAGGTTCGCGGGCGGCCTTTGACACACTGGTGCGGCAGTATGAGCAGCAGGTTTTGCGGCTGGCGCTTCACCTGACCGGCTCCGAGCACGACGCCGAGGACATCTATCAGGAGGCGTTTTTGAAGGCCTACCGGTACCTGGGGAACTTCCGCTTCGAGTGCTCATTTTACACATGGATATACCGGATTGTGACCAATCTTTGCCTGGACCAGATGCGGCGGCGCAAGACGCGGCGCGAGGGTCATGCGGTGATCGTGGACCACAGCGGGGACGAGATCGATCTGCTGGCTTCGGTCTCGGACGACCGCTCGTTTTCAAACCCGGCCAAGGAGCTGGACCGCAAGCTGCTGGGAGAGAGGATTCAAGCTGCGCTGGAGAAGCTGACGCCGCGGGAGCGGATGGTTTTTGAACTGAAGCACTACCAGGGACTCCGCCTGCGGGTAATCGGAGAGATGCTGAGCACTACGGAAGAGACCGCCAAGAATACGCTCTTCAGAGCGACGAAGAAGCTGAGAATTCAGCTGGCGGAATTGCGATAGCTGATAGCTGTTAGCTGAAAGCTGTTAGCTGTTTTTTAGAGGCTGGAAGGACGTGGCGATATGAAATGCGAAGTTGCACATGAGCGGATCGTTTCGGCGGCCTACGAGGAGCTGGCCGACGAGCAGGCGAGCGAACTGGAGCAGCACCTGGCCGGCTGCACGGAGTGCCGCGAGGAGCGGGAGCAGTTGCTGGCGCTGAAGGTGCTGTCCGATGCAAATCCGGTGCTGGAGCCGGATGCCAACCTTATTGCGCGTTCAAGGCAGAGATTGGTAGAGGCGCTGGACGCGTTGCCGCCTCGCCGCTGGTATGAACGGGTGAGTCAGCAAATCAGGAACAATTTTGCCAGTTTGCAGGCGGCGCCTTTGGCGGCTTGCCTGCTGCTGATGGCGGGCGCTGGGGGGGGGATGCTGGGCGGCTACCAGATTGCCGGCAACCGTGCCGCAAGCGATCAAGCCGCAGCAACTCGTCAAGCGGCGGGAGCCCATCAGGCATTGACGCAAACGGCGCCGGCTGGGCAGGCGCTACCGGTTTCGACGGCGGAGATTACCGCACCGGCGGAGATTGCCAGTGTCTCGAGCATCGTTCGGCGGCCAAACAGCACGATGGTCGAGGTGCGCTACAACCAGCTGGTGCCGCACCGGATTGAGGGATCGATGGACGATCCGGAGATTCGCCAGTTGCTGATGCTGGCCAGCGAGAACTCGTCCTCGCCGGGGGTGCGCGACGATTCGGTGGGTCTGCTGGCGACCGAGTGCCGAGCAGTGCGCGGTTGCAAGGCGGCGGGCATTCGCGATGCGCTGATGGTGGCTCTGCGCTACGACAAGAACGCGGGGGTGCGCGAGAAGGCTCTGCACGGGCTAGAGCCTTATGTGGCCGAGGATGTGCGGGTGCGGGATGCGGTTCTGGAGGCGCTGATGAACGACAGCGATGCGCGGATTCGCGGCAAGGCGATCAACATTCTGGAGCCTGTCGAGGCCGATACCAGCGTGCGCCAGGTGCTGCATTCGGTTGCCAATACGGACCGGAATCCGTATATCCGGACAGTTTCAAGACAAGTATTGGATAGCGTTCCGGAGATTCAGTGACCACCTGCGGTGGGGCCAACTGCCTTCGGCTCGTCCGCGCCAGAAAAAAGGCGCGGGATTGGGTAGATGGTTTGGATGAGATCTGTTGGGGTTCTTGGTATCCCACCCTAGCCGCAACGGAACGAAACGCGGGTCCTTCGACTCGCTTTGCTCGCTCAGGATGACAGGTTACAAAGAAGTGGCGGGAGAAGAAGAGATGAAAGACTTTTTGAGGCTGTATCTAAGTGTTGGATTGGCTGTGCTGATGAAACCTGTTTCCCAGTCCGCAAATGCTGCACACGAATTCGCAGGGCTATCTGGGCGTCGATCTGGCGGATGTGGACCAGGAGAAGGCGCAGGCGCTCAAGCTGAAGGAAGTCCGCGGGGCCGTGATCACGCTGATTGACCATGACGCTCCGGCGGGTCAGATCGGGCTGAGGGTCAACGACGTGGTGATTCAACTAAACGGACAGAATGTGGAAGGCGCCGAGCAGTTGCGGCGAATGCTGAGAGAGATTCCGGCGGGGCGCAAGGTCAGCCTGGTGATCAGCCGCGACGGCAATATTCAAACCCTGGCTGTTCAACTGGCCGACCGCCGCGCGATGGAGCACGACGTGTGGAACAAGCTGGGCACGGACGGAGATGTCTTTGCGCAGGCTCCGGGTATGGGCCTGCTGGACGGCGGGGGCGACGCGCCGCCGAGTGGTTTTCATATACCTTTTTTCGGCAGCAGCCTGAACGTGGGCGCGCTGGTGGAGCCGTTGACCTCGCAGATGGCCGAGTTCCTGGACATCCCCAGCGGGCTGATGGTCAAGCAGGTGGCGCGCAAGAGCGAGGCCTCGGCGGCCGGGCTAAAGGTATTCGACGTGATTCTCAAGGTCGGCACAGAGCCGATTGCAACGCTGGCGGATTGGGAACGCGCGCTGCGCTCCAATGAGGGCAAGCCGGTGCAGGTGACGGTGCTGCGCGACCGCAAGCAGCAGACCCTGACCTTGCTGGTGGATTCAAAACGCCATGGCTTGCTGGATTGGGACGAGGATTTCCCGGAGGGCATTGCAGCGGATCAGGCGGAGATGACCGGCCTGGTCTTCGCGGAATTGCAATAGCGCGACCTCAGTCTCTCCCGGAGGGAGAACGCTGCGGCTTCTGCCTCTCACAAGCGGCACCAGACTCCACTAGCTTTCCGTCGTGCCACGGTTTCTGCCCGACCTGCAACGATTCAAGAAGGGTATGATTCAATAGAAGAGATGGCGATGGCGCGGAAAAAGACGGTGCGCGGGCGGTGGATTGCGGCGGCGCGGAAGGTGCGCGAGTTGAAGATGGTGGGTCGGGCGCTGGCCGACACCAGCCATCCGGTGCTGGCGCAGATTGTTCCGGCGCGCTTTTGCAACCTCTCTTGCGGCTATTGCAATGAGTACGACAAGGTTTCAGAGCCGGTGCCGCTCGAGGAGATGGTCCGGCGGATCGACCATCTGGGACGGCTGGGAACGGCGATGATTGGCATCAGTGGCGGCGAGCCGCTGACGCATCCCGATCTGGATGAAATTATCCGACGCATTCGGCAGACCGGGGCGATTGCAGGAATGATCACCAACGGCTACCTCTTGAATGTGGAGCGGATCGAGCGGCTGAACGAGGCTGGCCTCGACCATATGCAGATTTCCATCGACAACCTGGTGCCAGACGATGTGTCGATGAAGAGCCTGAAGGTGCTGGACAAGAAGCTGGAGATGCTCTCCGAGTACGCTGAATTTCACATGAACATTAATTCCGTCGTCGGCGGCGGCTTCAAGAATCCCAATGACGCGCTGGTGATTGGCAGGCGTGCGCTGGAGCTGGGCTTTGAATCGACGATTGGGATTATCCATGACGGGAGCGGGCAACTGAAGCCGCTGGAGGCGGACGAGGCCAAGGTCTACTTCGAGATGACGCACCGGCGGAAGACCAACTACTCTCGCTTCGACCTGTTTCAAGAGGCGATTGTGCAGGGGCTGCCGAACGATTGGCGCTGCCGCGCGGGGTCACGTTACTTGTATATCTGCGAGGACGGGCTGGTGCATTACTGCTCGCAACAGCGCGGCTATCCGGGCGTGCCGCTGGCCGATTACACCACGGCGGATGTGAAGCGCGAGTTTCTGACGGCGAAAAGCTGCGCGCCGAATTGTACGATTGGGTGCGTGCACAGGATCAGCTACATCGACCACTGGCGCGCGCCGCAGACGCGGATGGTTTCGCCGGGCGGGCATGGGGCGGAGACGCCGGAGCTGGTGAAGATTCAAACCGGGGACTGACTTTTGATAGATAAAAGGCAATAGTTATAGATATCCCACCCTAGGCGCAAAGACAAAGACGCTCCGAAGGTGGGGCACCCGCATTTGTGGTGCACCCGGCATGGCATCAGAATGCAGACAGAAACGGCGTCCACCGCGGCGGACGCCGTTTTGTTTTGCAAAGCCTGGCTATGATTATTTGGCAGGGGGCTTCTTGACGGCGGCGGGCTTGGCGGCAGGGGCCGTGTCGGCGAGGGCCTGGTCGATCATCTGAAAGAGCTTGGTGCGGTCGAGAACCTCAACAAAGGGCGCGCCCTTGCTGTTGGCCGTGACCACCCAGATGGTGGGCGTGTGCTCGATGCCGATGCGCTGGCCGAGGGCGTAATCGGCCTTGACCAGGCTGGTCAATGTGCCTTGCGGGTCGATGGCGAAGGGCAGGGCGATGCCGTGGCCGGCAGCGAACTTCTCCGTGAATTGGCGCAGCGCGTCAGGGCTAACGATGGCGATCTGGTTGGCGAAGACCTGGTCGCGGTACTCGTCGCCGAGGCTCTTGCTTTTGGTGTCGAACCAGCGGGCGTTCACGGCTGCGTTGAAGCTCCAGTTGTGCATGGCCAGCGGAAAGTCGTGGCGTACCCAGGGAATCTTGTACTTGGCCGCGGCCTCCCTGAGCAGCGGGTTGGCGCGGGCACAGTCAGGGCATTCCATGTCTTCAAATTCGACCATGGCTACGCGGGCGCCGGCGGGCGGGCGCAGAGCGGAGGAGTCTAGGACTTGGGTTCCGCCTTGCGGAACGCCAAATTGGGCATGCGCAGAGGCTGTGGCTGCCAGAAAAAGCGCGGCGGAGGCGAGGGCCAGCCAAAGGCC
>JBEKDX010000207.1:0-5245 GCA_050014135.1 Occallatibacter sp.
GCAAGTTCGTTGATGTTCTAACGGTCCAGGGTAAATCCAGCGCGGCGGTTCTTTTGCCAGCAAGCCTCAGTTGACTCCGAGCAGATGGGCCTCTCCTTGCCGTAGCTAATCACGCGGATGCGGCTTGTTGCCACTCCGGCGTCAATCAGTGCCTTCCTGGCGGAATCGGCGCGATTCTGGCCGAGCGCCAGGTTGTACTCGTTGGAGCCGCGCTCATCGCAGTAGCCGCCAATCAGGATCTTCGTCGCCGGATGGCTCAACAGATACTTCGCATCACGCGTGAGCGTAGCTTGCGCATCGCCGCTAATGGAGTATTTGTCGTAATCGAAGAAGATGTCCTGCACATTGGCCTTGAATTCTTCTTCCGCGCTCATGGTGTTGACCGGCGCGGTTACAGCCGGCGCTGCACTCACGGTAACGCGAACTGAAGCGTCCGCAGTGCCTCCAGCGCCCTTCGCAACCAGGTGGTAGCTGGTCGAGGCATTGGGCGTTACAGTCTTTGTGCCGGAAGTGGGCACATCGCCCAGACCGTCGATGGAGGCCGTTGTGGCATTGGTCGTGCTCCATGTCAACATCACGCTATCACCGGCGATGACGGCAGCCGGAGAAGCGGAAATCTGCGCGGTGGGAGCAGGCGTAACCACTGCGGGAGCGGTTGCGGCAGGCGGCGGGGCCTTCTTCTTTTTGCAACCTGCAACAGCAACCAAAGCGACAAGTAATACAACAGGAACCAGAATTCGATACCGTCGATCCAATGGATTTCTCCTTCAGAAAACGCATGAGCACTTTCCTGACGACTTGACCTATATTCCCTGCTTCGTGCCATCCTGCCCGCATATCGAATTTACTCTGCGTGCTGCGATGGTTTCGGCCTTGATCGTTCACGAAAAAGCTATGGTTGAGGCCAGCGTCTCTTTCTCCCTCTGGACAAAGAAGATGCCGGCGAGTTCGTTTGCCATGTCCTTCATGTAAAGCATGAGATAAAATCGATAGAATACGATTTATTGTGGATCATGAAGTTCCACAACAGGTGTTCTTTTTGGCACAGTGGATTTGGCTTTGTGTTACGAGCCATGTTCGCGGGGCCGGACTCGATTTTCCTATAATGAATTGACTCGTTTGTCTTTGCGATTTTTATTCCATCCAGCACCAGTGAGAATGCAACCAGCCAATGGCGAATGTGAGCAAACACGGATTTGATGTTGACGCCTATCTAAGGAATGCCGGGGCTGGGCGCAGGATCGTCCAGTTGAATTGTTCGCAAGCCTTTTTTTCTCAGGGAGACCCGGCTGATTGCGTCTACTATCTGCACCGTGGCCGCGTTAAAATTTCCGTTCTCTCTTCGACCGGAAAGGAAGCCACAATTCGCCTGGTTGCAGCCAATAACTTTTTCGGCGAGAAGGCAATGGCTGCGGAACCGGGCCTGCGCGTGACCTCTGCCACAGCCGTTACCGCCTGCACCGCGCTCCGAATTGCGAGGCCGGAGTTTCTGCGGGTGATGCGCGACGAGCACGCGTTTTCCAACTTGTTTTCATCATTCCTTCTCGATTGCAACCTGAGGACACAAGCGGATCTGCTCGATCAGCTCTTCAACCGGGCGGAAAAACGGCTGGCGCGAGTGCTATTGCTGCTGGCCGAGTACAGCCAGTCGAAGGATGACGATACTCTCATACAGCCTATCTCTCAGGAAGCTCTTGCGAGCATGATTGGCAGTACGCGACCACGCGTCAATGCATTTTTGAGCCGCTTTCGCAAACTGGGATTCATTGAATACGACGGACGAATCCGGGTTCATAAATCCTTGCTGAATGTCTTCCTGCGCGACTGAGGGACTGCCCTACTTCGGCGCATCCGCAGGCGCATTTGCCGTTGCATCAGAGGCGGCAGGCGCGCCGCTGGAAGTCTTTGCCGCGGACTGCGCGGGAGCAGGCTGCCCATCCACGGCGGATGGATTTGGAATTTGTTCAGCCTGTTTCGGGGAAGCCGCGGGAGTTGCAACAATAGGATGCGCGTGTGCTTCCGCCGGAAAGAGCACGGTATTCACAACGGACGGATCGTCGTGCAACTTGACGTAGAGTTGCCCGTCCGCGGGACGTGGGACTGTCAAAACGTAGCCGGGAAAGCCCTCGGGAACCTGAGTGGGTTTATCGAACTGCGGATTGTTCGCGAACGAATCCACCAGGAAGAGCCTGGAGCCTGTCAGCTTGCACGGTTCATCGGATGAGTCGGGGCAATGGAGATCACCCAGCGTAGGCAAGCGAACCAGCGTAGCAAGCGGCTGCCAGTCGCTCGCAATTCCTTTTTCACTTACGCGAAAACGCAAGGGACCGGAGGCGGAAGAAGCGAAAGCCTTGCCGGTGTCGAGTGTCACCAAAGCGACTTGAGAATCTTCCAGGGTTAAGCCATTAGCGGAGGTGAGGGTTGCAAGATTCGCGCCGTGCACGGTTGCCACTTCAACCTTCTCGTCGCCGGAGAACGCTGTTGGAAGTTGAGCATGAATTGAAAATGTCAGTTGAGCGCTTTGCGGAAGCTCATCCTGATTTGCAAGCTGAATATTGCCGGCTGTGGATGCTGAAGGCTGAACACTCTTTCCGATCAGCGTAACCGTTGGGCGCGCGGAAGCTACGATAGTTTCGAGAGTGAGAACGCGGCCATCTTTGAGCGCGACCGTGGCAGTCGCCTCGTCGCCTTCCTTCAATTCCCCGGCAGCTTTGGCATCGGCTGTGAGCAGCGGTAGTTCATCGGCATCCTCAGTGGTAGCGTGCTCCGGCTTGAAGCTGATTCTGTTCAGCGAGAGTCCTTTCACTTCGTCAAGACGACTGCCTTTGAGTACGCCGGAAAGATCGCCGGCGTGGATGGTAAAGCTGTCTAGATGTCCGACTTGAGAAAATGCCTCAAGCGCAACGATGTCGGGATCTTTGCTTCCATATTGCTTGACCAGCAGCTTCAGAGCGCCCGGCTTGATCTTTTTCAGCGGCACGGTTACTGCAACCTGATTCGGCCCGGTCGATTTCCAGTCGGCTTTGACGGTTTCCCCCGTTGGCTTTTGCAGCAGAATGCTGTCAACACAAGCGGCGTCTTCGGTTTCGATATGCACCAGGGCATCGTGGCCGGCGATCAAAGACTGCTGATCCTCGTCGGCCAGTTGCCAGTGCTGGGGATGCGCATTTTCCAGCCGGAACTCTGGGCCGTTGTATGTCTCGAATCCCCAGTAACCGTGAAGAGATCCGTCCAGAACATCGCCGAAATTGGCGGGGCTGAGTCCCGCTGTGTTCGCCACAAATCCGCCTTTTTCGGCATCTGCTTCGACCGGCAAATCGACAAGTTTGCCATTTTTCCCTTTGAGTTGAAGCACCATGTCATGAGCGTAGGCGGTTGCGAAGACGAGCGGAGCGCCCTCAGCCGGCAAAACCAACTCCGTCTTTTCAGCGCAATAAACTTCTTTGGGATCGACGGGATGAAGAGGCGGCATCTGGGGCGGCTCGACCGCCGGCAGCGCGGCCACCAGAACCGACTTCGGGTTATGAAACGAGGGCGGCATGTTGAGTTCGAGCGCGAACTGATCGTCCTGTTCGGTGGCCAGCGCGGGAATGTACTGATACTGCGCGGTGTGAAAGGAATCCATGATGCGCGCAATATCGACGATCGAGGCGATATACGGGCTGTAGTAGCCAAAACCCGCCTGCGGAGTTGTGCTCAACGCAAAGGCTAGATCGCCGGTTGGCCCTGTGGTGAGAGCCTGGACAATCGATGTGCTGTGCCCATCATTCAAAACCAGCGAATCCCGGCCCTGCATCAGGCAGGGAGCCTGCAACGCTGGAATTCTCTGAAGGCAGTCGGAATCAAATTTGATGGAGAGGCTGCGCGCCAGCAGCGGCGAAGCGGTCTTCAGGTGATCGAAATCGGTCTGGCTGATTTTTTGGATGGCCGCGAGATAAACTTTCAGCCGCGAACGGTCCAGCGTCGCTTGATTGAGATCTTGAGAGGCGCGCACAAAGGCGCCGGGACGGCCGCGAACGGCGCCGATAAGTGTTTTGAAATCTCCGCCGGTCTCTGGAGCCAGGAAGATGAGAACTTGCCGGGCATCCTTGGGAACGGTAATCTTCAAGCCTTCGCTGCCCTTGCGATTCCAGGTCTCGGATGAGAAGAACCACTTTTCTGGCGGCGGGTTGGTTGCGCCGCGCAAAAACGCCGCCACGAGAAGATAATGCGCGGACTGGCCGGGAGGAAGTTCCGCTTTAATCGATAGTTGATCGCCCTCTGAAAGGTTAGGCACCTCGGAGATCGGCAGTGTCTTGCCAGCATGAACAACCTTGACTTCCAGCCTGGGGCCAGCTAGATCGAACGGCGCGGGATCCGCGAACACTAGACCGGGCACAAAGAAAAGAAGGAGAGATAGGATTCG
Organism: Occallatibacter sp.; assembly: GCA_050014135.1. Classification (GTDB taxonomy): domain Bacteria; phylum Acidobacteriota; class Terriglobia; order Terriglobales; family Acidobacteriaceae; genus Telmatobacter. The sequence continues at coordinate 4,406 of JBEKDX010000207.1, forward strand.
CAGCCGTAAGGTCATCACTGTATTTTGATCCTCAAATAAAGAAGTGACGGCTGGAAAGCCGATTGGTGAGCCAATTCGTGATTCAGACGCACAGCAGCCGTTCTTCAGAGATCATACCTCACCAAAGCGTTCATCTTTTTCTGCAAACTGGTCAGGGGGATTTCAATGATTGGCAACCTTCACAATGGCAACGGATACTCATTCCATCCGAGCGTCCGCGCCATTGGAAGATCAGTGGGCTTCAACCAACGCTCTACGATGCTTTCGTTTTTTCTATATCTTTGGCGCTGGCAAGATGTTTTTCGAGGACTGGCAGAGTCTTGTTCGCGTAGGACTTCAGAGCGGGCGTCTCCGCATCTACTGCTTCCTTTTTGTAGATCGCGATAGCTCTGGCGTCTTCAGCTATCATCTTCTGAATGTATTGGCGGTCAAAAGTTTCGCCCTTCAGCCTCTGTAAAGGAACAATCAAAGTCCTGTTATTTTGGGTGTCAATCGCGCTGGGCACGCGGAGGCCGGCCTGACGAGCGAGACCAGAGAGTTCGCGAAAATCGTTTGTTTGATCGGTAATCGCCAATTGAGCGCAATCTTTCACCGACTGCGATACCCCCTCGGCCTTCGCCAATTGGCCAAGATTGGCCTCGACCATATCGATCTGCGCTACGAAATCCACAAACCGCTGGTCTCTCATTGCCTTTTCTTTCGCAGCCATTTTCTGAGCCATGGCAGAAATCGAGCATAAGAAGAGGCAGCAAACTACTGTGAGTATGCGTTTCATGTGAAATCCTCCTGGTTGAAACTTGCGATGATAAGACTGGGTTGCGACACAGACAACGATCGCTA
>JBEKDX010000207.1:5261-10622 GCA_050014135.1 Occallatibacter sp.
GCCACTGGCGCGTGAATTTTGCCAGAACTCACGCGCTTCTTTTACGAAAGTTCGTTACTCAATTACCATGAGACTTCAAACTTGCCTGCTCTGTGCCGGCTGAACTTCCCGCCATTTTAGAGAAAGACCGATAACTCGGCTCGGATCGCTGCCACAACAGGCGCGCGGATGTCACATCGTTCGGATACATTCTCGCTGACTGCTGGCCTTTTGGCTCCAGAACGATGTCTACGCGGCGATTGTAAGCGAGCCAGGTTGTTTTCTCGTCCTTGCTCATCCATTTCTCAGGCTTCTGCACATCTTTGGCTTGGAGTGATTCAACCGCTTTCAGCGGAATCTGATCTTTCTTCCCCTTTGCTTCAATCTTCAGTTCCGATGCAGGAACGCCCTTGGAAACGAGATAGTTTTCGGCCTCTTCCGCGCGCCGTTCGCTGAGCGCCTGGTTGTACCGGTCCGAACCGCGAATATCCGCGTGTCCGACGATCACGAGGTTGGCGTTGTCTTCATAGCTCCCATAGTTTTTGAATTGAGTTGCAAGTTGATCCAATGCCGCTTTCTCGTTCGGCACGAGACCAATCTTCGGATGCCGCTTGGTCGGATAGGCTGTGGGATAAAAGAGGCTCGCAAGCGTGGTATTGGGCGGTGGATCGATCGAACCCACAATATGCAAGGTCGCGGTTTTGGTTACGCTTCCTCCGCACGGGTTCGACGCGGTAAGCGTATAGGACACGTCTTCATTCACCGGCCCCGCGCTGGTGCGCTTGGGATCCGCCATAATCGTCCGGCTTCCGTTCATCGCCACTTCTCCGAGCGGCTGGATCGACGCGGAACTGGCGTCCGACGCAGTCCAGCGTAATGTCGCCGACTCCTGTTCCACGACCTTGTCGCCAATCTTGTGATAACGAATCTCCGGTTGGCTCACTGCGATTGTCGCCGCCGGCTGGGCATTCACATCGACTGTCACGGTCCGCGTGGACTCTCCGCCAGGTCCGACGGCCTTGATCGAGTACGTCATCTTATGCGTGGGCGAAACATCGCGGCTCCCATCATTTGCTACTGGCCCTATTCCGGAGATTGACGTATCTATCGCATTCGCAGTCTCCCACTTGAGCGCCGTACTTTGTCCGCAGCCGAGTTTGTCAGACGCAGCCGAAAGCTCAGTTGTCACCGGAGCAACCGGTACTGTGTCGCTGATGAATCCAGCGTGGAAACGCGGTTGCGGTCCGAGGTCATATCCAGCGTGAAAGTTCTTCTTAACCATCTTGCCGTTCTTGTCGAGATACACGATCACCTTCCGGCCGGCCTGCGCTGTTACATCTCCGCTCCATAGAGTGTCACCCTCTCGCTTCACCGTGACATGGTACGATCCCGGCTGGAGCAGCAGACGCTTATGCCAGAGCCAATCCCAGTCGAACTCGCCCGGATTGCCGACAAAGTACGCCGGCGTCGTCCCGTTTAGAAGGACCGCAGCCCGATGATCGCCTTTGAATTCAAGGTCGGCAAAAGGTCCGCTGACCTTGTCGCCGAAGCGTTGCAGGTCAACATCAATTTTTGTTTCCCGCTGATCGCTTACCTGCACATTCTGCGTTTGGGCGGAGTATCCGTAGTTATGCACATCCACGTTATGTGTGCCCGGCGCCAGACGTATGGTTTGGCTGCCTTGACGAATGGCCTTTCCATCGACAAAGACGTAGGCCCGCTTTGGCTCTACGTGAATCTTTAACTTTCCAGTGTATTCAGACGATTGGGCAAGCATTGGTTTGGCGCATAAACAGGCCGCGAGGGCCACGGCGAGCAAGACACAGTAATTCACTCTCATACGCATCGCGACAGATCTCCTTTTCTCCTTTTTCTGTGTAAGCGCGAGCGGGAAAGACAGCGCTGAGTCTAGCAGGCAAGAGTATGGATATAGCAAGTGTCCCGACTCGTACCTCTGTCTGCCTCACACGCAATTCCTATCGATCTTCACCCGCGACTAACACGTCTCATTCCGCCAACAATTATGGAGGAGCGGTCAGCGTGTCGCTGTTCCGTTTTGGACAGGCGCTTATATTCAGACTGTGAATAATGGAAGTCGAGACAAGAAAGTTCAGAAACTGGCGCAAGTGCGCAAGCATGGAACTCGAAATAGATAGCGTGACGCATGACTTTTTATCAGGAACGGAGTCTATGGCGGTGTGATTCACTTCACCCCAGCAGAAGGATTGGTTTAACAATTTGTCAGATCGCAGCCCATTCACGATAATTGCTAGAGCCTTGCAGTCGCACATTCTCTTGACGAGAACGCAGCCGCTGTTCAGCTATCCACTATGGAGATGCCGATTTAGGCGTTACGCTCTGGGACTTCTCGGAATAGCAGGCGTATTTGTTGTATGTGGAGTTGAATACAAGCTATCCGTTTATCGTTGTCATTCTACCTCATCGTCGCGAGTTCCGATTGCGCAGTTGTGGATCGAATCGCGAGACGCTTCCGAAGCGACAGTTTCTAGTTCCAAAATCAAGTCGTACCAACTTCCAGGATCACAGGCATTCTATATTCCTATTCGACGGCTTCCCCAACTTAGCCGTACTGCCGGGCGCATTCTCAGAGTGCGCCCGCGCGACGTTGCCTACTTCGACTTTCTGATTCCATTCCGCTCGCCCCCTCCACTTCGCTTCTTTTGAGCATAGTTTGCGCGCGGTTTAGCTCTCGAGTTCGCGCTGTAGCCGTGTGCTCTGAATCGAACTGTATATCGGAGCGAGTTTTCTATGGAGTAACACAGAATGTGCTCACTCTGGTTTTTGCCTGCAATGTTGTTTTGTCCTCTACAAGCTGACATTGCCCTCAAGGAGTCGAATGGACAGTCACAGCAACATTACTACGAGCACCGATCTATACGTCAACGTAACTCCGGATGCAACGCATATTCGGGTTGCAGCCACGATCCACGTTGTTTCGGTGGGTCCGGTGGCTCGTGGCCTTTGGATACACGATGCGCTCTTGCATGAACCGAACTCGCGTCTCACCATAGCAACAGATTATCGGCAATTGTGGGGAATACCACCGAGGGAATCCATACAGGCCGCGATTCTTCATGACACGCTTTCCTCGTTCGAACTCGATGCCGCCTGCAGGTTGATTCGCCAGCGGTGGCCTCAAGCAAAGATACTGGTGGTATCGAGGGAAGAGAGCTTTCTAGAAGATGCGTTGTACGACGACCGGATAGTGCCTGCCATGGCGCCAAGGGTTCTAATGGGAGCTATAGAGCGCGTTGCTCACGGCTCTCCCCAAAATCGCAATCTGGCTGTACCGTCATCATGTCTGACAAGCAATACCTGCCAGACATGATGACGGCGACTGAATCGGTTACTGGCTGAAGGCCACGCCGCTGAAGGAAGCGACGCCAATTGAGTTTGAGGTCGCCGCAGGCGTGAGATCGCCATGATCGTCGATTGAAAAGACGGCGACATAGGCGTTGCCGCTCGCTGTATAGATGACGGCAAGCCACTTCTTGTCGGCGGAGACCGTGATGTCTGTCGGCGAGCCCGGCAAGGGAACCGATTTGTAGAAGACTCCGCCCTGGTTGTCGCTGAAGAAGATGGAGATCGCCTGACCGGGGGAGTTGCCCGTGTACCAAATGTTCCCCGGTCCTTTGGCCACCCAGCAGGGAGCGTTGACGGGATAGGAAGGTGTGGGTCCAGCTATCGGATACAGGTTCCGGTCTTCGTCCACTATAGCGAAGCTGTCAGGGCTATGAGCCGGCGTGAAGCCCAATACGTTTCCCCAGAAGGCCTCCCCAAGCGGCACCATATCCGCGTTGCTGGGTAGCGCAACGGTGTTAGTGGCTCCGCTCAACACACCATCGTCCTGCGTGAGCGGCAATTGCAGAACTGATCCTGAGCTCATTGTCACGGCTGCCCAGTTCTTACCAACCGCGATCTGCGCCGCCGAGGAATCCGTAAGACTCACAACGGAGCCATCCACGTAGCCCCAGGGCCATGCATGACTCTCGGCGCAATTGGCGCCGACGACAAAGAGATGCTCCTCGGTCAATGCGACCGAATCCGGATTGTTGCAGTCGGGAGCCAGACTGATCGTCTTTCCAATAGCAATGGAGTTGTTGTAGCGTACCAATTGGCTGACGGTCTTCGATCCGTAATTCGCCACCGCTCCCAGATCGCCTTTGAATTGCACGATTCCCGCGTTTGTGCTCGCCCCGCCTTTTCCGCCCGTGTTCATATTCTCCGCTAATGCCAGCGAGGGCATTCCCGTAGTATCCAGTTTGAATACGACGACTGCATTCCCGCTTGCGTTGTTCGTGCTCGTGATCACCAGCGTGCTGCGATTCATCTGGCCGAAAGCAGCCAGTACGCCGGTGAGAGATAGCGCTGCCAGCATAAAGCCGGAACGCCGCATACCTTTGTGAAGGTGTCTTTGCAATTCCATTTCGATCTCCTTGAGGGGAATTTGTTGAAAATATCCTCCGCGGCTACCTTGGGCACTCACACCGAACGCGGAGCATTTTCACTAACTGGTATTCGATCTATACCTCTGAAAAGTTACGGTAGGCTATTCGATTTATCTTTCTGTTAAAAACCTCTGAAATGAATTGGCTTTGCGTAACTTTCCGGCGCTCTTCATCGAATTATTCAACGGGCGATCACAATAGGTTTGCGAGTGCATTTGAGGTCAGAAACAATTTGCATCAAGTAGCATGTTCAAATAATCAATGCAAGAAGGCACTCGAACCCATGCACCCAGACAGCAATCTTGAGATTTTGATGGTTCGCTATCAACAGGGCGATTATGCCGCGGCCGCTGACCTCATCGAGCGGACCGGACCGCAGCTACATCGGTTCTTTCTTGCGCAATCTCAGAGCCGCGCGGATGCTGAAGACCTGCTACAGGAAACCTGGCTTCGTATTCACAGGGTGCGGCATACCTATCGCCCCGGCGAACCGGCGCTTCCCTGGTTTTATGCAATTGCGCGACACGTTCGCGTAGACCATTATCGGAAGTCGATCTGGACTGCTGCCGGCAAGCAGCAACTGGAAGCAATGACAAAAGAAGTCGCAGCCCTCCCGAGAGAATTCGATCATTCCGATGGTCTGGATATGCTGCTGGCTCCTCTCTCAGAGAGCCAACGTGAGGTGATCGAGATGATGAAGGTGGCGGGAATGTCTTTGGAGGAGGTTGCGCGCGCCACGTCTTCCACCGTGGGGTCGGTGAAGCAAAAAGTGCATAGGGCATACAAAAAGTTGAGGGTAACCATGAGCGCCGCCGGGTACAGGACGGAGCAGAGCGAGGAGCTGTCGTGAAAGACCAAGAGATTGACGGTGTCCTGAAAATGCCTGAGCGAACTCCGCACCATCTGGCGCCGC